>CALZIZ010000095.1 GCA_945787465.1 uncultured Desulfuromonadales bacterium
AGAATGGTGGCCGAGGCCCCGTAGTCCTCGCGAATGTCGACCCAGCTGCAGGTTCGGCAGATATCCCGCGGAGCATGGTGATCGACGACCAGATGCACCGGCCGGTCAGCGGGAAAAGAATTATTCCCTGTTGCCGGCTGCGTGTCGACCATGCAGACCACCTGGTAGTGGTCAAGGTTGAGCTGCTCGATGGGAATCGCCCGGATTTCAAGTTTCTCAACCATGACCCGGTTTTCCCCCCGGCCGATAACTCCACCGAAGGTAATGGTCGCCTCCTGCCCGGTCTTGATCAACAGCAGGTGCTTGAGGGCCATGGCCGCGGCCAGGGAGTCGGGGTCGGGGTTGTCATGGGCGACGATCAGCACTCGGCCCTTGCCTCGCGCCCATTCGATAAATTCCCCGGAAAATTTTTGCGATCGACTCAGATCCAATGGCATTGAATTGCCTCCCGGCAGTTTATTTCACTCGTCACTAGTCACTTGCACTATTGCCTATTGATGCAAAAACGGCTTCAACCGCCTCTTCGGGGGTTTCGACATACACCGCCCCCTCAAGGCCGGGCCAGCTGTGCAACGCCACCACCCGGCGCCCAAGTTTGAGGCCGACGGCCATTTCTGACAGGGTGCCGAACTCGCCTTCAACGGCGATCAGAGCCTGGGCAGTGTGGGCGATGATGACGTTACGGGCATGGCCCATGTTGGTCGGTACAGCCAAGGTCACGTAGGGGTTGGCCTGAGCGGCCTCCGGGCCGGGCAGCAGGCCGAGGGTTTCGCCGCCGGCTGCGACAGAGCCCCGGCAGGCAGCCTCCATGACCCCGCCCAGGCCGCCGCAAACCAGCACCGCGCCCCGCTCGGCGATCAGCCTGCCCACCTCCCGCGCAGCGGCATAACCAGCCTCGCTGGCCTCACTCGCGCCGATAACACCGATGATCGTTTTGCGGGACATGGGTACAACCTTAAAAGCCTGGCCACAGAGGGCACAGAGAACTCAGAGAAAAGCGCTTGATGCCCCCGTAGGTTGGGTCAAGGGGCGAAGCGACAAACCCAACATGGCCTGCTTGATGCCTGATTTTGTTGGGTTTCGTTCCTCAACCCAACCTACGATAATATCTCTATGGCCGCCGTAACAATTCTTTTAAAGCTGCTTGGCATAATTGCGCAGCAGCAGGCTGTTGGTGACTACCGAGACGCTGGAAAAAGCCATGGCCAGACCGGCATATTCGGGTTTAAGTACCAGGCCGAAAGACGGGTAGAGCATTCCAGCGGCCACGGGAATGCCGACCACATTGTAGAAAAAGGCCCAGAACAGGTTCTGCTTGATCTTTGACAGGGTCTTGCGCCCCAGGCGGATGCCCCGTTCGACATCCTGGATATCCCCCTTGACCAGGATGATGTCGCCGGTCTCCTTGGCGACGTCGGTGCCGCTGCCGATGGCAATGCCGATATCGGCCTGGGCCAGGGCCGGGGCGTCGTTGATGCCGTCGCCGACCATGCCGACGAAGCGCCCCTGCTGCTGGTAGTCGCGAACCACCTGCTGCTTGTCTCCGGGCAGCACCTCTGCCTCGACCCCGTCCACCCCAAGCTGCTTGGCAACCGATCTGGCGGCGGCCTGGCGGTCGCCGGTGATCATTACGGTTTTAAGCCCCAGCTCGCGCAAGCGGTCGATGGTCGTTTTGGCGTTGTCCTTGAGCGTGTCGGCCAGGGCCACAACCCCAAGCAGTTTGCCCTCGCGGGCCAGGTAAACAACCGACCGACCCTCTTCGGTGAGTTTTTCGACCTGGGGGTCAAGGGCCGTGGTATCAACCCCCTCGCGTTCCATCAGCCGGTGGTTGCCTGCCAGGACCTGAAGCCCGTCGACCCGGCAGAGCAGGCCATGCCCACCGATCTCTTCAACATTTGTCGCCTCAGGCACATCAACCCCCTCCTGCCGGCAGTAGCCCACGACCGCCCGGGCCAGAGGGTGATTGCTGGCCGCTTCGGCCGCCGCAGCAAAGCGCAGCAGCTCATCAGCGGAGCCCTCAGGGACCGCAACCAGGTCGGTCAGGGAGAATTCCCCCTTGGTCAGGGTCCCGGTCTTGTCGAGCAGCACCACTTCGAGTCGGGAGATGTTTTCGAGTACAGAGGCGCGCTTGAACAGAATACCGGCCGAAAGCCCCACGGAACTGCCGACCATGATGGCGGTCGGGGTAGCCAGGCCCAGGGCACAGGGACAGGCAATGACCAGCACCGCGATGGCCATCTTGAAAGCAAACAGAAATTCGGCGGCCAGCATCCCGTACCAGACCATGAAGGTCAGGGCCGCGATAGTCACCACGGCCGGCACGAACCAGTTGGAAACCGCATCGGCCAGGCGCTGGATCGGGGCCTTGTCTCCCTGGGCCGCCTCGACCATTTTGACGATCTGGGCCAACACCGTCTCCTCGCCGACCCGGGTCGCGCGGACGACCAGGCGGCCGGTCTGGTTGATGGTGGCACCGGTGACGGTCTCCCCCGGCTCTTTGTCCACCGGCACCGACTCGCCGGTGACCATCGATTCATCCACCGCCGATTCGCCGTCGACCACCTCACCGTCTACGGGAATTTTCTCCCCAGGGCGAATCACCACCCGATCGCCGACCTTGACCCGGCTCGCCGACACCTCCTGCTCCTGGCCGTCGACCAGCAGGCGGGCTTTGTCGGCCTGCAGCTGCAGCAGTTTCTTCAACGCCTGGCTCGCCTTGCCCTTGGCTCTGGCTTCGAGCCACTTGCCGAAACGGATAAAGGTGATGAGCATGGCGCTGGTTTCAAAAAAGACATGACCGGAAATGCCAAACAGGTTGAGCAGGGCAAGGACAGAGTAGCCATAGGCGGCGGAAATGCCCATGGCGACCAGCACATCCATGTTGGCCGAACGGTTCTTGAGCGATTTGAAGGCGCCGCGATAAAAAATCAGCCCAGCGCTGAACTGAATCATGGTGGCAAGCAGCGCAATGACCCACACCGTGGCGGCGCCAAAGGGCTCGAGCCACATCAGGGGCATGATCGGCAGGGTCAGGACGGCGGAAAAAACCAGCCAGGCGAGCTGGGTTCTGGCCTCGCTTGCCTCCTCTTCGGAATCCCGGCTCTGGAGGGGCGTGTAACCCGCATCCTCGACGGCCTGAAAGATTTCACTGGGGCCAAGTCGCTCGGAATCGAAGTCAACGGTGCCCGAATCCTCGGCGAAATTGATCCGCACCTCCCGTACGCCCTCAAGGGCCTTGAGCTTTTTCTCGATGGTCTGGGCGCAGGATGCGCAATGCATGCCCTGGATGGCGAACTTCAGCCTGCCTGCTTCTTCGCCCGAAAGCCTTGCCCGGTAGCCGAGGCCCTCGATGCGGGCGATGATCTCCGGGACCTTCAACCGCTTGGCGTCGAAGGTGGCGCTTAGTTTTTCGGCGGCAAAGTTGACCGAGGCCTCGACAATCCCAGGCATCTCGGCAACCCCCTTTTCGATGGCGCGGGCACAGTTTGCACAGGTCATCCCCTTGAGCAGCAGGGTCGTCTGCTTAAGCTTCGCCGGCGGTGAAGGTGAAGCGGCAGGCGCAGCATCGCTCTCGGAAACCGCCTCTTCGGTCCCCCGAAACCCTGCCTCGACAATCGCCTTGGCGATAATTTCCCCGTCGGTCCGCCCGGCATCAAAGGTCACATCGGCCCGTCTTTTCTCAAGCGAGACCTCCACCGCGAGCACTCCGTCGAGCCCGCCCACAACCTCGGTGACCTTTTTGACGCACTTCTGGCACGACATGCCATAAACCGGAAGGATTATGTTCTGCGGCACCTGCTTCATGGTCCTCAGCTTTGAACCGGCTTGCTGGCCACCAGCCGTACAAAGGCCGGAGTATCGCGGATGCCCTCGAAATCGGGATCGTCAAGAGCATCCTCAAGAAACCGGGGGTTGGTTTCCGAGGCCTTGGCCAGGGCCTGAACCGCCTCTTCAACCTCGCCCTTGAGGGCAAAGACACAGGCGCGGTTGTAGTAGGCCAGCGGATACTGGTCGGTGCGCTGCAGGATCGAATCAAAACAGGCCAGGGCCTCATCGAGGCGATCGAGGTCGATCAGCACGTTTCCCTTGTTGTTCAGGGTGTAAATCGACTCGGGGTCGAGTTGCAGGCTCTTATCGAGTTCGGACAAGGCCGCCTGCAGGTCGCCCCGCCGCTCAAGGATCACCCCACGGTAAAAGGGGATTTCCGGACTCTCGGGCTCGATCTCTTCGGCCTGGCCCAGCAATATCTCAGCCTCGTCAAGGTCGTCCCTGGTGACAAACAGGCTGACCTTTTCAATCAGGGCATCAAAAAACAGCGGATCGATTTCCAGGGCGGCATCGAAATCGGCCAGGGCCTCATCGACCTGCCCCAGGCGAAAAAAGGACAGACCGCGATTGTAGCGGTAGTTGGGGCTTTCCGGGTCCCTGGCGATGGCCTGGGTATAACTGGCGAGAGCCTCCTCGTCACGCCCCAGGCCGGACAGTGCGTAGCTGACCCCATTCAGCAGGGAGCCATCGTCCGGGGCGATCACCAGGGCCTTCTGAAAGCTGTCGAGGGCTTCTTCGAAGCGCCCCAGGCGGTTAAGAGTAAAACCCTTGTTGTAATAGGCGTCGGGCGAATCGGGCATGCGCCGCAGGGCTTCATCGTACATGCCAAGAGCCTCCTCGGTCTGGCCCAGCTCGTCGAGGGTATTGCCCATATTGACATACGCCTCGGGAAAATCAGGCTGAATCTCGAGGGAGCGCTTGAAGTGCTGCAGTGCCTTATGGTACTCGCCGAGCCTCTCGAGCAGCACGCCGTAATTGTGATGAATCGCCCCGTTCTTTGGCTCGAAACGCAGGGCTTTCTGATACAGGCCCAGGGCCTTGGCCTCATCGTTGAGATTGGCCGCCGCCACGGCGCAGATATTCAGCGCCTCGACATCGAAGGGGTTGTCTTCGAGATAGTCCTCTGAAAGATCCAGGGCGGTCCGGTTTTCCCCCCGGTTCAGGGCCATCTGGGCCAGTTCGAGGTTGTCTTCCTCGTCTTCGGCCAGGTATTCTTCAAATTCCTCGTCCATAATTGCTCCGAATAAACGGCAGTCGCCCGCGGCACCCACCGTAATTGCTGAATTTCACACAAGGGAGCTAATATAGCAGAAACCGAATAACATTTCACCCACTCAATCTCGCCAACAACCTCCTATGGGGTAAGGACATCAGATTTGAGGATTTTCTGATTATAGGCTAGCAGTAAATTGCTTTTTTTGAGAATACCCAGCACCTTTTTGCTGCCGTCGGCACTGATCACCGGCAGGGTGGAGATCTGCTTGCCCTCGAAGACCTCGAAGGCTGTCTCAAGATTATCCGCCGGGGTGAGGCAATAGACCTCCTGGGTCATGATATCCGAAGCGACCACCAACTGCACCAGGTCGCCCATGTCGGCAAGAAAATCTTTCAGATCGCGCATGGAGAGCATGCCGACAAGCCGCTCTCGCTCATCGAGAACCACGAAATGGGGATAATGGCTGTCCTGGGCCATGACCAGGAGATCGCCCAGCCGGGTGTCGGTGCGAATGCTCTCGAAATCGCCCTCCATGTATTCGCCCACGGCCATTGACCGCAGCAGGTTGACGTCATGGCCCCGCACGATCTTGATCCCCTTTTTGAGCAACTTGGTTTCGTAGACCGAATACCCGTAAAATTTCTGGACGATCACCAGGCTGGCGATGCAACTTGTCATCAGCGGCAGGATGATTTCAAAATTGTAGGTCAGTTCGAAAATGGTGAATATGGCGGTGATCGGGGCCATGGTGGTCCCTGCGACCACGGCGCCCATTCCGACCAGCCCGTAGGCGGGAAAATGGCCGGCGATTTCGGGTGCCAGGTAATGGGCCCCGGCGCCAAAAAGTCCGCCAGCGAGGGCCCCGAGGACCAGCGAGGGGGCAAAAATCCCTCCTGAAAAGCCCGCCCCCACGCACAATGATGAGGCCACAAGTTTGAGCAAAAGGACTGCGGCCATGACGCCCAGGGCCATTTCGGCGGTCAGCACCTGGTTAATCGACTGGTACCCCACCCCCAGCACATGGGGAAACTGGATAGCGATCAGCCCCACCCCGAAACCACCCAGGGCGGGCCGCAGCACAATCGGAACCCGCAAACGGTCAAAACCGTTCTCGACCCGGGAGATGGTTTTTATAAAACCAATGGACACGAACCCGGCCAGAACCCCGAGGAGGCAGTAAAGGGGGATCTCCCAATAGCTGTTCAGCATGAAAAAGGGGATGTTCAGCGCCGGCAGGCTGCCGAGAAAGTGATGGGAGATGACCGTGGCAGAAACGGCAGACACGGCGATGTGGCTCAAATAGCTGACCTGAAAGTCGACCAGGATGATCTCGGCGGCGAACAGCATCCCGGCCATGGGGGCATTGAAGGTTGCGGCGATTCCGGCGGCGGCTCCGCTGGCCAGAAAAACCCGCCGCCATTCGGCGGAAAGCCCCGTCGCCTGGGCAATTGAGGAACCGACCGATGACCCCATGTGGACGATGGGACCCTCACGGCCGACCGAGGCTCCGGATCCGATGGAAATAACCGTGGAGATCAGCTTGCAGATAGTGGTGCGGTGGCGGATCCTGCCCTCTTTGGTCACCACCGCATCGATCACCTCAGGTACCCCTGCGCCGCGGGTTTCGGGAGCCAGAAAGGCGACAATCGGACCTACCAGCAGGCCGCCCAGCACCGGCATGCCAAGAACCAGATACCATGGCATGCGCCCGGCGGTACCGACCAGGTCAAAGGGGTTTTTCCAACAGAACAGGGTAGCCCAGAGCAAGAGATAGCGAAAGCCCACCGCCAGGGCTCCGGTGGCCACGCCGATCAGGATGGCGACCACCAGCAAGGCAATGACATTTTCGCGCAGAAACTTGAGACGACCTCGGAAATCCAAAACACCCCCCTGAGAAAGCCCATTACAGTCTATTCTGGCGATCTGACTACCACCGCCCCCTACATTTTACCCATTGCAGGGGGCAAAACAAAAGGACCGACTGTTTTTTTCGGTCCCTTAAGAACAACCAGGGAGCATTTCCTCCCTCAGCAACATGGCAATAGACAAGTTACTTGTTGTCTTCCTTGCAATTTTCCATGATCCAGGTTTTGTGTTCGCCGGAGCAGTCGACTTCAAACTCATGATCCTCGGAATGACAGGAGGTTACCTTGCCAACCTTATGGGTCACGATGTGCTTTACGAACTTCTCCTGCCCGCTTTTCACCGCCTGACATACATCTTGAAATTCTTCGCTCCTCATGATGGTCCTCCTTGGGCTACCGGGAAACCCCTTTCCCGGTCTTTTACATCCACCTAAATTATACCATCTGGACTCAAAGCGGCATCTTTCGGCAGCGGTTCCAAAGAAAGGCCAGGGATTCTCTCAAGGTTCTGAAAGCAATCTCTTGAGTTTATCAAGTTTGCTCTCAATAGCCGCCCCGACTTTGTCAGGGCCGAACATGTAGGTGAGCTGGCCAACCATCAAGGTCACATCGGCCAGTTCGGCGATCACCGCCTCCTCGTCGACCTTATCGCGCCGGAAATGTTTTAATGAGGCGATCAGTTCGGCGCACTCTTCCACGGCCTGGTCGTACTGGGCTTCGGCGCCCCACTTTTCTAAGGTGGCGCGGTAAATCTCTTCGTATTTCATCGGGGAATTCTTTCCTGAGGGAAACGGGGCAGCCTAAAACTTTCAAAACCATGGTCCAAGCAAAGGTATTTGCCACCAAGACGCCAAGGACAGCGAGAAACATATTTGCCTGCCGTTCATGCTGAGCCTGTCGAAGCATTGGTTCAGCAGACGCTTCCAGGGCCTTCGACAGGCTCAGGCCGAATCATTCCCGCGAAGGCGGGAATCCAGGTTTTGCCCGTTGATCTGAAGTTATCTTGGTGCTTTGTATGGCGAGGCAAGTCTTTGATGTAATTATGATGACCTTAAATTATGCCTTGAGGTGGGCCAGTTCGTTCTTGTGGTAGACGTCGAAGAAAATCACGCTGTGGTCGGAGACCTTCTCGCAGTGCCCGCATTTGTCTTCAAGCCGCTGGTTTTCTTTTCGGCACAGTTCACACCAGTGGTAGATGAGGCGATAATCGCGCCGGCCGACATATTTTTTCAACCGGCCGTGGTGCAGCCCGTGCATCACCCCGTCGGCATCGCCGGGGATCTGGAGCAGACGCTCGATGACCTTCATGATCCGGCCATGCCCCGGGGGATCCTGCTTTTTGATCTTTTCGAGCCTGGCCGAGAAGCGATCGGTGGGATAAAAAGTGAATTTCATGGTCCCTGCCCTTTTGGGTTGCTCATAAAAAACAATTAAAAAAGTATTATCTATTCAGCACAAGGCAAAACGAACGGCCAATAGGTTCAAAAGCAAAACCGGCGGGTCGCGTCCCGCCAGACGCCTTCATTTTTGAAAGCCACCAAAAACGAAGCAAAAAGTGGCTTCCCCTGCGGGGGGCATTGCTTTCGCCTGGTTTCGGAGCTTTGTTCTGATGGTGCTGCCCATAGAGTAAGGCGGTGCTGGGTGACAACGAAAATCGAACTGCCCCATGCTCGCAAGCTCACAATGGGTTAGATTGTGCCCACGCAACTCCGTAATGTTCCGCCAGCAGAAGAGACAAGCGGTGCCAAAAGACTATAGGTCCTATGGGGCGTTAGTCCCCTGCATCCTGATACATGAAGCCCCACCGCCCTCACCGTCTAACCCATTGTGAGCTTGCGAGCATGGGGCCTTTCGCTTTCAGTTTGGCCGAAGCTCGAAGGGATTCCGCCAGCAGCAACCATCGAAGGGGATACCGGACCTACCGTTACAGAAATAAAAAAGCCGCTTTTTGCTTACTTTTTGTCGGCTCTTACAAAAAGTAAGGCGCCTGTCGGGGCGCGTCCCGACGGTCTTGCCTTGGCTCTATGCAAACGATTAATGGGCTGAACAGTAACGAAAAAGTTAGAATAAACAGCCTCCGCATGTCAAACGGTTTCCCGAAAAAAACGGTATCCATTCGCCTCGGGTTCCATTAAAATCAGCGTCCGGGCCATCCTGGCCCAAGAACCTGACTGGAGAAACAAATGCACGGATGGCACGGCAAGGTCCTGAAGATCGACCTGGGGACCGGCACTTCACATATCGAGCAGCTTCCTGAAGCCTGGCTGCACACCTACCTCGGCGGCCGGGGGCTGGGGGTGCGCATGCTGCGGGATGCCTGCAGCCTCGACCCCTTTGCACCACAGATGCCGCTGGTCTTTGCCACCGGACCGCTTTGCGGTACTTCTGCGCCGACCTCGGCCCGGTTGACCGTGGTCTCGCGCTCGCCGCTGACCGGCACGATTTACGACTGTTCGGCCGGCGGCCGCTTCGCCTACCGGCTCAAGGCAACAGGGGTCGATGCCCTGGTCATCACCGGCAAAAGCCCCCAACCGCTTATCGTCTCAATCACCCCCGAAGGGGTTGAACTTCAGGACGCATCCCCACTCTGGGGCCAGACCATCGATGCCACCGTCGCCCGGCTCCAGGGCGCAGGCAGCGTGGCGGCAATCGGGCCTGCGGGAGAAAACCGCGTGCTCTTCGCAAACATCATGATGGGCGAAGGCAACTCGGTCGGCCGCGGTGGCCTGGGGGCGGTCATGGGCAGCAAGAACCTTAAGGCCATCGTCGTCAACGGCGACCGCAAGACGACCATCGCCGACCGCGGCCGCCTCGATTCGGCTCGCCAGGACGTCATGCGGCTTTTCAAGGCTTCACCGATCATCTTCGGCCAACTCGGCATCGCTGAGTACGGCACCCCGACCCTGGTCGACCTGATGGCTCAGCGGCGCATGGCCCCGACGGAAAACTTTCGAAAAACCGTTTTCGCCCAGGCGGCCAACTACTCCGGGCCGGCCATCCGCAAGGCCTACCAGGCAAAAAAGGACGGCTGCTTCGCCTGCCCCATCCAGTGCAAAAAAAGCGGCAAAGACGGCAAGCACCTGCCCGAATACGAAACCGTCTCACACTTCGGAGCGCTCAACGGCATTGCCGACCTGCATTCCATCGTCAAGTCGAACAACCTGTGCAACGAGCTGGGTCTGGACACCATCTCGGCGGCCGCGACAATCTCGGCCTGGGGCGAGTTGCGGGGACGTTTTCCCACTGCCGAACAGATCGGGCCCCTGCTCAAGGACATCGCCTGGCGCCGCGGCGAGGGAGACCTGCTTGCCGAAGGCTCCCGCAGGCTCACCGAGACCAGCGGACAGGGGGAGCTGTCAATGAGCGTCAAGTCCCTCGAACTGCCGGCCTACGACCCTCGGGGGGCCTACGGCATGGCCCTGGCCTACTGTACTAGCAACCGCGGCGGCTGCCACCTTCGCGCCTATCCCATCTCCCACGAGATTCTGCGCAAACCGGTGCCCACCGACCGATTCTCTTTTGCCGGCAAGGCACGAATTATCAAGATCGCCGAGGATACCAATGCGGCTATCGACTCGTTGGTGGCCTGCAAATTTTCTTTTCTCGGAGCCAGTCTCGAGGAGTACGGGGAAATCCTTTCGGCCGTCACCGGTCTGGAATACTCCCCACAGGACCTCAAAGACATCGGCGAACGTATCTACCTTACCGAGCGCTTCTACAACCTGAAAAACGGCTTTGCCATGGCTGACGATGTTCTGCCCCAACGCTTTTTCGCCGAGGCGGGCAGCAGCGGTGAAGGAATCGAGGTGCCGCCCGTCGACCGCGCTCGATTCGACGAAGAGTTGCGAAAGTATTACCGCATCCGTGGCCTCACCGAGGACGGCAACTTTACCGACCCCGCCTACCTGGAGGGCCAGCCATGAAAACCCAGATCGCCAAGTATGCCGCCAAACTCGCCGTTGACGGAAGTGCCACCCCAGGCCGTATAGCCCTGCTGGCCAAGGACGACGAGCTTCTCAGCCAGGGCCCAAAGGACCTTGTCCAACTTGGCGAGGCGGTACTCTCGCAACTGAACCAGGTCGCCCTTACCCTGGCCCAGCCATCCCTTCCCATTACCGACTTTATGCTGCAAAGGGCCGCAGCCGAAGAGAAAACCCTGGTGCCCAGGGACACGGAAACCCGAACCTTTCTGCACGACATCCCCCTGGTGCGCAGAGAAGCAGGAGGCAAGCCCGACCCTGTCCACCTGGCCCGACTGCTGCGCCACCGCAAGGGAGTCATTATCGAAGGGGTCGGCATCATGGCCAGCGGCGGGCTCACCCCCGAACAGGCCTACATCAACTACTGCTCGGTCTTTCACGCGGTCCTGGTCAAATACCTGTTGGACCTGCTGCAAGTCGGGTTTATGCTGCCCGGCGAGCGTGAGGCGTTCGAAACGCTGCGACGCGACTGGCTACAGCCGATAGAGACCGCAGGTTTGACCTTCGGGCAGGGGCCGCTGAAAAGGCGAGAGGAGATTCTGACCGAGATCGCCAGGGCCGGCCGTTACACCGTCGAACAGCGCCTGGTCGACTCAGCCTTCGGCAACATCTCATGGCGGGACGACAGAACGGTCTATATCTCCCAGACCGGAGCTCATCTCGACGAGCTTGAGGGATGCATCGACCCGGTCCCCGACGACAACACCTCCACCGCCGGGGTCACCGCATCGAGCGAACTGATGGCCCACAGGCGAATTTTCGAACAGACAGGTGCCAGCGCCATCCTTCATGGTCACCCGAAACTGGCGGTTGTGATGAGCATGCTCTGCGAGGAGCAGGGTTGTTCGGTCAGGGACTGCTGGCGGCAATGCCCGCAGGTGAGATTCTTAGGCGAAACGCCGGTGGTCGCAGGAGAAATCGGCGCCGGAGGCCTGGCCGAAAAAGTGGCACCCGTCATCGGCAAGGCAGGCCGCGTCATCGTCTTTGGCCACGGGGTATTTACTGTTGGCTACAACGGATTTGAAGAGGCCTATCGGGCCCTGGTTGAAGTGGAGAACTGGTGCCGGAAGGAATTCTGTCGGCAGTTGGAGCAGCGCCTGGGATATGGGACGATATAAAGCGAAGGCACTCCTGTCCCTTTTTCAGAGCACACTTGTTCCCCGGTTGTCTTTAGCTGGTTTTGCGATTTGCAGGTCACCGCACGGTACACGAATTCCTGGCTGCGATTTCAACCTCTATAGTTTTGGAGACCTGAATAATTGTGCCACACTTTGGGCAGATACGTTTTTTCCTCGTCTCGACATCTTTGGAGTGGTGACGAATTTTTCGGCCACAGTCCGAGCATTCCAAAAAAATATACCCCATGAACATAAGCGCCCCCCCAACACTTAAAGTTGACCCCCATTCTAGGAAGCAGTCTCACTCCTGGCAAGTAAAGTTTACTTAATAAACCTAGAGATACCTGCGAAACCCGACAAGTTGTCTTCTTGTCTTTTTCTGGGCAAACCACAGGTAAAAGCCACGGGAGACTTTAAAAAAACTATAATCCCTCCTCATTTGCTGACCAAACATTCAAATGTCCAACGTCATATCTTGAACGGATATAGAAGCCCAGCAAACCAGCTTAATCTTTCTTGCCTTTTTTCTTATCCTTGTGGCTCTTTAACTTACCCTTCCCCTTGCCATCGTCGTCGCTGTCCTTGTAACTGTCATGATCGTCGCTATGGTGATCCCGGCTGCCATGGCTGCTATGGTCGTCGCTGTCATGATCCCGGCTTTTGTGCTTGCTATAATCCTCGCCGTCACTGCTCCCTTTTTTCCCCATGAACTGTTTCTTGAGGGCCCTGCGCTCTTCCTTGTGCCTCTGTTTCAAATCCTCCATTTCAGTCTTGTGCCGTTCTTCAAGGGCTTTCATCTGCTGCCCGTATTCAGCCCCTGAGCCCTTTTTGGCAAAAGTCGAGTCGACCGGGAGAGCCATGAAAGCAAAAACCATCGAAGATATTAGAGCCAAGGATTTCAAAGTGTTCATTTCAGGCAACTCCTTTTTAGGTCATTCATTATTTTCTCATAGGGTGTAGGTAATTTTAACACTTCATTTCCTTCTGTAAACCCGAGTCCGCCGATTGGATTAATTCACACCCGACAATTCTGCTTTTCCGATCAAACGACTCAAGATTTTCTTGACAGACTGGTCCCTCCCTCAAGCCGCGGCCGGCATCACATACCAGAACACCGCCCAGGTAAGGGCAGAGGCTGTCGGTCAACACAAACAAGTGCCAGATAGGGTTGAAAAAAAATGCCCCTCCAGTTACCCGGAGGGGCAAAAAACTTAAACCATGGATTTAATCTTGTTTTGTCATCTCCGAGCGCTTTAACTCAGATCCGCGTGTGTAGAAATCCAGTCCTTCAACTTTTTCAGAAGTGGAGTCCTGGCCCAAAACTCTGCAGGGATGACAGCCAAATCAGCACGAATCCAATCAATCCCAACTTGAAATTTTCATGGTGCCGTTATCAGCCAGGTTCTGCTGCATCCGGAAGCAGCGGTCAAAGAGTTGCGGCTCGTGGCCGGTGCCCTTGGAGAGACACTCCTCCTTCGCCCGATCGAAGTATTCTTGCAGGAGCGGCTGGTAGTCGGGATGGGCGCACTTGTCGATAATGACCTGGGCACGGTCCCGCGGGCAGAGGCCGCGAAGATCGGCCAGTCCCTGCTCGGTGACCAGCACGTCAAGATCGTGCTCGGTGTGGTCGATGTGCGGCGCCTTGGGAACCACGCAGGTGATACCGGTGGGGTCAGTCTTGCTGGGCCGCACCGACGGGGTATGCATAATCGACAGGTAGGCATTGCGCAGGAAGTCGCCCGAGCCGCCGAGGCCGTTGATCATGCGGGTGCCGCCGACCAGTGTCGAGTTGGCATGGGCATAGATGTCGAATTCGACCGGGGTGTTCATGGCGATGACCCCCAGGCGACGGATCGGCTCCGGGTTGTTGGCCAGCTGCTGCGGCCGCAGGACGATCTTTGATGTGTACCCGTCCCAGTTGCTGTAAAGCCGCTTGAAACCTTCCGTGGACAGCGAGAGGGAGGTCGCCGAAGCGAATTCAAGCTTACCTGAGTCGAAGAAATCGAGCATTGTATCCTGCAGCACCTCGGTCCAGACGTTGAGCCCCTCGAAGGGCCCCTTGACCAGGCCGCCGACCACGGCATTGGCAATATTGCCCACCCCTGACTGAAGGGGGAGCAGGTTCTTGGGAAGGCGGCCCATCTTCACTTCGTGCTGGAAGAAATCCAGGATATGCTGGGCAATCTGCTCAGAAACCTGATCGGGGGGGCTTAAGGGGCGACCGTTATCGAGCATCTTCGATTCGACAATGGCGACGATCTTTTCGGGGTCGCAGGGCACGGCGCTGGTGCCGATGCGGTCGTTGACCCGGCTGATCAGGTAGGGCTTGCGGTTGGGGGGCAAATCGAGCATGACGATGTCATGCAACCCTTCATGGGCAGGCATTTCGGTGTTGAGCTCGATGATCAGCCGGTCGGCCTTCTGAATAATTTCAGTCGCTGCGCCAACCGACCCGGCAAGGATAATACCGCCATTTTCATCAATCCCGGTCGCTTCGATAATGCCGATATCGAGGCCGCCCCCGGACTCAGGGGTAAAAAATCCATAACCGAGATTCTGGGCGAACATCGACAGGTGGATATCGCCCATACGGATGCGCCCGCTGTTGATCCCCTTCTGGATGTTTTTGCCGGTCTGATACGGCCAGCGGCGATCGATCATGTCTAGGGACGCCCAACGGTCTTCGGTTTCAACCCCCACCGAGGCACCGATGAACAGGTTGAAGCGCATCTTGCCTTGCAGATTGTTGGCCTCGACGTAATCGGCCAACGCCACCGGAACAACCTTGGGGTATCCGACCGGGGTAAACCCTGACCAGCCCAGGTTCATGCCGTCCTTGAAAAACTGCACGGTTTGCTCCGGGTTCATGACCTTGCTCATAAGGGACTTGCGGCGAATTCGACTCTCCAGTGCAGACATTTCACTTCTCCTTGTTATGGTTAGTCCAATATGCCCCAATGGCATCTGGTGAAAGGCGGCGCCAAAACGTTGCCAAACAGATCAAACCTCAGCGAAAAGATCCCCTGAGGGCCAGCTATGGTCATGGTTTTAGCAATGACTGCACCAATTTTTAATTTTAATCGTCTAATTGTGTTTTATTTATATTTCGCAAACGACTCGACAGAAGATAGGTCATCTAAAATTCAATGAACTATTAAGATGTTGCAGCATTTGGGAGAGTAAAAGAAGGGCTTGTAATGGGCGAGAGGGAAACAACCGGCAGTGAGCTGACGAGAAGAGCAGAATGCCCTTCCGATACAAAAGGAGGCTCATCTGTTTTGCAAAAATGCAAAATTAATCGCTATTTTTGCATTTTTGCAAACACTGTTCTGAAAAATCTGGACACCCCGGAAAGGAGCACGGTTGCAAATATGGATCTAATTTTATATTGCTGTACCAGCCAGGTGGTCCAAATTGCCTAGGTCCACCCGCTCCCAGCCAGCCACCTGGCGCAGAATCCTGATCAAATCCTCATGGTCGGGATGGTCGGGCAAATGCACCGCCCGGGCCCTGAACTCCTCGCGACTGAAGGTCCCCCAGTTGACCAGTTGGCTGAAATACACCCTGAAGCCAAAGCGTTCACCAAGGGCAACAAAAGCCGGAATCTCCCTGAAATTGTTCTGCTGAATGACAAAGCTGATCTTCAGCTCGACGGGCAGGCTCTGCAGGTATTCGAAGTTGGTAGTCAGCCGGGCAAAGTCCCCTCCCCTGCGGTTGCAGGCATAGGTTTCGGGGGTCGCCGCATCAACGGAAATTTCCGCTTCCGTTACGAAGGGGTGAATGTCCGGCATGCTCTTCCACACCTGCTCGTTCCAGAGCTGGCCATTGGTATGCAGGTAGATGCTTTTGAGCCGGGGGTAGTTTTCGGGGCGAAATTCCTGAAGCATGGAGCGAAAGGTCTGGCTGCCGAAGGGGTCCCCGGTGCCACTGATTTTAATGGTTTCGGCGCTGACGGCAGCCTCGTTGCGAATCCTCGCATCGATGAGCGCAAGCCTTTCGGCCGCCTCAGCACCATTGGAGAAAAAATCGCTTCTGCAACTCGGGCATGCCAGGTTACAGCTGGGGTCATAACAGAGATTGAGGGTTTTCGGGCCATATGGAAGTTCGGCCTGCTTGTTTAGAATGGCACGCTGGACCTCGCCATCGTCGATCCCGTCAAGGGGTTGAACCGGGGGATTGCCCGTGTGCAAACGCGGGCAGCGCTTGCGGTTACAGTGCTGGAAGGAACCGTTGAAAATGGAGCGGCGGATCTGCTGGGCCTTGGGGCTGTTCCAGACTTCGGCGACGGTGTTTTCAAGCAGGTTGCCGACCGAATGCTTGAGCCAGGCCGGGCAGCAGAGAAACACCTGGCCATTGGGGTGAATCTCAAACCATTCAAAGGGATTGGTGCAGACCAGCCTGTCAGAGCAGTGTCCGGAAGAGCCCATGGGGCGATAGATCCTTTTTCTTCCTCGACCTCAATCCTTGAACCTGAGGCCAAGTTGTATTTAAATATGGCTAAACCACCCCAAGCCGAAAGGAAGTCCCCTTGAACCGAGACCAGCGCAACGCCCTGCTTCGCTATGAGAAAGAACGGCGACGCAACCTGCTCGCCCAGGCTGGAGTTCATGACTTTATCGTGGTTCTGGACGGCCTCAAGGCCTCATTCAATATCCCTAAAATCTTTCGCAGCGCCGAAGCCTTTGGCGCCCGGGAGGTCCACCTGGTCGACATCGACCCCTTTGACCCGGCGCCGGCCAAGGGGTCGTTTCGCAAGGTCCCGGCGCGCTTTCACGAAAGCTTTGCCGATTGCTATCAGAGCCTGAGGGGGCAGGGTTATCGTATGTTCGCCCTCGCCCCCGGGAAACAGGCGGAACTTGACCGAACCGAGTTGCCGCCGAAAAGCGCATTCATTTTCGGCCACGAAGAGTTGGGCTTCAGTTTCGAACTGGAAGACTACCCCGATCTCGGCCTGCTGAGCATCCCCCAGTTCGGCCAGGTGCAGAGTTTTAATGTCAGTATCGCGGCGTCTATCGTGATGTACGAATACATCAGCCAGCACCGCAGCACATCAACAAACCCCGACTTCCCTTAGACGGATCAAACCCTCCTGGGCGACCGAAGCGACGAGTTGCCCATCGCGGGTAAATATATTTCCACGGCAGAGGCCCCGACAATTGGCAGCGCTGGGGCTGTCCATATCATAAAGCAGCCAGTCATCCATACAAAAAGGCCTGTGAAACCACATGGCATGATCTAGGCTTGCCACCTGCAGCCCCCGGCGAAAAAACGACAGGCCATGGGGCAAAAAGGCCGTCATCAACAGGGTGAAGTCCGAGGCGTAGGCGAGCACCGTTTGGTGCAGCGCAGGGTCTTCAGGTAAGGAGCCTGCGGCGCGGAACCACACCTGCTTTGAGGGCGGACGGGGCTCTGGCTGAAACAAATCGCCGGGATCGACCGGGCGAATCTCTATGGGCCGGTCCATGGTCAGGATTTTGCGGCGGCTCTCGGGCAGCCGATCCGCAACCTGCCTGCGTAACTCTGGGATGGAGAGCAACCCCTCCGGCGGTGGTGCCTCGGGCATGGGGGCTTGATGCCCGACGCCCTCTTCGTCAATCTGAAAAGAGGCCGACATGTTGAAGATCGGTCGGCCATGCTGAATGGCAACGACCCTCCGGGTGGTAAAGCTGCTGCCGTCGCGGATGCGTTCGACCTCGTAGACGATGGGTGCGTTGTGGTCGCCCGGACGCAGAAAATAGCCGTGAAGCGAATGGGTCGAACGCCCCTTGACGGTCTGCCCTGCAGCGACCAATGCCTGGCCGAGAACCTGCCCCCCGAAGACGCTCTTGCCCCCGATATCGCGGCTGTCGCCCCGAAACAGGTTGTCCTCGAGGCGCTCGAGACTCAAATGTTCAAGCAGTTCCTGCACCAGTTCACTCATAGCGAACCGCATCCTCAACAGCCTCACGACTGGCGGCGCGCTTTTTGATCAGGGCCGAAATCGCCTTGAATTCAGGGGCTGCCGCAGTGCGCAGCAGCTGGAACAGCACCGTCTCGGCTGTGGTGACCACCGCACCGGCCCGTGCCGCGTTATCCAGGGCGCTCTGGTAATCGACCTTGCCCCGCGAGCAGATGCCGTCGCGTACCAGATGCACCTGGTAGCCCGCCTCAAGCAGCCCCAGCACCGTCTGGTAAACACAGACGTGGGCCTCCATGCCGGTGACGATCACCTGGGGGCGATCGAGGCTTTTGATGTAATCGGGAAAGGCGGGCTCGCCGCAGCAACCGAAGCTGGCCTTCTCGATCAGCTTGCTTTGACAAGCCTCCGCCAGTTCAGGCACCGTATTATTCAGCCGGGTCTGCCGGTAGATGTCCTGGTTCATCGAGGGGACCAGCCGCTGCTGCACGTCCACCACCACCAGAACTGCCTTCTCGCGGTCGGCCCAGAATCTGTTCAGGTCGTCGGTCATCTGCTTCCTCCTTCGGCTCATCACCACTTTCAGATTTACGCTTCAAATGGGCTTTTTTCCTGGTTGTTTTAGAAACATCGTCCGGTAGAATTATCTCATGTGCGGACGATTCAGTTTAACATTTAGCCCGGAAGAAATCCTCGCCTATTTTAATATTTCCGCAGGGGCGGATTTTCCCGCCCGCTACAACATCGCCCCCAGCATGGCGGTAGCTGCGGTGCGCACCCTGAATGGAAAAAGACAGTTGGATCTTCTCACCTGGGGGCTGATCCCTTTCTGGGCAGATGACCCGGCCATCGGTTCACGAATGATAAACGCCCGCTCGGAGACTGCCCATCAGAAACCTTCGTTTCGTGCAGCGTTTCGAACCCGGCGCTGCCTGATTCCAGCCAACGGTTTTTATGAATGGAAAAAGGAAGGAAAGAACAAGCAGGCATGCTTTGTTCGAATGAAAGAGGATCGACCCATGGCCTTCGCCGGGCTCTGGGAGAGGTGGCAGAATCCACGGGACGAAAAAGAGATCATCGAATCCTGTACAATCCTCACCTCGGGAACCAACGATTTATTGAAGCCGATTCACGAGCGCATGCCGGTGATCATCGGGCCAAAGGACTTTGACCTGTGGCTTGATCCCGACATGCACGAGCCGGCCAGGCTCAGCGACCTGCTGGCCCCTTTTGACCCGGCCGAGCTGACATATTACCCGGTATCTAACTACGTCAACAAAGCCGGGCAAGAAGGCCCCCAATGCATCGAACCGATATAGGGTAAAATGGGTCGTTGTAGGAGCGACTTCAGTCGCGAATGACCGGCAAAAAACCAAAGGCTTCGCGGCTGAAGCCGCTCCTACAAGGGTGATTGATTGCAAAGGAGTTTTTCAAGGTGCGGGATGATTTCTGTCCGAAAAGAGCCTTTTGGAAAGGAAATCCCGCAACATGAGCCAAGCCCGCGACCGGCAGATCACCCTCGAAGACGGCAGACGCCTGGGATTTACGGAATACGGGACCGCTTCGGGGTCCCCAGTCTTCTACTTTCACGGCCTGCCGGGTTCACGCCTCGAAGCCAAGCTCACCGATCAAACCGCCAAAGAACTTAATATCCGGATCATAGCTCCAGATCGCCCCGGCATCGGGCTTTCGGATGCACAGGAAAAAAGAACTCTCGAGGACTGGCCTGCCGACGTGCTGGCTCTGGCCGACCGGCTCGAGGTGGATCGCTTCGCCGTTCTGGGGGTTTCGGGGGGCGGCCCCTACGCGGCGGCCTGTGCCTGGGCCATCGCCGAGCGTCTGAAAGCCGCTGGAATCGTCTGCGGATTGGGACCGGTGAATGGGGCCAACGACTATGCTGGGATGAATGCGCTGGCGCGCGGGAACTTTTACCTGGCCCGTCATTATCCGGGACTGCTCCAGGCAACCTACCAGGGACCGGTAGGGTGGCTGATGCGGCGATTTCCCGGGCTATGTTTCAACATTCTGTGCTTTGGAGCGCGAGAGGCCGACCGGGAAGTGCTTGGACAAATCGAAACCAGACAAATCCTGTTGGGCTCTTTCAGCGAGGCACTGAGCCGGGGAACCCGGGGGACGACGGCTGACCTGCTTCTGCTGTCGCGCCCCTGGGGGTTTTCCCCGGAACAAATCCGGTTCAGAATCATCCTCTGGCACGGGGAGATGGATGTCACGGTTCCTTTCGCCATGGGCCAACGGATGGCTGAACAGATTCCCGATTGTACGGCCCGTTTTTTTCCAGACGAGGGTCACTTTTCCATGCCTGTAAAACACATGACTGAAATCCTCAGCTGCCTGATCGAAAAAGCTTAAGCCATCCACATCGCTGCGAAGATTTCCCCGCACAGGACCCGTTCCCAACCTTTTACCATAGCTGACAAGGGGGTGAATGAT
>CALZIZ010000096.1 GCA_945787465.1 uncultured Desulfuromonadales bacterium
CTGCCTGGTAAACAAAGAAACGGCAGTAAAAGCCGCCAGGTTAAATCCCAGCGTCCAGAACAGGCTGTGGCTCCAGATATCGAGCCCGCCAAGACCGAACAGTTCCAGGGGGCGTAAAAAACCGATACCGAACAGTCCATTATCGAGCAGGTCTCTCTCCAGCCACCCCGAACGTACCGAAAAGGGAACCAGCAGGGTATAGGACCAGAGAAAAAAGCCTAAGACCAGGCCGCAAATGGCCCCCTTGCGATTGGCAGCTTTCCAGAACAGGCCACCGATGAGCGAGGGCGCGAACTGGGTCGCGGCAACGAATGAAACCAGCCCGATATTGACCAGGGCATAGGATTCACCAATGAACTTGAAGTAGAGATAGCCCAGAAAGACCACCGCCATGATCCCCAGGCGCTTTAGATTGAGCAGAAGCGCCGAAATATCGCGTCCCGGCCTTCTGAACTTGAGGATCACCGGCATCAGCAGATGGTTGAGTATCATCGTCGATATGGTCACTGAAGAGACCATGACCATCCCCGCTGCCGCCGACACCCCGCCGATAAATACAAAAAGGGCCAACCAGGGATGGCCCCCCTGCAGCGGCAGCTGCAGAACGAAAAAGTCCGCCAGGGCCGTGTCCCCGCCATTGAGGATAAGCCCCCCGAGGGCGATCGGCAGGACAAAGAGGTTGATCAGAAACATGTAGGCCGGCAACCCCCACATGGCGCTTTTGATGTGCTCTTCGTCGGAGTTTTCAATAACCATGATGTGAAACTGGCGAGGCAGGCACATCACAGCGATCATGCTGAGAAAGGAGAAAGTGAACCACTGACTGTAGGGGGCCTGCTCGGTCCCGATCAGCAACAGATGGGCCCGCTCGGGAAAATCGTTGGAAAAACGCCCGAAAATATCTGTCACCCCGTCGAAGAGACCATAAGTAACAAACAGCCCCACGGCAACAAACGCCAGGATCTTCACCAGCGAAAGCATCGCCACCGTGGCCACCAGCCCTTCGTGTCGCTCGGAGGCATCAAGGCTCCTGGCCCCGAACAGTATACCGAAGAGCCCCAGCATCAGGGCCACGATGATCGCGGTATCCAGACCCGCCGCCAGGGTCGAAACCAGGTGCCCTCCCCTCGGACCCAGGTCCGATGCCGAGAGGGTTACAAGGTCAAAGGTGCGAGACACCGCTTTGAGCTGCAAAGCGATATAGGGCACGATCCCAACCACGGTAAAAACCGTAACAATGGCGCCAAGGGGCGTCGACTTGCCATAGCGGCTGGAGATGAAATCGGCAATGCTGACGATGTTGTGCTCTTTGCTGACCCGCACCATCTTGCGCAGCAGAAACCACCAGCTGAAAGCGATCAGCGTGGGACCGATATAAAGGGAGAGATAATCGAGCCCCTTGGTGGCAGCTCGACCGACACTGCCGTAAAAAGTCCAGGAAGTAAGAAAAACCGCAAGAGAAAGGGTATATATGGTGGGGTTGGAGATAAGGCTCCGGCCTGCAGCACGCCTTTTATCGGCATAAAAAGCGACCGCGAAGAGAAGCCCGAAATAGAGCAGAGAAATGGCGGCAACCGTCGAAACCGGGATCATGTATGGCCTTTCCGTCTTACTCCACCACGGAGCCTGGCTGCCGCAATCCGTTTTCGTTCGCTGAAACAAGCCTTTGGCAAAGCAGGTTCCTGGGGCATGGATATTTATTCTGGGTTATGACTCCCCCATCCTCGCTCAGAAACCCCGCGACATGTGATTAGATCGGCTGGCTTCCCGGTGCAAGATGCCTATGCCTAACCAGGAGAATTTATTATAACAACCGGTTCCGCAGTTGCCACTGCTAATGAGACATTAATACCGCCACGGTCAGGTGACGAAGCAGATGCCTGCCCCCCCTCCCCGAGCCTGAAGCAGGAAAAAATTTTCCCTGCACAGCTCCCCGCCTCCCAGTCCGACCAAAGCATGGTACATTTTAATGACAAGTCCCTTTGGGACAGAGGGCCTCAAACCTGCCAAGAGGAGGGAGACCGTGCGCCAATTTATTGAAAAACTGCCCAAGGCCGAACTGCATATCCATATCGAGGGTTCGCTCGAACCGGAACTGATGTTCGAAATCGGCGCGCGCAACGGGATCGAGCTGCCCTATGCATCGGTGGAGGCCCTGCGCCAGGCCTATGAATTCTCTGACCTGCAGTCTTTTCTCGACATCTATTATCAGGGAGCCCGGGTCCTGTTGCACGAGCAGGACTTTTATGACCTTACCTGGGCCTACCTGAACAGGGCCAAGGCCCAGAACATCCTGCATACCGAAATATTTTTCGATCCCCAGACCCATACCGACCGGGGGGTGCCCATGGAA
The DNA here is from genome assembly GCA_945787465.1 of uncultured Desulfuromonadales bacterium. Classification (GTDB taxonomy): domain Bacteria; phylum Desulfobacterota; class Desulfuromonadia; order Desulfuromonadales; family Trichloromonadaceae; genus CALZIZ01. The sequence goes on from CALZIZ010000096.1 coordinate 2,354, forward strand.
AGGGTTATCACCGGTATCCACCGGGCCCTGAAAGACGCCGAGAGGCAACTGGGCATCTCTTCGAGGCTGATCCTGTGTTTTCTGCGCCACCTCAGCGCCGACGAAGCCATGGAAACCCTGGAGCAGGCTCTCCCTTTCAGGGATTGGATAACCGCGGTGGGGCTCGATTCTTCAGAGGTCGGTCATCCACCGGAAAAATTCGCTCGGGTCTTTGACCGGGCCAGAAAGGAAGGCTTTTTGACGGTGGCCCATGCCGGCGAGGAAGGACCGCCGGAGTACATCTGGCAGGCCCTGAAGTTGCTCGGGGCCAAACGCATCGACCATGGGGTGCGCTGCATGGAAGACCCGATTCTGGTCGAAACGCTTCGCAGCGCCCAGATCCCCCTGACCGTCTGCCCCCTTTCCAATGTCAAGCTGCGGGTCTTCGCCTCCATGGCCGACCATAGCCTCAAAAGGCTTCTGGAAGCAGGCCTCTGCGTCACGGTGAACTCCGATGACCCGGCATATTTCGGCGGATACCTGAGCGAAAACTATCTTGCCACCCAACAGGCGCTGGACCTGACGTATGAACAAATTGGCCGCCTGGCCCGCAATGGCTTTGTGGCGAGTTTCCTGAATCAGGATCAAAAGCAGCAACTGCTAAAAAAACTGGAGACTTATCTGAGCGAGGCGGTCCCGAAGTGAGGCCCTTGGAAATGAATCGGCGACCACTCCAAAGACCGACCTGGCACCTGGATCCCCAAACATTACCTCGGACGAAATTCCAAACATTCGGACTTACCTAACTCGCCGCCAATATGTGTTCCAGGGCTTGAACCAGGAGGACTCCGCACATCTGCCGCCGGTACCCTGCGGTGGAACGGATGTCACTGATGGGCTGCACCTCTTCCTGTACAATGCGGCTGGCCTGGGAAATGACCTGGGACGTGAGCCGACGGCCGGTAAGGAGGGCTTCAGTGCGGGGACAGCGGACAACTGTGGAAGCCACAGCGCCGAGGGCGATGCGCACGTTGACCAGCTTCCCCTGCTCCTCCCCATACCACAATGCCAGCATCACCTTTGAGATCGCCTGGGCTCTGCGCTGGCCGAGCTTGATGAACAGGCCCTTCTCATGCTGAGCCGGGCGGGAGAACACCACCTGGTTGAGAATTTCGTCAGCCCGGCACGCGGTTTTGCCTGCTCCTGTAAAGAAACCAGCAACCGGCAATTCCCGAGTCCCCTGGCTGGAACACAGGACCAGGCGGGCTTCCAGTACATATAAGGCTGGAATAAGGTCACCGGCCGAGGAAGCGTTGACAAGGTTCCCACCGATGGTGCCCCGGTTACGGATCTGAACCGAACCGATCTGTCGGGCGGCCTGGGCGAGCAAGGCCCCCCAACCGGATTGCTCCTGCAGCCTGAGCAGGTCACTGTGGCTGGTCAGGGCGCCGATACTGATCTCCTCAGCGCCCTGATCTACCCCACGCAGTTCATCGATACGGCCAAGGTGCAGGATTCTTTCCGGCCAGTTCCGGCGATCCCTCATGCGCACCAGAAGATCGGTCCCGCCGGCAAGGATAGCGGTCGAGGCCGGTGCCTCGGCCAGCAACGTCAGGGCCTCAGACATGGTTCTCGGGTTAAGAGTCTCGGGTGCGCTCAATGAATCATTTCCTTTTGTCAGACTTGGCAGCTAATTCCACGGCATCAATGATCTTGGAATACCCGGTACAGCGACACAGGTTGCCGGCCATGGCGATGCGGATCTGCTCCCGGTCGGGATGAGGGTTCTCGTGGAGCAGGCCCTTGGCGGCCATGACCATCCCCGGGATGCAGAAGCCGCATTGCACGGCCCCGGCATCCAGAAAAGCCTGCTGCACAGGGTCGATCTGTCCGGCCTGGGGCTGGGCAAGGCCTTCAATGGTGACCACGGCATGGCCTTCCAGCTGGCAGGCCAGCAGCAGGCAGGCGTTGACCGGCTGATCATCGAGCAGAATGGTGCAAGCGCCGCACTCCCCCTTGCCGCACCCCTCCTTGGTGCCGGTGAGCTGCAGATCTTCCCGCAACAGATCGAGGACCCGGCGGTGGCCGGCCACCTCGATAACAGTCGGTTGCCCATTCAGGGTGAATTCGATTTTCATGACTCAGTCCTCGGCTTTCCGCAGCGCCTCAAGAACCCGCTCAGGGGTGGCGGGGATCTCGGTGAGCAGGGCCCCGCAGGCGTGGAGAATTGCGTTGCGCAGCGCAGGAGCGATACCGATCAGAGGTTGTTCCCCGAACCCCTTGGCGCCGTAAGGCCCCTTTTCATAAGCACTCTCGACGATGATCGGCTCGATTTCGGGGGTGTCGAGCATGGTGGGCAGGATATAAGTGGAAAAGTTGTTGTTACTCACCCTGCCCTCGGAGGTGAGCACCTCTTCGAAGAGACCATAACCCAACCCCTGGATGGAGCCGCCCTCGATCTGCCCCTCCACCCCCTGGGGGTTGATGGCCCGCCCCACGTCGTGGGCAGCGGTGATTCGGGTGACCCGCACCTGGCCGGTTTGAATGTTGACCTCCAGCTCCACGACGTTAGCGGCAAAGGCATAGGCGAGATACGCATGCCCCTGCCCGGTCTCCGCATCCCAGCTGGTTTGGGGGGCCTGATACCAGCCCACAGCGGCAAGATTCTCCCGGTTGCGCCCTGCCTCCTGGACCACCTCCGTATAGGGGCAGAGCCGCTCGCCATTGCGGCAGTGAACCAGAAAGCCATCTTCGAAGCACAGCTCCCCAGACGGCTTGCCGGTCATGCGCGCCGCGGTGCCAAGCAGGGTGGTCCGGATCGGCTCACAGGCCCGGCGCAGTGAGTTGCCCGACATGGTGGTGGTGCGAGAGGCCACCGTGGGACCCGAATCAGGGATCCGGCTGGTATCGCAGGGGGCCATGCGGACCGCTTGGTAGGGGACGCCCAGTTCGTCGGCAACGATCTGGCTGAGCACGGTGCGCATTCCCTGCCCGATCTCGGTGGTGCCGACGGCAAACAGGACCGACCCATCGAGGCAGACCTGGACATGGGAGCCGGTACGGGCCAGCGGCGCCCCGCCGGCACCAAGACCCATGCCATAGAAAACCGTGGAGATGCCGATGCCCCGGCGAAGCGCCCCCTGCTCCCGGCCCCATTGCTGAACCTTGCTGCTGTAGTTGGCTGCTTCCACGACTCGATCCAGGCACTCCTCGAGGCCCACACTGCCGCAGAGGATCTGGCCGGTGGCTGTGGCATCGCCCTGGCGCAGCAGGTTGCGGCGCCTCAGCTCCAGGGGATCCAAGCCGAGCCGGCGGGCCATCTCGTCCATGTGGCATTCGCAGGCAAAGGCGACCTGGGGCTCACCAAACCCCCTAAAGGCGCCGTTGGGCACCTTGTTGGTGGCCACCGCATAGGTATCGACGCTGATGTCGGGTATGCTGTACGGTCCTGCCGCATGGACCGTGCCGCGCAAGGAGACCACCGGAGACAAAGTCGAGTAGGCGCCCCCATCAAGGATGTATTCCACCTGAGCAGCAACCAGCTGCCCGTCACTGGTAGCGCCGGCTTTGAAGCGAATCCAGGCCGGATGGCGCTTGGTGGAGCAGAGCATGTCCTCGTCGCGATCGTAAATGAGTTTCACCGGGCGGCCGGTGAGCTGGGCCATGATCGCTGCCTGGGCTGCAACCATGGAGGGGAAATCCTCCTTGCCACCGAATCCACCCCCAGTGGAGGTCTGGATCACCCGGATCTGGTTGAGGGGTTTGCCCAGCACCTCTGCGACGCCCTCCTGCACGTAGAAGGGGCACTGCAGAGACCCATAGACCTCAAACCCGCCATCTGGCAGGGGAACCACAATAGCCCCCTGGGTCTCCAGGTAGGCGTGCTCCTGGCAAGGGGTGCGGTAGACCCGCTCCAGAACCAGATCGGCCTTGGCGAAGGCTTGGCCCGGGTCACCCTTGCGCACCACCTGGTGCTTGAAGACATTTTGCTCGCCAAACAGGTGGGGGCTCTCGGGATGGCGGGCCATGGTGGCATCGAGCAGGGCGGGCAGCGGGTCGTAGTCCACCCTTACCAGGTGCAACGCCTTTTCCGCGGCCTCAAGGCTGGTTGCGGCGAGTACCCCGATGGGCTCTCCTACGTAGCGAACCACCTCCTCAGCCAGGCATGGTTGATCCCGCAAGACCACCGGAACGATGTTGTTCCCTGGAATATCCGCCGCCAGAGCAATGCGGATCACGCCTGCCACAGCCAGGGCTTTTTCAAGATCGATATGCCTGATGCGGGCGTGGGGGACGGTGCTGCGGATGACCCGCGCAAAGAGCATCCCGGGAAAAGTCAGATCCGCCACAAAGCGGGCTCGACCGGTCACCTTTTCCAGACCGTCTGCTCGAACCACAGGCTTTCCGACGACTCCCATGGCATCCTCTCAGGGCAAAGGGAACGATGGGTGTTGCTTGACTGCGCCTTCCGCTAGGATGATTCTCTGCAAAAATCTGGAAACATCCCCGTCAGTGAGAAAATCCTCTTCCCCAATCCGGGAAGGATCTCCCGGATTGGGGTTTCCCTTCCAACAGCCAGGATCTTAGAGAGTATGGGTAAACCGATAAGTTCAGTAAGAACTGAAGGCAGGCATCCCATCTGAGCCTCGCAGACGTTTCATAATTATTAAAAGTCTACCATAGCTTTTAGGAAAAGGTTCTGGGAGGGCTGACGGGCTTGACGGACCGTAACGAGAAATTGGATGTTAAAAGACGGGTAGGATTAAAATGGAGGGTTTTTAAAAATTCAGGGTACTGTTTCCTCTAACTGGGTCGTCAATGCAACAAATTTTCCTGAAAAACAAAAGGAGCTAACCCAAAAGGCCAACTCCTTGTTTTTTCTTGGTGCCCGGGACGGGAATCGAACCCGTACAGCCATACGGCCGAGGGATTTTAAGTCCCTTGCGTCTGCCAGTTCCGCCACCCGGGCGAGAAGTCGCTATTATTAGTCGATTTTGTCCCCTCGTGTCAACCGTAAAGGCTCGGCTTTGACAGACAATGACGGTTACTCGAAAAACTGCAGCTCGGGCATCTCGGCTAAAAGCTCGTGCTTGACGCACAACTCAAAGAATAACCGCAGCCCGGTCAAGTGATCGGCAGTAAGATCGTAAGACATGCAGCGCCAGTAATCGACCAGCCCCTGGGTGCCCATCCACTGCCTTTCGGGCAGCTGGTCGGCCAGGCTTTCGAGGGAGGAGAAGGCCCGCTCACGGGACTGGCTCAGCTGGGACAACAAGTGGCGAAGCTGGTCATGCTTGGCGCTGGCGACGTCTCTGCGCAAAATCCACAGGGCAAAAACAAAGGGGCTGCCGGTGAACCGGTGCCAGAGCTCGCCAAGGTCATACACATGCTCCCTCCCCTGCTGCATCTGGGACATTTTCAGGGCCCGGTCGCCGATGAGCAGGGCCGGTTTGCCCTGGGCAATCAGATCCTCCACCGGTTGTTGCGGAACCTGGTAGGTGCAATGCTTCAGATGAAGAAATTCGGCCAGCACCACGCGCAGCAGGTTGACCGAGGTAGCAGACTCCCCTGTCAGGGCGATTTCAGCCCCTTCAAGCTCTTCAAGGGGCCTGCCGGCAAAGAGCAGAACGCTTTTGACCGGCCCCCAGGAGCTGATCGAATGGTTCGGCAGCAGCAGGTACTGGCGCCAGTTGCGGGCATACTCGAAGGAAGATGAGGGGCTGACATCGATTTCTCCGGTGGCAAGCCGGTGGTTCAGGACCGCGGGGACCCCGTCGACGATCTGGCCGCGGAAGCCGGTTTGGGAAAGATAGTGAAACAGCGGAGCGCAGTTAAGGTATTTAATGTGTCCGACGGCCAGGTTCATTTCGCATCCATTTCCATTAACGAATCTGTACTGTCCAGATCGAGGGCCCCGGCAAAATGCACCCCTTCGTGTTCGAGCAACAACCCGCTGACCCGCAGGTATTCGGTGATCGCCTTATTGTAGTCGGCTAGAGCGGCAATGTAGTCGGTGTGCGCCAGGGCCAGGTCTTCTTCGCCTTCAAGCACTTGCCTGGTCGTTGCCAGGCCAACCTCTTTGCGCTTGAGCAGGGTGCGCAGCTTCTCTTCGGCAAGATCCTGCCCGCGGTCGGTCACTTCGATCTTTTTCCGGTTGACATCAAGAAGGCGGATGGCGGCCCGGATATCCCTGAGGATTTCTTCCTTAAGCTGACCCAGCTGGGCATATTGCCCTTTGAGACGCAATTGGGTGCGCAAAAGTTCGTTGCGGGCCTCACGATTGCCAATGGGGTAGCTGAAAGTTGCGCCGACGGACCAATTGCGCAAATCGTCGCTGAAAAGTAAATCCAGGTCGTCGCTGTAGTCCTCGCCAACCCCCCTATACCCATAACTGGCAAAGACGTCCAGAGCAGGGTGCAGCTGGTTGTCAGCGATCGTGTTCTCAAGGTCGAGGCGGTCGATCTCTTTCATCCGGCGAAGAAAATCCGGCCGTTTTTGCAGGGCCAGGCGGAATCCTTGTTCTTCGTCGGTTTCGAATTCGGGTTGGCCCAATTCGTCAGCAGGAACCTCCAATTCACCTCTGAAGTTCAATAGCAGGGCCAGGTTATCCAGCGCATCAAGATGTTCCCGTTGAGCTTCTAGCAGGTCTCGCTCCCGATTTTTCAACCCGACCTCTGCCTCAAGTAACTCGACTGGGGGCAACACACCGGCATCAACCCGGGCCCGGTTCTCCTCCAGGACCTTGCTGGCTAAAGCCACAGAGGTCTCACGATAGCTGAGGTCGTCCCGCAAACGCAAGACGTCAAAATAGGCATCGCGTACCTGGGCCAATAGCTGAAAAGCCTGCTCGCGAAGATCCTCAATCGATATGTTTCTGTCTTTAACGGCAAACAGAATTTCCTGCTCAGTTACCGTTTGGCCGAAATTTCGCAAAAGGGGCTGAATCAGGGAAAGCTTCAATTCGCTGTCGTACTCTGGGTTAACAAGTGGCTCTGGCGGGGTGAAGAACCGATCCCGCCGATTCAGGAATTCAAGCAGAAATTCGCCGCCATAAGGGATTGTCTGGCTCAAGGAAAAGTCGAACTGCCGGTTATCAATTCCGGTTGCAGCGGTAAAATCCTGACGGTTGGACAGGTCCCTGGTTTTTCCCTCGGCAAGCACCAGCTCCAGTTGGGGATCATAGACGCCATAGCCTTTGCGAATCAGCGCTTCGCTTGCGCGGGTGTCAAAGGCCTGGGCCCTCAGCTTCAGATTGCGCTCAAGGGCCATGCGTTCGGCGCGCCTGAGGTCAACGGTTTCAGCCAGAGCCGGCAAAGTTAAAGCCGAACAGACACCAATCAGGATAAGTAATAGAAATAAGGATCGCATAGGCCGCTTGGGATTTGCAAACAAGACGAGTTAATTTACACCAGCTGAAACGGCGAATTCAAGAACCAAAAAGGGCAACGTGACCGCTGCCCTTTCTTGCGAACAGAAATGAATGATTTCAGGGGAACTCGATGCGCATCACATCGTAGGCCCTGATCTGGTAAGAGCCAAAACCGGTATTACCGTAAAAAATCGCCCGTTTGCGCAGGTTCAGGGGGAGACTGCTGCCGCTTTTCATTCTCAGGGTCGTCGCCACATCCTCTCCCTGAACCTCGGTGAAGTCTACAGCTGTCAGGTTGTGAAAGGAGACGGTCAGTTTGGCGTTACCCCGGGTGCCTTCGAAAAACAGGTTGCCGTCCATGGAAAACCTGCCGACTTCGGTCATAACCCCTGCGCGGTCGGTCACCCGGGCCTGGATGTCCTCATCGGTCTGAGGGATGCTGCCGGCGGGGCTTCCGCCCTGCCCTCCCATACCGAGCAGCAAAACTGAGAGCGCCATAAGCCCGAGTACCAGCCGGAATTTGCGCATCTGCTGTCTCCTTTCAAAGGCATTTCCCTTACAGCATAGCAGTAATTCCGGTAAGGTAAAGCCGCACCAGAGACCTCAGAACCCCTGGAGATTCCAGTCGGGTTTGGCGTATTTTTCGCGGCCCGAAACATCAACCCCGGTTTTTTCATGGGATGTTAGACAGTGCTCGTCCTGTACTATGTTTTTGGCACTGATCAGGGCCGGAAGGGACGAAGCGCCATCGACCCATTTCCAGGCTGTTTCCCCAACGAAAATGGGCCGGGAAAAATCCCGGCCCATTTTGTGTTTTTTAAAAAACCAGGCGTTCCATGAACCCGGTATCGGCTCGACCTTCCCTGAAGTCCTT
>CALZIZ010000097.1 GCA_945787465.1 uncultured Desulfuromonadales bacterium
TCCCGGCCCGACAGCCGGGTAACTTTCTTTGCTCGTCCAAAGAAAGTCACCAAAGAAAGGACGTTGGCTGCGCCGCATGGGGTGCGCAAAGGGCGCCGGGTCATAGTGCCGGTTCTGCAATCGAGAGACGGTTTACCGTTTTCGAGCCCTCTTGCGCACCGGAGTGCTTCGCCACCGCTCTACTCGGCTGTTGCGAACACCGGCGCTGCTTTGCCTAAAAAAACAAGAACTGGCAATTGCCTTGCTGAATGCCTCGCCTAAGAGGAGTCGCCACGAAGCAATTCCGTTGTCATCAGCACTCATGATGACCAGAGGCGCTATCCAGGCGACAGTAATGCTCCCCGCAGGGGAAGCCGCTTTTTGCCTACTTTTTGGCGGCTTGCAAAAAGTAGGTCGGCTGTCGGGGCGAGTCCCGACGGTTTTGCTTTGAAAAGGTGGTGAACAGTTACAAAAAATCGTCACCCAGGAGGCTCGATCATGAGACGCGCGCAAAAACTAGCGTTGGTTGCAGTAACCTTGCTGCTGCACCTGCATTCGCCTGCGTTGTCGGCCGAAATGCCGGTGGCGATTTTCCACGCCTTTGACCAGAACTACAGCGATATCGGGCAGTTTGTGTGTGATCTTGGCGAACAGGGGTATTCTCATATCCAGATACCCCCAGCCCAGAAATCCAATCCCAGTTCTGGGTGGTGGGCACGCTACCAGCCCATTGATTACAGCATAATCGAGGGACGGGGGTCCGAAAGGGACCTCAAAGAATTGATCGACAAGGCTCACAGCTGCGACGTTAAAGTGATTGCCGATGTGGTGTTCAACCACATGGCCAATATGCCGGAATTCGGCGATCTCGATTTCCCTCAATTCGATGTCCGCCATTTTCACGGCAGATGTTCCATTAATTATACTGACGGCAACAACAATACTGAACTCCATTGCTGGCTGGGCGGAGATGGAGACCTCCCGGACCTGAATCAGAAGGAGCCACATGTTCGGGCGATCCATTTCGACCACATCGACAAACTGCTCGGGCTTGGCATCGACGGCTTTCGCTTCGATCCATATCGACCAGCGCAGTCAGGGACGCGCCTGGAATTATCTGGAGGTCATCACGGACCAGGATACGAAGCCGCGCTTTTACACCTGGGTGGCCGCAACCACCGATTTTCTGCTTTACGATGCAATGAAACAGGCTTTTACCTTCGGTGGAGATCTGCGCTCGCTGCGCGTTGCCCATGCCATCGAGGACCCGCGCAGCGTCACTTTTGGCCGCAACCACGACAATATCCGCGAAATAAACGACCACGCGATAAACCCCTACGGCGATCCGACCGATTCATATCTGGCCACCGCTTTCGTGCTGGCCAGGGAAAAGGGGACCCCCCTGGTTCTGAACTGGGACAATGCCGATGCACCTTTTATCCCCGCAGGGGTAAAATTCAGGAGGATCATGCTTAAGCGGGGACAGGAAGGTGCCAACGTTAAAGAGAATATCCTCGCCGTGATCGACAGTCCCACCGTTTTGATGATGGAGCGTGGCACTGAGGGATTTTTTGTGGTGAATAAAGGGCCTGATACTTTCGATATCCCCGTGCTCGACCTGACTCTGACGGATCTGGAAGGATGCTACCGTGAGCTTCGCAATAAATTCACGGTGGCCGTGGAACGGCGGGATAACGCCAGGAAGTACCTGACCCGCTGGGGGACCTGGAACCGGGGTGGCATGCAGATTCACGGCCGGGAGGCGCTTTTCTTTACTCGGGAACTGTGGAATCAGTGCCGGTGAGGGGGAGCAGTAGGCGGTTTTTCCTGGTCAAGGTAAGTTGTAAATCAGGCGGCCATTCTTTTTGGCCGCCTGATCAATATTTATCAAGCTAGTTTTCATCCGGGAAGTATGGATGGGACTAACGCAGTTTTCATATGGGAAAACTTTCCCCCGTCCCCAGGGTCGGAGCCAAGCAAGGAGTGGGGTTAAGAAAACGGTCGTTCGCCGCCCAGAAACTGAACAATAAAGCAAACGGGGTCAAGAACCGTCTCTGAGCCGGAGGTGAGAAGTCGCCAGTGCCGGGTGCGCGGGTCGATGGCGCTGCCGCAGCTATCGAGCTGATCGGCGGGGATGGCGTCGACGTACTTTTCGAGGATGAACCGGGCGCGCCTGACCATGGCTGCCACCCCCGTTTCATAGACTTTGGGGGCGCCCACCAGGTCTCGAGCGGCCCGCAAATCGACCGCCCCCAGGGCGGCGAACTCCCTGAATCGGTCTTCATCGCACAACTCGGCGAGGTCTGAGGTTTTTTCGACCCCTTTTTTCAGAAACATCACATGGGGCCCGGCGTAAATGTGCCCCTCCGGGGAGATAACGGGAATCACCGCCGTTATCTCGGCAAGCAGCCGCGGGTGTTTCTGCAGGTACGCCCAAAGCTCTCCGGCGAGAACTTGGGGGTCACAGATTCCAATCTGCTGCAGGGTCGCCTTGCCGTGGGTGTCGGTGAGGTATCGATAAAGAAGATCGATCTGGGCGATTTCTTTCTGGGCCCGGGGCGAACCCAGGGCGGGATAGACTGCAGGCGAGCGTCTGCCATTCTTGCGCTCGAGCTCAAAGAGCCTGGCCAGGGCCAGGTTGCGCTCGTTCTGGCCCTGGGCCGAGGGTTCCACCACTTTACCGGCGCCAATCGGAATCTGGTTGTAACCGGTCGTTTTGCCCACCAACTCGTCGAGCAGAATCCTGGCGATGTAGACATCGGAGTTGAAGCCCATTTGAAAGGCATGGGAGAGGCAGGCGAATTGAAGAGGGGAGAGGACCCAGGTTTCGCCGCAGAGTATTTTTGCCCCCTCGAGAAACGTCTCGTTCAGTCTTTGCCTGCTCCACGGGATGAGACCATCGGACAAGGCGCGGAGGTCGATTTTTGCGGGCTGGTACAGAGGAATCTTCCTGCCGCTGTCGCCGATGATCTCTGCAACCTTCGCAGGCAAACCTTCTGGGACCCTCAAATAGGGCACCGGGCCAAAATCGAGGCCGTCGTAGCCGAGCAGGCTCCCCGGGGCGAGCAGAATCCAACGCGCGACGGAGTCGGTGTCCCAGCGGATCCGGTCCAGCACTCCAAGGATTCCGTAGGCGGCCACGACCTTGCTGGTCAGGTTCACATCCATCTCCTGCGAGCTCTGATGGGTCCAGACCAGGTTGGTCCCCTGACCGCCCAGGCCGGTCGTGCCCAAAATTGCCACGGTCTCGATGCCGAACTCATCGACCGCCCGCTTCAAGGTAATGAGAATCCACGAAAGCGCCAGGTTCTGAATCTGTTCGAGCGCCTTGACGTAAGCCACGATAGAGGCCAGGCCGGCGCCGATAATCAGTGTTTTAGGGCGTTTTTCCGCAAGGAAAACGTACAAGGATGACTGCCGGCGAAAGCTGTCGTCATTGGCCGTGGAGAATCCGAGCCCCCTTGGGAGAATGTCGAGAGTGGCGGCCTCTATCCGCAGAAGATGGTCGCCGCAGCGAACCCCCAGGTTTAATTCTCCCTCCTGCTCCAAAGAGACGCCATCCTCCCCGCTGAGAAAGAGCCTGGTCTTCTCTAACTGCCGTATCAGCGTCGCTTCCCGGGTCGCGGTGATATGGATGAGATCAGTATCCAGACAGGGTGCGGTGGAGGGTTGATCCCCAAAGTCGCAATCCCCTTGCTTACGGTGCCTGTGAGCCCACCCCTGTACGATCTCTCTTAATACAGCCCCCCCGACAAGGCCGGCGCCGATAATGAGCGTGCTTTTTTCGCCGTTTTTTTCGGACACGAGACCTCCCTCGTAATCATAAGTCCCAGCTAGTTTTCATCCGGAAACGGCACTTTTCCGCAACCTCGGCGTCAATCTGCGGCCTCGCTTGTGCGACGTACGGTGTACGTCTCCGCACAAGGTCTTGATTTCCTTGACCTTGCGAAAAATTGCTCGTTCCCCATATGAAAACTTCGCTAGTTCCATCCACAGTTTCCGGATGGAAACCAGCTAATGGCTTGGTAGAAGTATAACAATATCTCGTCCAAGGAGGCTTTTGGGCTTAACATGAACCTGCTACGGAATCGGCTGATCGGCCCATATTCTCGATCCACCTTTGCACGGTGATTTTTTTGTTTGCCTTGCCATATCCCGGCATGTATATTCCGATCAACTCTTCAACTGTCAGCCCCTCCTGTTTTGCCATTGCCTGCTACGTTTTTTCGCAGGGTTAAACCGCATTCTTTGATAGAAACCAATTTATGTTGGATGTGGCATACTCGGCATCCTGAAGTGTTGGGGATTTCCGACGGGATTTAGGGCTTTTCTTTTATCTTGCTGGAGGGTTATGTTTAATTTAACCCTTAAGGGGTGAAACGTCTTAACTGAGGAAAAATGGCAAGGGACTTTGTTGTTGTTTTGACAAACACCTCTGCCGGGTTTCGAAAAACACCTTCTGCCAATCAGGAAACGCCATGGATAACAACAAAGAACTCAAGGTCCGCTGTCCGCGGTGCGGCAATCGAGTGCCCTGGCAGGGCAACCAGCATCGGCCGTTTTGCTCGAACCATTGCCGACTGGTCGATCTGGGGCGTTGGGCGAGCGAGGAATACCGCATCCCCGAAAGAAAGGTTGACCCTGAAGAGCTCGACAACCTGATCCAATTCCCCGAAAAACACTGACACCTGAATCCGTGAGTCTTGACGAAGGAGACCCGATGTATCACCTGACGATTCATACCAATTTTGAATCTCCATGGTCACAACTGGAAGGTTGAGGTAACTGTGGCAGTTCGTGAACTCGACAAAGCGGGACTTGGTATCGATTTCAAGATCCTGAAAAAAGAGACCAATCGGGTGCTCGATTTACTCGATCACAAATATCTGAACGAGATCCCCCCCTTTAACGAATTTAGTCCGTCGTCGGAAAACATCGCTCGGTTCCTTTACGAGAAGATCGGCGAGGTACTGAACAACGACAACGTCAAGATTTACAAGGTCAATGTCTGGGAATCTGATAATGCCTGCGCAAGCTATTTTGAAGACTGAAGGGTTGTTGATCGAGGTTTTTTCCTCCATTCAAGGGGAAGGCCTGCTCGCAGGATGTCGGCAGATTTTCGTGCGCATGGCCGGTTGCAATCTGCAGTGCGCATACTGCGACACCCCGTTTGAGCCTCAGGCGAACTGCCGCATCGAGGATGCCCCTGGCTCCGGAAATTTTCGCAGTGTACCAAATCCTGTTGCCGAGGAGACCCTCTACAACATCCTCTATCGCTGGGCCCAGCAAATTCCCGGTGTCCATCACTCCATCACCCTGACTGGGGGGGAGCCGCTAATTCAGGCCGAGGTTCTTGAAGAATGGCTTCCGGGCCTGAGGCAAATTCTGCCCATTCACCTCGAAACCAACGGCACCATGCCTGAAGCACTTTCTCCTTTGATAGAGCAGATTGATTCCATTGCCATGGATATCAAGCTCGAATCCCAGACCGCAACCCCAACCCCTTGGGACAGGCACCGGGATTTTCTTGGTTTATCAAAGCAAAGGCACTGCCAGGTCAAGGTCGTTGTCGGCGAAGAGACGCCCCAGGAGGAGATTGAGCAAGCCGCCCGACTGGTGGCGGAGACGGCCCCTGAGGTTCCGCTGATCCTGCAACCGGTCACCCGCGACGGTGCCATTGCCATCGGCAGCCAGGCCTTGCTGGAAATGCAGACCCTGGCTGCACGCATCCATTCCCCGACCAGGGTCATCCCCCAGACCCATCGGTTTATCGGGGTTCTTTAAGCACCAGGGAGACCGCCCGATGATCATGACCGAGATGACCATGACGGAATTCGAGGCCGGGCTGCAGAAAACCCGCTCGGTTCTCATCCCCTTTGGCTCGATCGAAGAGCACGGCTCGCACCTGCCCCTCGATACCGACACTATGCAGGCGTATGAAGTCGGGCGCAAGTTGGCAGAGAAGAGGGCGATTTTTATTGCCGCTCCGATTCATTACGGGGTCTGTCGTTCCAGCGGTCAGCATCCGGGGACAGTTTCGATTTCCACCGAAACCCTCAAGGGGCTGGCATACGACATTGTCAGCTCTTTGTACCGCCAGGGACTGCGCAATTTCATCCTGCTCTCAGGGCATGCCGGCGGCACCCATAACGCCACGCTGATCGACGCCGGAGAGAGGCTACTTGAAAAATATGCCGATCTGAAAATCGCGGTTCTCACCGAATACATGCTGGCGGCAAAAGAGGGAAGGCCGCTTATCGAAACCGAGGGGGATGCCCACGCCGGAGAGATTGAAACATCGCGCATCCTCCATTCTCACCCGCACCTGGTCAAAGGCTCAGCAGAGCGGGAATTTCCGAGTTTTCCCAATGGGATTCTGGTTCGAAACAAGCGAAAGTACTGGCCTGGAGGGGTCTGGGGAGACCCGACCCGGGCCACCGCAGAGAAGGGCCGCAAGCTCGAAGAGCTCGTGGTTCAGGCTCTCGACCGATTCGTGACCGAGTTGGAGGAATGGGAAGAATAGAGACAATTTTTAGTTTTGAATTTTTAGTTTTGAATTAAATTCAAAACTAAAAAATCAAAACTTATTTTTCGATGATCTGGTTGAGTTCATCGAGGAGTTGATCGACGTCGACCTGGTGGACGTCGGCGCCGTGTTCTACCTCTTCAACGGCTGCAATCTGGCATTCCATGCAATTCAGCCCGAATTTTCTGAAAACGTTGATCGTTTCAGGGTACTTTCGGATGATCTCCTCGATTGTCATATCACGGGTAATCATAGGCCCTCCACTGCGCTGAAAAGGATTAACCGACTACGAACGTTTTCCGAATTTTTTTTCCAGGGCCCGTTTCACGGGATCGGGAACAAAGGTGTCGATGGGGCCATTGAGCGAGGCGACTTCCTTGACGATGGATGAACTCAAGTAGCCGTAGGGAACCGAAGTCATCATGAAGAGCGTCTCGACCTGCTCCTCGACGGTGTGGTTCATCTGGGCGATCTGGAATTCGTACTCAAAATCAGACACCGCGCGAAGCCCCCTGAGAATAACCCGGGCGCCCCGGCCTACCACGTAATTGACCAGCAGCCCTTCGAAAGTGTCCACTTCAAGGCGGGGGTCGTCTCCCACCGTCTCCCTAATCATCTCCAGGCGCTCCTCTATAGTGAAGACGCCGCTCTTTTCCGAATTTCGAGCCACAGCAACAATCAGGCGATCAAAGACCTCGAGGCCGCGGTGGATGATATCCAGGTGGCCGTTGGTAATCGGGTCGAAGGAGCCGGGATATACAGCAATGTGTTTTTTCATGGGCAAATTTAATTACATTTCAGCAAAAGAGAAAAAATGCACTGCGCTTTGGCCATAAACCCGGCGGTCAACGCAAACCAGATTGTCTATTTGATCAGGGACCTCAGCACTGCGGGCCTCCTCGGCGCAGACCAGACCGTCTTCGGCAAGCAGGCCGTTGCGGGAGATGAGCGCGATCACTTCGGGGACCAGGCCCATGCCATAGGGCGGGTCAAGAAAAATCAGATTAAAGGGTTTCTGCGCTTTGAGTTGTACCAGAGCCTTGAGAACGTCTGCCTTTAAGAACCGGGCTTGGTCGGCAAGGCCACAGTGTTCAATGTTGGTGGGGATAATGCGGGCCGATTGCGTCCCTTTATCGACCAGCAGGGCACCTTTGGCGCCTCGGCTGAGAGCTTCAAGGCCCATCGCCCCGGTCCCTGCAAAAAGGTCCAGCACCTCAAGACCTGCAAACGACCCAAGGCGACTGAGCAACATGCTGAACACGGCCTCCCGGACCCGGTCCGGGGTCGGGCGAACCTCTGTTCCCGAAAAAATAGCCAGTTTTTTACCCCTGGCCGAACCGCTTATAATTCGCACCCAAAAGGTCCCCTGGGTAAAGATTTGTACTCAAAGCACTCTGCCTCTAAATTCCTGAAAAACCTAGCACGCTACTGCATTTGCGTCAAGGATTTAGCAACCTGATCACGGCCTCGGCAAAACGAACTTCGCTTGAGCTGTAATCGAGAATATTCCGTTTACCAACTGCATTTTATGGTCAAAGAGCCCAATAGGGTGGATGGTTCACATTCAAAAGGGGAGGGAGGGGGACGGCCTGGGCCTGGTGCGGACGGTTTAGGGTTGACTTTCCGGGTGTTCGGAGTAGATTGAAATGAAATGCTTTAGGCTCTTTCCATTTTTCAAAATTCTTTATGAAATCAGCAATATGACCCGACTTACTAGACGTTTTCGCCCCTTTCAGAGCAAGCAGATTGCCCGCAGGATCAGCCTCATTTATCTTGCGGCTGCAGGGCTTCTGCTCCTACTTTTCAAGCAGTTCCAGGAAGCCCTTGGCGAACAGGACATTGTTTTGCCCAGACTTGAAAACTATCAGGCCATGCTTTTCATCGCCTTGACCGGCGGTCTCATCTACGCGGTGACCAGGCGTTATGTCGCCCAGTTCGACCGCGGTGAAAAGGGGCTGCGCGAGGTGGTCCAGAGCGTATCCGCAGCGGTGGGCCAGGCTTTTTTTCAAACCCTGGTCGAACAACTTTCAAAGTCCCTGCAGGCCGACTACGCGTTTATCGGAGAGCGCACTGCTGAGAATCCCAACCGTATCCAGGTGATTGCCGCATTTGCCCACGGCAGGAGCATCCCCAATTTTGAATACGACCTGAGTGGAACTCCCTGCGTCAACGTGCTGGCCGGTAAACCCTGCTGTTACGAGAAAAATGCGCGGCTTCTCTTTCCCAAAGATCAGCTTCTCGCCAGAATGAAGGTGGATTCCTATATAGGCACGCCTCTCTTCGATTCAACCGGACAGGCGATCGGCCTGATGGTGGTTATGGACGAGAGGCCAGTTCAAGACCAGCTCGAGGCGGAGTCGCTGCTGCAGATCTTCGCCCTGCGCGCCGCAGCAGAGCTGGAGAGGCTGCGCAATGAGAAGGCCATCCGCCGCCTGGCCTTCTACGATCCTTTGACGGGCTTACCTAACCAGCAATTGTTCAAACAGCATCTGACCCAGAGCCTTGAGCAGGCCGAGGAAGCAGACAGCCAGCTGGCCGTTATATTTCTTGACCTGGACCGTTTTAAAACCATCGTCCGTACCCTCGGACATACCCTCGGGGAGCAGTTGCTCGTCGCCATCGCCCAGCGCCTGACCCGTTGTCTGCGGCCCTCCGACCTGCTGGCCCGGCTCAGTGATGATGAGTTCACCCTGCTGATGCCCAGGATGAGCACTCCCGAAGAGATTGCCTCGATGGCCGCAGAACTGCTCGGCTGCCTCAAGGCGCCCTTTACCTTTGTCGAGCACGAACTACACATTACTGCCAGTATCGGCATCGCCATCTATCCCCACGATGGCGCAGACGCGGAAACCCTGCTGAAAAATGCCGACGCCGCCATGAGCCGTACCAAAGAAATGGGAAGAAACAACTTCCAGTTCTACTACCCTGAACTAAACCAGATGTCTCTCCAGGCGCTGATTATGGAGAACAAGCTTCACCAGGCCCTGGACCGGGAAGAATTTCAACTTCGCTACCAACCCCAGTTGCACCTTCAAAGTGGTCAGATTGTCGGAATGGAGGCCCTGGTCTGTTGGAAGCACCCCGATCGAACCATGGTTTCCCCGGCCGATTTCATTCCATTGGCAGAAAATACGGGTTTAATCCAGCCGATCGGCGAGTGGGTGTTGCGCACCGCCTGCGAGCAGAACATCCTCTGGCAAAAAGCTGGATTGCCGCCGCAGAAGGTGGCGGTCAATGTGTCAGCACGACAGTTTTATCAGCAGGATATCGTTGCTCTGGTGGCCAGGGTGCTAGAAGAAACAGGCCTTGAGCCGCGCTGGTTGGCCCTGGAGTTGACCGAAAGCGTGATCATGCAGGATGTGGAGACAACCAAATGCACGCTGCATCGACTTAAGGAGATGGGGGTTCAGATCACCATTGATGATTTCGGCACGGGGTATTCATCTCTGAGTTACCTGAAACAGTTTCCGATTGAAACCTTGAAAATCGACAAATCATTCGTAGACGATCTGCCTCGGGACTCAGAAGACAAGGGGATTACCGCGGCGATCATCGCCATGGCTCACACCCTGGGGATGGATGTGGTGGCTGAAGGGGTGGAGCGGGAAGAACAGTGCAGCTACCTTAAATCGATCCATTGCGACAAGATCCAGGGGTATCTGTTCAGCCCGCCCCTCAAAGCGGATGACCTTGGCCAGTTGCTGACTCACCAGTTGGAGCGGGCCTGTTCAGGGTAGCTTTATTTTGCCCTCGTCGCTGGTTCGAAACAACAGTATCGTTCTGCCCAGAATCTGGGCTACCGCCGAACCCGTGCGGGTGGACAGGGCTTCGGCCACCTCTTTGCGGTCCATGATGCAGCCTTCCTGAAGTTTAACCTTGATCAGTTCGTGAATCTGCAAAGCCTCATCCACTGAAGCAACCAGGGCTTCGGTGACTTCTTCCTTGCCCACCATAACCACGGGCTTCAGATGGTGCCCTAATCCTCGCAGAAAACGAACCTGCTTACCTGTAAGTTGTTGCATTCAAATATGTCCTCTCTAACTCAAATTTAAACTTTTTATTTTCACGCCAAAAAACCAGGTACTATAACCAGAACCCCGGCCGATGGAAAGGATTTTCCGCAACCTGGCCATGCACCCCGGCAAATTCGTTGTTGGCACCTCACCGGCTTGTCGGAATCCCCTGGGATGGTTATAGTATTGAATAGATGATGTTTCGTTTCGGGAATTGGCCCCCGGAGGGTTTCAAAATGCTGAAAAAACTGCTTGTCCTCGTTTTTCTGGTGCCTGCCCTGGTGAGTTGCGGCGGAGGGGGCAGCAGCTCTGCTCCTACAGCCTCCGGATCCCTGAGCGGGTCGCTCATCGTATCACCTGCTAATGGGGTCGAAATTGAGCCCAACCAGAGCCTGAGCGAGGCCCAGAACGTCAATGGGCTGTTGAGAATATCCGGGCGTGCTGCGGCAGGGGATCCGGCATTTTCCGCCAGCGTCCAGCCGGCCCTTGACATTCAGGACCTGTACCGCCTGACCACCACCGGGCCGGTAAGAATTACGCTAATCCTCGCCGAGGATACTGCCCGCCAGGTGATCAATCTTGACCTGTTTTTGCTTGACTCAACCGGCACCCCTCTCGCCAGCTCCGAAGGCACCCTTGGCACTGAACTTATTGAAACCGCAACGGCCGGTGATTTTCTGGTCGGGGTCAGGGCGCTGCGAGGTTCCAGCGCCTACGTGCTTGCCATTGAATCATTACAGGGGCTCGCTGGTTTTGCCCCAGGTGAGGTTCTTGTCAAACGATCCCCCCTGGCTGCGTCTGCCCTGCAAACCGATGCCGGGTTCGGCCAGAAATACAACCTGCAGCTGCACCAGACATTGCCTGGTGGGGTAGAGCGGTTCCAGCTCACACCACCGCAGTTCAAGGGGCTGGCTGCGGGGGCGGCACCTGCCGCTGTTGCCGGAAGGTCGTTGGAAAAATCCAAGGCCGACCTGCCGGGCAGTGATCGCAATGCCCTTCTGGCCCAGACCCTTGATGTTGTACGGCAACTGCAAGCCGACACCGGGGTCATTTTCGCCGAGCCGAACTATGTACGCAAGCCCCTTCTGATCCCCGCTGACCCGTTTTTCAACCTGCAATGGCATTACCGGCTGATCAACCTGCCCCAGGCCTGGGATATCACCACCGGCAGCGATTCTGTCACGGTGGCAGTTCTTGATACCGGGGTTCTGACCGCCCACCCCGACCTCAGTGGCCGGCTGACGAGCGGGTTCGATTTTATCAGCAGTACTCAGATATCAAACGACGGAGACGGTCTCGACTCCGACCCCAATGATCCGGGGGATGATCCGAGCGGATTCAGCAGCAGTTTCCACGGCACCCACGTCGCCGGCACCCTCGGGGCAATGGCCAACAATGGTGCAGGCGGCTCCGGGGTGACCTGGCAGACCCGCATCATGCCCTTACGGGTGCTGGGGGTCGGCGGAGGGCTCGACTCGGATATCGCTCAAGCCATCCGCTATGCCGCAGGCCTTCAGAACAGCTCCAACACCGTCCCCATCGAACCGGCACGAATCATCACTATGAGCTTCGGCGGGCCCGCTGCAAGCCAGACGGTCAACGCAGCGATTCAGGCGGCCCGCAGCCAGGGGGTCATCCTTGTTGCCGCAGCGGGCAACAGCAACCTGAACACACCCTTTTTCCCCGCAGCCTTCGATGGGGTACTCTCCGTTTCTGCAGTCGACATCAACTCCCAGAAGGCAGCCTATTCGAATTTTGGCAGCACTATCGATCTGGCGGCTCCCGGGGGCAGTTCCAGTACGGATTCGAATGGGGACGGCTTTCCCGACGGGGTCTTGAGCACCACCGGTGACGACCGGGGCGGTTTCCTGTACCGTTTCAACGCCGGCACATCGATGGCCGCGCCTCATGTGGCGGGCGTTGCTGCGTTGATGTTGGCGGTTAACTCCAACCTGGGGCCGCAGGATCTTGAGCAATTGCTCAATGGAACCCACCCGGATACGGCAACCCGCATCACCAGGGACCTCGGGTTGCCTGGCCGCGACAATGTTTTCGGCCAGGGCCTGATCGATGCCAGCAGGGCCTTGGGAGCCGCCGGCGAGGTCATCGGGGGCACGTCAACTCCGCCAGTGGGCTCCATTTTGTCACTGTCCACCTTATCGTTGTCCTTCGACAATTTTTTGAACAGCCTGTCCTTTGATGTCACAAATGCCGGCATCGACAATCTGACGATCAGTTCAATAACCGCCGATGTCCCTTGGCTATCTGTGTCTCCTGCATCGGGTACGGCTCCTCTCAGCGTCACCCTGAGCGTCAATCGCGCCGGGCTGCCCGATGGGCTTTACAACGGCACCCTGACGGTCGTGTCCGATGCGACCCAGGGGCCATCGACGGCAACGCTCAGTCTATCGATGAAGGTAGGAGGGGCAACCCTCGGAAATATCGGCACAACCTTTGTGCTGGCCTTGAACGAACAGTCCCTTGAGACAATCGGCCAGGCAGAAACAAGCCTGCTGCAGAACTACTCCTTCAGTCTTTCGGCACTGCCGGCTGGCCGCTATCTCATCATTGCCGGCACTGACCGGGATGGTGATAACTTTATCTGCGATACCGAAGATTCCTGCGGCATATTTCCCGACCCGGTAACCATCGAGGCGGGCCAGGCTTTCAGCAACATAGACTTTGTCGTGGGTGAACTGCTCTCCCCGCAGGAGCTTTCCCCGGTTATGGGGAAACTGGCTGGGCAAAAGTTCCGCAGGCTTCATTGATTCTCATCGCGGGAAGGGCTGACCATGCCTGCCGAAGGAACCATCTCGTTTTTACTCGACTTTTCACCCGGCCCGCCGCCGAAGGCAGACCAGGTCGGGGAATTAAGCGCCTGGCACAGGATCCTCTTTCTGCTTCGCCTGACCGGCCAGGAGCCGGGCAGGTACGGGGGGATGGCCTTCGGCAACCTCAGCCGTCGCCTGGTGCCCTCGAAGGCCACCTCAGAGGCAGGGCCATTTATCATTACCGGAACGCAGACTGCCGGCAAGCTTGCCCTCTCCCCGAGCGACTACGCACTGGTCAACACCTGGGATCCCATCCGGAACATCCTGTCAGCCCGGGGGCCCCTCCGACCCTCCTCGGAGGCTCTCACCCACGGGTCAATCTACCGAAGCGATGCTGGCGTAAACGTTATTTTCCATGTGCATTCGCCAGAGATCTGGTCCCGGGCCAGCTCCATGGGCCTGCCTCGTACCTCCGGGCAAGCTGCCCAGGGCTCAGCTGAACTGGCCAGAGAGGTGGGGCGCCTGATGGCTGAAGGGGTCGTAAGGGCAGGAGGGGTTCTGATTCTGGGGGGACATGAAGACGGGGTCATCGCTTACGGCCGAACAGCTGAGGAGGCAGGTACAGTATTGCTGAAACAACTGGCCCGCGCTTTTCAACTGTCGGCCTGATTCGGCAGCAGCGATGTCAGAACGGCGGCAGATGGCGTCGCCTCAGATCGTGTACAAGATAGCACGGCCCTGTACAGGGAGAAGGGCAGGCCCCATAGGTTCGCCGAATCATCGCGCAAAGGGAATTAAAATTTGCATTGTAGCCGCAAGCCCAAAAATGACAGGAGCGGTGAGCTGCTGTGCTGTGCATGGTCACTGCCTCCTTTCTACCATTTTGGGACCTGAAAGCTAAATGCTTGTCTGTGTTAATTCGCAAAAACGGTGCCAGGATTAAAAACACCTTAAAACATTAGGTTTGCATCTTTTTTCCCTTGATATTCTGGGTAAAGGTGTAAAGTTAGTAAGCAAGTTCTGTAAAGTTTGCAGACAGCAACCTCGGCTCTGCGCCGGATGGGAACAACGGCGTTCAGGGGCACTCGCCACGAATGCCACCGGCGCGCACAGGGAATGTATTCGCGCCGGAAATCGCACTGAAATGTTAAAATGGGATAGAGCAGAGCTGCCGAGACTGAAATAAACCCAAGAGGAACACACTATGAGAATAGAAGTATTGGGAGACGGATGTGTGAAATGCAAGACCCTTCTGGCCAACACCCTGGAGGCGGTCCAGGGCCTGGATTCAGAAGTGGAGGTCGAGTCTGTGAACGATCCGCAAAGGATAGCCTATTTCGGCCTGCTGAGCCTGCCGGGACTGGCCATCGACGGAGAACTGAAAGTCAGCGGCAAGACCATCTCGGCGGAGGACATCAGAAAACTTCTTTAAGGCACAGCAGGCAAAGCTGGTTTCCCTTGCGGCTGATCCTGTCTTTCTATTCTGATCCTTTTGGACGCAGTCTGGGTTTCGCCTGCTCTTTCTTACTCAAATCAGACGTGCGTAGGCGCGACTTGACCGCAACCCGAAGAACTCAGACCTTATCAGGGCAATGCTGCCAATGCCGGAGGAACCAGCCTGCCGGTCGGCATGAGGTTTGCGCTTGGCTGACATCCGGTTTCGAATTGGTA
>CALZIZ010000098.1 GCA_945787465.1 uncultured Desulfuromonadales bacterium
AATCAGGCAAAAGGCTAAAGGTTAAAGGCTAAAGGAAAAACCGGGTATAATCTCTGGAAGGGACAGTGAGTGGTGGACAGTGCTTACTGGCCCCTAGCCTCTAGCCTCTAGCCCCTGGTTCATATTTTGAAAATCCTGAGCTTTCTTCATCCCTACCTGAGTCGCTATCGCGGTCCCCTGCTGTGGGGGCTGTTGTGGCTGGGGGTGACCAATGTCCTGGCGCTGCTCATCCCCTGGATGCTCAAGGAGGGGGTCGGCGCCATTGAGGCCGGTCAATACCGTGCGTTGAGCTGGGCCGCTGCGGTCATGGCGACGGCGGCCCTGCTGCGGGCCGGCACGCGTATCCTCTCCCGCAGGTTTTACTTTCACACCGCCCGCCATATCGAAGTTGACCTGCGCCGCGACCTGCTCGGACGGCTGGTGCATCAGGATGCGCCGTTTTTCGACCGCCATCGTACCGGGGATCTGCTTTCGCGCTTTACCAACGATCTGGCAAATATCCGCATGCTGGCCGGTTTCGGGGTGCTGACCATGATCAACGCGGCCATGGTCTACCTCTTTACCCTGGTTTTGCTGCTGACCCTTTCACCTTCACTGACCCTGGTGGCGCTGCTGCCCTATCCGCTGATGCTGCTGGTGGTCAAGCGGGTCAGCCGGCGCCTTTTGCACCATTCCACCTTGGTTCAGGAGAGCATGGGGCGGGTCAGCGAGGCGGTCGAAGAAGGGGTCTCGGGCCAGGCGGTCATCCGGGCCAGCGGGTTTGAGCAGGTGCGCATCAGGCACTTCGATAAGCTCAACGACGACTACCTTGAGCACAACCTGGTGCTTGCCAGGCTGAGGGCCCTGGTGCTGCCGGTGATGACCGTTGTCGGCCCGGTGGGAACCCTGCTGGTCTTTTACTTCGGAGGCCAGCGGGTCGGGGCAGGGACCCTCTCGCTGGGCGAACTGGTGGCCTTCAACGCCTACCTGATGCAACTGGCCTGGCCCACCCTGCTACTCGGCTGGGTGCTGACCCTGGTGCAACGGGCCGCAGCGAGCATGGAGCGCCTCGACGAGTTGCTCAAGCTGCCGGTGGTTTCTACCCCGGAGACCCTGTCGCTGCCGGCGCCGGCCCCGGCGGTGGAGCTGCGCAACCTGAACTTTGCCTATCGCGACAAGCCTGCCCTGCAGGGGATGTCGCTGCGGGTCGCACCGGGAACCCTGGTGGGGGTGACCGGCACCACGGCGGCGGGAAAGAGCACCCTGCTGGCGCTGCTGGCCAGACTCTACCCGGTCCCCGAGGGGAGCATTTATCTCAACGGGGAGGACCTGGCCCTGGTCGACGGTGACAGCCACCGTCGCCGCCTGGCGGTGGTGCCCCAGGAAGGGCGGCTCTTTTCCGGCTCGGTCAGGGACAACCTGCTCTACGCGGTGCCTGAGGGGGGCCAGCCTCAGCTGGAGAAGATCGCCGGCCAGGTCCGGCTCGAGCAGGAGGTGGCGGGTTTCCCCGATGGCTACGACACCCGGGTCGGCGAAGGCGGCCTGGCCCTCTCCGGCGGTCAGCGGCAGCGGGTCTGCCTCGGCCGGGCCCTTGCCAGGGACGGTTCCCTGTGGCTGCTCGACGACCCCTTCAGCCATCTGGACGCGGCCACAGCCGGGTTCATCTGGCAACAGTTGCGGGGGGTGCTCGCCGGCAAGACCGTGTTCCTGGTCTCCGGGCGGGTCTCCCTGCTGGCCGAAACCGACCATCTGCTGGTTCTCGACCAGGGAAAACTGATCCAGCAGGGCAGCCACGCCGAGCTGCTCGCCGAAGGCGGGCTCTATGCAAAGCTGGTCGAACGGGAACGGCTGCAGAGTGAGATGGAACAGATGAGTCAAGGTTAAAGGCTCAAGGATCAAGGTAAAAGGTTTAAGGTCTTAAGACTTTTGATCCTAAACCTTGCTCCTTGAACCTTTCACCTTGCACCTGGATTTTCTATGCGTAACGGTTTTAAAGAGACTGATGAGATAAAGGGACGCCACCTGGACTGGAGGTTGTTTCGGCGTTTTTTGACCCTGGTGGTGCCGTACCGTCGGTCGGCCTGGGGGGCGCTGCTGTTGTTGCCGCTGATTGCCGCGACCAAGCTGGTTCAGCCCTACCTGCTCAAGGTCGCCATCGACGAGCATATTGTGCCCGGGCGGCTCGAAGGGCTCTCAGGGGTGGCGCTGCTCTTTTTTCTGGCTCTTGGTGCGGAGAGCCTGCTGATCTTTTCCCAGGGCTACCTGGTGCAGGCGGTGGGGCAGCGGATCATGGCGGCTCTGCGGCGCCGGGGGTTTCGCCATATGCTGCGCCTGCCGGTGGCTTTTTTCGACCGCCACCCCTCGGGCCGCCTGGTCACCCGGCTGACCAGTGATGTGGAGAACATCGGCGAGCTCTTCGGGGCCGGGGTTGTCGCGGCGCTGGGGGATATCGTCACCCTGGTCCTCATCGTCGCGGTCATGCTCTGGATGAACCCCAGGCTTTCGCTGGTGGCCTTTGCGGTGCTGCCCTTTCTTATTGTGCTGCTGTTGCTTTTTCGCCGTTCGATGCGTGGCGCCATGCGCCAGGTGCGGGCGCGGCTGGCCGGGCTCAACGCCTTTGTCGCCGAGCGAATCGCCGGGGTCACCGAGGTGCGCATCTTCGGCCAGCAGCAGCGCACCCTCGACGAATTCGACGAACTGCAGCAGCTCTATAAGCAGAGCACCTTGCGCACCATCAACTGGGATGCCGCCCTCTATGCGGTGGTCGAGGCCCTTGGGGCGGTGGCCATGGCCGCCATCCTCTGGCGGGGCGGCGGCGAAGTGATCGCAGGGGTCGCCACCTTCGGCACCCTGGTGGCTTTTATCGAGTATGTGCAGAAATTTTTCGCCCCCTTGCGGGATCTGTCGGCCAAATATTCTGTCATCCAGGCGAGCAATGCCTCTCTCGAGCGGATTTTCGAACTCCTTGACGAGGATCCTGAGCCAGGCGGTGCTTCAGCGAGGTGGCGGGGCGACGCCTCGGTGTCCTTCGAAAAGGTCAGCTTCAGTTACGACGGCCAGACCGAGGTGCTGCGCGAGGTCAGCCTGAATATTGCAGCGGGAGAGACGCTCGCCCTGGTCGGTGATACCGGTAGCGGCAAAACGACCCTGGCGCGGTTGCTGATGCGTTTTTACGATCCGGTTGGCGGCAGGATCCTTTTCGGCGGTGTGGAGTTGGCCGATCTTGACCCCGCCGAGCTGCGCAAGCGAATTGGCTGGGTCTCTCAGGAGCCCTTTTTGTTTGCCGGCAGCATTCGCGAGAATCTCGATCCCGAGGGGCGCCTCGACGACGGCATGCTGGCGGCGGTGCTCGAGCGCACCGGGGTCTGGGCAACGGTGGAGGGGCTCGGAGGGCTCGATGTCCGCCTGTACGAGCGGGGCCGCAACCTTTCGGCGGGCGAGCGTCAGCTCCTGTGTCTGGCCAGGGCCCTTGCGAGCGAGCCGCAGCTGCTGATCCTCGATGAGGCCACCAGCCGCCTCGATGCGGCCACCGAAGAGGTGGTCAACCGCGGCCTGGCTGCGGCAGGGCGCGAGCGCAGTGTGCTGCTGATTGCCCACCGGCTGCGCTCGGCCCAGCGGGCGGCGCGTATTCTGGTCATGCGCAAGGGGCGCATCTGCGAACAGGGCAGCCACGACGAACTGCTTGCCGTTAACGGCATCTACGCCCGGCTGTGGCAGCTGCAGAACCTGGAGCTGAACGTCGACCGGGCCGTGGTCGATGTCTCAGGCCAGGCGCAAAGCCCGGTTTGAGCAAACCATACCGTGCAACCTATGAGGACCCCATAATCGGTGGGCTGCGCCCACCAATCCGCAAACAGATTGGGATGTCAAATGATCGGTGGACGGTGCAACCTTCAGATGTAGGAGCGGCTTCAGCCGCGAAGGTTGTGCTTTGAGTTGGTGGTACAAGGCTTCGCGGTTGAAGCCGTTGCGACAAGGTCATGCGAGGAAAAGGAGACTTTTTATGAGAAGACTGGCGGTGCTCGGTTTGCTGATTTCCACCCTGTGCTCCTGCGCGGCCCCCGGGCCTATCTCCACCACGGTGGTCGAGCCGGCTTCGGTTGCTGGCGAGGTCAGTCGCCAGCAGCTTGCGGCCCTGCCCGGGGCGCTGCTGGCTGACGGAGAGCCGCTGAGCATCAGCTATCCCGAGCAGGTCCTCTTCTACCGGCAGGCGGCGCTGCCGCTGCCCGGGGGAATTACGATTCTCGAGCCCCTCGCCGATCTGCTGAGTTCGCAGAGCGGGTCGCGCTGGCAGGGCCGGGTACGGGCCGAAACCGGTTTGGGGGCAAATTACGACCGGCGGCTGGCCGAAGGACGGGCGCGGCTGCTGCAGAGCTATTTCCAGGGCCGGGGGGTGCCGGCAGAGCGGCTGCAGTTTGAGGCCGAGGCGGCCGCGGGGCCGCCTCTTGAACTGTTGCTACTTCGTTGAGATAAGCAGCTTGAGGTCATCCTTGCTCAGATTGTAGACCTGTTTGCAGAACTCACAGGTGATCGTTGTTGCCTCCTGCTGCGCGATCATCTCCTGCAACTCATCTTCGCCAAGCCCCTGCAGCATGCCCAGCACCTGTTTCAGGCTGCAGCTGCAGCGAAAGCTCAGTTCTGTCTCGTTTTTGATCGAAAAGGGGATGCCTTCAAGCAGCTGCTCGAGGATCTGCACCGGGCCCCGGCCTTCTTTGAGCAGGGCGGTGGTGGGGGGCAGGGTCGCCAGGCGTTTTTCCAGCAGGGGGATCAGCGATTCGTCGCCCCCCGGCATGGCCTGGACGATGAATCCTCCGGCCGCGCTGACCTCGGCCTCCAGGCCGAGATTGACCCCCAGGGCGACGGTGGAGGGGACCTGTTCCGAGGTGGTCAGGTAGTAGGCCAGATCCTCGGCGACTTCGCTGCTGTAGAGCTGGACCATGCCCCGGTAGGGCTCTTTGAGGCCCAGGTCCTTGACCACATGCAGAAAACCGGCGCGGCCGATGGCTCCGGCTACGTCGAAGCGGTTGTCCTTGGGCGGCAGGCCCGCCACCGGAACCTTGATCGAGGCCCGTACATGGCCTTCAGCATCGGTTTCGGCGTGCAGCTTGGATAGCGGACCGTTGCCTTCAATCATCAGGGCCAGGCGCTGGTCTCCTTTGAGCAGACTGCCCATCAAGGCGGCGCCGGTGATCAGGCGACCCAGGGCCACGGTGCCTGTAGGGTCGGTGCCCTGGCGCCGGCAGATCTTCTCCACCAGATCGGTGGTCACCGCCGCCATGGCGCGCAGCGAACCGTCATTTGTCAGAATCCTCACCAGATGATCTTTCATTGTATCTCCTGAAGGGAGCAGAGCCTCCCTTGTCTTTTGCCGGTTCTAAGGTTATGATCGGATTTTTTACCGCATGCTACCGGAAACTTGCCGGTTATGACAAGGGTCTTGACAAGACTTCTTAAGTGGAGGAAACCATGAAGATCATTCTGCCCGTGGCAGGCAAGGGAACCCGCCTGCGTCCCCATACCCACACCAAAGCCAAGTCCCTGGTTCACGTCGGGGGCAAGACCGTCCTCGAGCACATCGTCAGCCGCCTGACGGTGCTCGGGGCCGACGAATACATCTTTATCACCGATGAAAACGGCCAGCAGATCGAAGATTTCATGGCCGCCAAGTTCCCCGAACTGAGTTGCAGTTACGTGGTGCAGAAGGAGCGCCTCGGTCCGGCGCACGCCGTGGCCCTGGCCAGCCCCCGCATCGAGCAGGGTGACGATGTGCTGGTGGTCTTCAACGACACCATCTTCGTCACCGACCTCGAGCGCATCGACGCGCTGTGCGCCGACTGCGACGGCCTCATCTACTCCAAAGAGGTCGAGGACTACCAGCGATTCGGGGTCAACGTGGTGCGCGGCGGCTACATTGTCGATATGGTCGAAAAGCCCGACACCCCGGTCTCCAAACTGGCCCAGGTCGGTCTTTACTACCTCAAGGACGGCAAGGGATTTATCGACAGCATCGAGCAGACCATCAGCGCCGGCGAGACGGTCAAGGGCGAGTACTACCTGCCGGCGGTCTTCATGCGCATGATCGGCCAGGGGCGCAAGTTCCGCGCCCCGGAGATCGATGCCTGGCTCGACTGCGGCAAGCCCGAAACCCTGCTCGAGAGCAACCGCTACCTGCTGCGCGGCCGTCACCATGCCCACGGCGAGGTGCTCAACTCGGTGCTTATCGAGCCGGTGCACATCGAAAAGGGCGCCGTGGTGCGCGGTTCGATCATCGGTCCCAACGTCTCGGTGGCCGCAGGCAGCGTGATCGAGGAGAGCATCATCAAGGACTCGATCATCAACGCCGACAGCACCGTGCGCGACATGGTCCTCGAGTCCTCGCTGCTCGGTGATTCGGTGCGGCTGATCGGTTCGCCGCGGCGTATGAACATCGGCGACCATTCGCTGATCGAGATGGAGGGGTAAAACAGGCAAAAGGGGCAAGGTTCAAGGTGAAAGGTTAAACCTGAATCCGTGAGATCAGGGCGGGAAAAGAGCGTAAGTGCTTGGCCTGAATAAGTGTTTCAAAAAATCTGAGGCGCACCCAAAGGTTCGTCGGTGATTTTTTGAACGCTTAGGCAGGTCAATGACTTGCGCACAGCTTCTGCCATTTGTGCTGCCGCCCCTGCTGGGTGGCTTTATCGGTTACGTTACCAACTACATCGCCATTCGCATGCTGTTTCGGCCGCTGCGGGCCTGGCGCATCCTGGGGGTCCGGGTGCCGCTGACTCCGGGCATCATCCCCGCCAAGCGCGGCGAGCTGGCCCACCGCATGGGCGATATGGTCGGCAGCCACCTGCTGACCTCCGAAGACGTCGGCCGGGCGCTGGAGAAGGAGGGCTTTCGCCGTGAGCTCAAGGGGGCCCTCAAGGAGAAACTCGGCCATTTTGTCGACCGCGAGCTGGGGCCGGTGGAGTCCCTGGTGCCCCAGGACTTCAAGCGGCGTTTTCGCGAACTCGCCGACCTGTTGCGCTGGAAGGCGGTGAAGGCGGTTTTCGATTACCTGGAGGGTGACGAGTTCGAGCTGCGGCTGCGTCAGTTTCTGCTCAACAAGGGCAAGGAGGTCCTGGCGCGGGATCTCGAAAGCTACCTCGACCCCGAGCGCTACGACCGGCTGCGCGGCCACCTTGACAAGAAAATCTCGGGCTTTCTGCACTCGCCGGGGATGAGCCGCTCCGTGGCCGGCTTTGTCGATGCCAAGACCGAGCAGTGGCTGCATTCGGAGCGCACCATCCGCGAGATCCTGCCCGCCGACCTGATCGCGGTCATCCTCTCCCAGCTCGAAAAGGAGATCCCGCCGCTGCTCGAGCGTTTCGGCGGCATGCTCTACGATCCCGATTTCCGCAGTCGCCTGGTGAAGAAGGGCAAGGAGGGGATCGAGGCCTTTCTCGACTCGCTGGGTGGGCTCTCAGGGTTGCTGGCCGGTTTCGTCAACATGGACAAGATCTACGACCGCATCCCCGAGTTTCTCGACAAGGCCGGAGATGAGATCGCCCGATGGCTGCGCGAGGAGAAGACCCAGGAGCAGGTTGCGGCCATGCTGCGCGAACGGCTCGACGGCATGCTCGACCGTCCTTTGAGCAGCTATCTCGAAAAGGTGCCCTACGAGAAGGTGGCCGGGGTGCGCCGTTTCGTGCGCCAGCGCACCGTCGAGATGGTGCAGAGCCGCAGGGCCGCCGATACGGTGCTGGCGCTGACCGAGCGGGGCATCGACCGGGTCAAGGACCGCTCCTTCGGTTCGCTGCTCCATAATGCGTTGCCCGAGGGGGGGATCGATCGGGTTCAGGACCTGCTCGCCGACCGCATTCTCCAGATTCTGCGGGCGCCGGGAGCGCGTGCGGCCCTCGAGAGCATCCTTGCCGAAAAGCTCGACCAATGGCTGTTTAAACGCCCCCTGGGCAAGCTCTCCGAAAGGCTGCCCGCCGATGTGCGCGAAGAGCTCGAGGAGGGGCTGTTTCGCCAGCTTGGCGAGCTGCTCAAAAAAGAGGTGCCGCCCCTGGTCGATACCCTCAACGTGCGGCGCATCGTCGAAGACAAGGTCAACTCCCTCGATATCCTCAAGGTCGAAGAGCTGCTCATGGGCATCATGAAGGAGCAGTTCAAGTACATCAACCTCTTCGGCGCCCTGCTCGGCTTTCTCATCGGCCTGATCAACCTCTTCGCCCTGGGCATCCTTTAAAGGTTTTTCGACAAACTGCCGGCCATTGGTGGTTGAAGCGAAGACAGAAATGCAGGGTGCGTTAGGCCGCAACCGTAAAGCACAGGTTTAGGAGGGCGAAAGGTGCGTTACGCTTCGCGAAAACACCCTGCAACGTTTGTTTGGCCATGCTTTCGATTCAGGTCGATCATAGAAATGGACAGTTACTGTTTTCACAGGGACAATCCAGATTGTTGATGAACAAGAATTACCGACGGAACCGCTCCCTCTCCCCCCGGGGAGAGGAAGTGAAGTATTGTGCTATATTCAGCCCCTAGGGCATGGTCTGCAGTTTTTTGGAGGACGATTTTCATGGATCATGGATCCAAGAGCGGGGGCGGCACACGCTTTCTGTTGACCGCCGCGGCCCTGGTGGTGGTGCTGGCGGGGATGCGCGCCGCCGTCTCGTTGCTGGTGCCTTTTTTACTGGCGGCCTTTCTGGCGGTGATCTGCGCCCCGGCGGCCTTCTGGCTGCAGCGGCGCAAGGTCCCCGCGACCCTGGCGGTGCTGATGGTGGTGCTGGGGATTCTCGGCCTCGAGGTGCTGCTGGCGGCCTTCGTCGGCACCTCGATCAACGCTTTTCTCGACAATCTGCCTTTTTACCAGCAGCGCCTCAAGGAGGAGGCAGCCGGTCTGCTGACCCTGGTCGGCAGCCTGGGGCTGGCGATTCCGGACCAGTCCCTGCTCGAAATGATCGACCCTGGTGCTGCCATGCGTCTGGTGGGAAATATGCTCACCGGGCTGGGCGGAGTGTTGACCAACACTTTTCTCATTATGCTGACGGTGGTCTTCATGCTGCTTGAGGCGGCGAGCTTTCCGGTTAAGATCGGGGCCGCCTTCGGCGATGTCGAGCAGCGTTTCGGCTATATGCGTCGCTTCACCTCGGGGGTTAAGCAGTACCTGGCGATCAAGACCCTGGTCAGCCTCGGCACCGGGATTGTGGTGGCCATCTGGGTGGCCGCCTGGGGAGTCGACTTTCCCCTGCTTTGGGGGCTGCTGGCTTTTTTGCTCAACTATGTGCCGAACATCGGCTCGATCATCGCAGCCCTGCCTGCGGTATTGCTGGGGTTCATCCAGTTTGGCCTGGGCCGGGCCCTGCTGGTGGCCCTGGGCTATGTGGTCATTAATGTCGTGGCCGGCAATGTGGTCGAGCCCCGCTTCCTGGGGCGGGGCCTGGGGTTGTCGACCCTGGTGGTGTTTCTCTCCCTGGTTTTCTGGGGCTGGGTGCTGGGGCCGGTGGGCATGCTGCTTTCGGTGCCGCTGACCATGACCCTGAAAATCGCCCTCGAAACCAGCGAAGACCCTGAAAATCGCCCTCGAAACCAGCGAAGATACCCGCTGGCTGGCGATCATGCTCGGTCCCGAGGCCGGGGCGGGCGAGGCCCTGGCCCGGCAGGAGTCTGAGGAAAGGGCCTGATTCAAGCCTAACATTTGAAAACAAAACGGCCCGGCGAAGCGAGTTCGCCGGGCCGTTCTTTTTGGTTTGCCACCGGTTTTAGCGCAGTTTTACTGGTTTGCAGATCATTTCGGATTTTTCCGCGGGGCGACCACAGGTGCTGCACTCGTATTCCAGGCTTTCGAGCATAGGCTGGCACATCGTTTCGGCAGCGTCGATGCTCTGCCCGCAGTAGTCGCCTTTACCCGAAATCTCTTGCGGATGACAGAGGTGACTTTGCTCTTCGGTGATCACACCACAGGTGCCGCATTTATAGGTGTTGGCCATAATATGTCTCCTTATCGCTGCATGGGTGAACCCTGGTTCAACAGGTCTAAGTGAATGGTAACATAATTGGTCATAAATTGAAGGCTGGATCTTCTTCTCCGGGCAACAAAATCTCTTGAAACGCTTTTTTTACAAACAACGCGCAGTATAATAAGAAGACAGAGACAGGACTTAAATTACGAAAGGGGGCGTACTCATGAACACCGAGCATTTCAAAGAGAAGTTCCACGAGTATAAGGAGAAATTTGTCAATTGGGGCAGACACTCCCTCGACGAGTTGGAGCATCGGTTTGCCTCTGGTCATGAAGAGGAGGAGAAAAAAGAGGAGCATCACCCCGAGCACCCCAAGGATGACAAGATCGCCGGATCCGATTAACCCTTGCACCTGCTGGTATGCATGAATTTAATTAATCAAGGGTCCGGCCGCAAGGCCGGCCCTTTTTTAGGTGGGGGCTGTTCCCGGGGCGACTCGAGCAAGGGCATAGGTGAAGTGGTATAATACCGTTGAAATCTTAAACCGGAGGCTGGTATGGACGATAAAGATAAAAGATTCTTCCAAAAGGTGCAGATCGGAATCATCCTCGTTTCGTTGATGCTGCTGATTATCTTTCTGGTGAAAATAACGAATTAGATCCCCTTGCTGAAAGACATTCCTTCTTTATCGATTGCCCGCCTTTCGGCGGGATTTTTTTTGACAGACCCTTTTTCTCCAGTCAAACCCCAACCCGACATCCCTGCTCTAATATTTGGACAAGCTAAATATGTCCTTTCTAATTTTGGAAAATGGAGCTAGCATAATGCCCTGTTTTCATTGCCTTGATTCTTCTTTTTAGTAATTTTTTTCTTGCCAGCGACTCATTCTGTCACAGAGGGGTCGTAATGGTCGTGTGAACTAAACGCTGGGTTGTGGCGGGTGTAGAAACCCCAAGGGTTTCACCGGTGCGGGGTGATCGATCGTGCGCTGGACGAGCCAGCCGACAGCACAGGTATGGTTGGCAATCACGTAGGGGCGCCCCTTGTGGGTGCCCTGCCCCCGGGCCTGCCCTGAATGGAAACCGATGAAATTCGACCCCGAAATCCATCATCGACGTTCAATTCGCCTCAACGGATACGATTATGCCAGGGCGGGAGTGTATTTCGTGACCATTTGCGCGCAAAACCGGGAATGTGTGTTTGGAAACATCATTGACGGGGAAATTGTTTTGAATGAGGCGGGGCGGATGGTGCAGACGGTTTGGATGGCATTGCCGGGACGTTCCCCGGATGTCGAAACGGATGCATTCGTAACCATGCCGAATCATTTCCACGGCATCATATGGATTACCACCGTAGGGGCACCCCTTGTGGGTGCCCAAACCAACGAGCGTCCAATCTCTTTGAAGATGCAAAAGAGAAAGTTAATGGTAATATCATAGCGAGTTCCCCTTCAGGGGAAGCGTTATGTTCGCCCGGTATGGGCATTTTTCATTTTCCAGGTTTCAAAGCCGGCCCAATTGTTCCATAATCGAATAACAGCCTGTGACGCCAAAATGTCTGAAAGAGAGATCATCAATGGATCAGGAAAACAACGAAAACGAAGAAAACGAAGGAAACGAAGAAAATTTTGCCGAACTTCTCGAGGCGAGCCTTAAGACCAGCGCTCCGCTGACCAAAGGGCAGAAGGTTGAGGCCGAGGTCCTGCAGATCACCGACGACTGGGTTTTTCTCGATGTCGGCCAGAAGGGCGAAGGGGTGCTCGATAAAAAAGAGCTGCTCGATGCCGAAGGGAATCTCAGCCTTGCGGTCGGTGATACCCTGCAGGCCTATTTTTTGTCGCGCTCGGCCGGGGAGTTGCGCTTTACCACCAAAATCGGCGGCCGGGCCGCGGGTGCTGAGCAGTTAGAAGAGGCCTGGCGTAGCGGGATTCCCGTCGACGGGCAGGTGCAGAAAGAGATCAAGGGGGGCTTTGAGGTCAGGTTGCCCGGCAACGTTCGGGCATTTTGTCCCTACTCGCAGATGAGCCTGCGGCGCGTCGATAATCCCGAGGCGTTTCTTGAGCAGAACTTCTCGTTTAAAATCAGCAAATTCGAAGAGCGCGGGCGTAACATCGTGGTCTCCCACCGGGCGATTCTCGAAGAGGAGCGCCAGAAGCAGAAGGACGCCCTCAAAGAAACCCTGAGCGAGGGGATGACCGTTACCGGAACCATCACCCAGTTGCAGAAGTTCGGGGCCTTCGTCGATATCGGCGGCATCGAGGGACTGATCCCGGTCTCCGAGATCGGCTGGGGGCGCATTGAGGACATTTCCGAGGTGCTCAGCGTGGGGCAGCAGGTCGAAGCGGTGGCGATGAAGCTCGACTGGGAGCAGGACCGCTTCTCCTTCAGTCTCAAGCAGGCCATGGCCGACCCCTGGCAGACAGTGGCCGAAAAGTACCCCGAACCCGGGATCGACGGACTGGTGCATATCTCCAAGCTGGGGGCAGGCAAGCGCATCAATCATCCCCGTGAGGTGGTCAATGAGGAGCAGGCCGTCCAAGTGCGCATCGAAAAGCTGGACCTAGACGAGCGGCGCATATCCCTGGCCCTGGCTGCCGGGGCAGGTGAGGAGGCAGCCGAGGCCGGTGCAGCGGATTACCGTCAGTACCTTAAGGAGAAGCCGGCTGCCGGCATGGGCACCCTGGGGGATCTGCTCAAGGCCAAGCTGGACAAGGGCAAAGAATGAGCCTGAGAGCAAAGCTTGAGCCGGTGCTGGCCGACTATCTCGAGCTGTTGCAGAGGGTTGACGGATGGTTCGCCCGCTGCCTGGAGGGTTACGGGGAGCAGATCAGCTGCAGTCAGGGGTGCTCGGCTTGTTGCCGGGGGCTTTTCGATATTACTTTGCTCGATGCCTGCCTGCTGCAGAAGGGCTTTGAGCGCCTGGCCGCGCCGGTTCGGCAGGCGGTGCACGGCAAGGCCCGGCAGCGCCTTGTCCAGCTGCAGGGCGAATGGCCTGATTTCGCCCCTCCCTACACCCTGAATCATATGCCTGACGGTCAGTGGACCGAAATGCCCGAGGATGACCAGACGCCCTGCCCACTGCTTGGGGATGACGGGTTGTGCCTGGTCTATGATTTCCGGCCCATGATTTGCAGATTGCATGGCATTCCGAATGTCGACCGGTCGGGGGAGAGTTTTTCCGATGACTGGTGCACGTTGAATTTTCAAGGGCTTGCGCCCCTGCAGGAGGCTCGCCTGCGCTGGGACTTTCGGGCAGCTTTTGAACAAGAACTGGCGCTCTTCGACCGCTTTGGCCGGGAACTGTTTGGGGGGGCGCTTAATGAGCTGGACACCTTTATCCCTACGGCCCTGCTCATCGATTTCGAGCATTTCGACTGGTACCGTTATTTGCGTCAGCATCATGGGTGATAAAGAGAAGTTTTGACAGAACAGAGGCCTGCCCGAGGGCAGGCCTCTATGAGATGTTTACTAATGCGGGACGCGGCGGTCGCGCTCTGGGTAGTGAGCGACGCCTTTGGCGCGCATGGAAGATTCCCCGAGTACGGCCCAGCCGTCAGAGCGTTCGAATTTGAGTATTCCGTTGTTGGCAATCAATTTGTCCAGCACCTGGGGTCTGACCAGCTGCTCCTCCCCGTCTTTGTAAACGACTCGAATCATCATTGTTGGTCACCTTTCTTCTGGGTGAATACCCGGCTTCTTAAGATCCGGGTTTAGTCTGATTGCCTCAACCCTGGGTTGGTGAGTTCGGGGCGGTGGATTTAAAAACCTGAGGCGCACCCTTGGGTTCGTCGCTCACTTTTTATACGCGTGGGCAGGTCAAAAAACTGCCCTTTTCCTGGGCAGAACTCACAAATTCAGGTCTTATTTACAACTAACCACATTTTTTCGTCCATGCAACCCGATGAGCCCGATTCGAGGATCCAGGGCGTGACCGGGTGCATGGCGTGGAAGAAATTACCAGGACCCGGCCGGGCCGGGTCCCGAAGCGATGAAAGCAACCAGGAGGTCAAACCCCATGTGTCCCCAACATGCTGAAGATATTGTTAACAACCGTCCCAAGTCCCTGCTGACCGAAATGCCGCCACTGGGCCTGGATGTCGCAAGCCTGGCCGAGGATTTTCGGCGATACTATTCCCATCACCTGGGGCGCGACAAGAACTGCACCACGCCCCATTATCTTTACGAGGCGCTGGTGTTGACCCTGCGCGAACGGCTTATGGAACGCTGGAAGAAAACCCACTACGCCTACCAGGAGAGCAGCTGCCGGAGGGCATATTACATGTCCCTTGAGTATCTCATGGGCCGCGCCCTGGGCAATGCCATGCTCAACCTTGG
The DNA here is from genome assembly GCA_945787465.1 of uncultured Desulfuromonadales bacterium. Taxonomy (GTDB): domain Bacteria; phylum Desulfobacterota; class Desulfuromonadia; order Desulfuromonadales; family Trichloromonadaceae; genus CALZIZ01. The sequence goes on from CALZIZ010000098.1 coordinate 14,246, forward strand.
GGTCTCAGACGAGACCGATCAGGCCCTGCAGGGGCTCGGCCTGAAACTCGAGGAACTCGCCGAGTGCGAGGCCGATGCGGGCCTGGGCAATGGGGGCCTGGGGAGGCTGGCCGCATGTTTTCTCGACAGCTGCGCAACCTTGCAGCTGCCGGTGCTCGGCTACGGCATCCGCTATCGCTATGGCATGTTTCGCCAGCGGATCCGCAACGGTGCGCAGGTCGAAGAGCCCGATCACTGGATGCGCGAGGACAACCCCTGGGAGATCGAGCGCCCCGAGTACACCCAGCGGGTGCGTTTCGGCGGCCGCAGCGAGGTCAAGCAGACCCCTGACGGAGGGCTCATCGCCCGCTGGGTCGATACCAATGATGTGCTGGCGGTGCCCTACGATATCCCGATTCCCGGTTACCGAAACGGCACGGTCAACACCCTGCGGCTGTGGAGCGCAGCGGCCACCGACGAGTTTGACCTCGGCGAATTCAACTCCGGCTCCTACCCCGAATCGGTGGCGGCCAAGAACGACGCCGAGAAGATCTCTATGGTCCTCTACCCCAACGATGCTTCGGAGAGCGGCAAAGAGCTGCGCCTGCGCCAGCAGTACTTTCTGGCCTCTGCGAGCCTGCAGGACGTACTGCAGCAATGGATCGGCACCGACGGGATAGACCTGGAGCGTTTCGCCGAAAAGAACGTTTTCCAGCTCAACGATACCCACCCGGCCATCTGCGTGGCTGAGCTGATGCGCCTGCTGCTCGACGATCACTGCCTCAGCTGGGACGAGGCCTGGGAGATCGTCAGTCGAACCATGGCCTACACCAACCACACCCTGCTCCCCGAGGCTCTGGAAAAATGGCCCGTGGCGATGTTTCAGCGGTTGCTGCCGCGACTGCTCGATATCATCTACGAGATCAATGCCCGCTTTCTTAAAACCGTGGCCCTGCGCTGGCCGGGGGATACCGACCGGCGTCGTCGCATGTCGATTATTGAGGAAGGGCCCGAGCCGATGGTGCGCATGGCCTACCTGGCCATCGCCGGCAGCTTTTCGGTCAACGGCGTCGCGGCCCTGCACTCGCGGTTGCTGCAGCAGGGGCTGTTTCACGACTTCTACGAACTCTGGCCCGAACGCTTTAACAACAAGACCAACGGGGTCACCCAGCGCCGCTGGATGGCCTGGTGCAACCCGCAACTCAGTCAGTTGCTGAACGACACCATTGGCGAGGAGTGGGTTACCGACCTCAGCCAGCTTTCGAAGCTGAAGCCGCTGGCCGCTGACCGGGCCTTTCGTCGCCGCTGGATGGAGGTCAAACATGCCAGCAAGGTGCGGCTCGCCGAGCTGGTGAATGCCGCTACCGGGGTGCTGTTCAACCCCGAGGCGATGTTCGACGTGCAGGTCAAGCGGATCCACGAATACAAACGCCAGCTGCTTAACATCCTGCACGTCATTCATCTATATGACCGCATCAAGCGCGGCGACACCGCCGATTGGACCCCGCGCTGCGTGCTGATTGGCGGCAAGGCGGCGCCCGGCTACTTCATGGCCAAGCTGATCATCAAGCTGGTCAACAATGTCGCCGCGGTGGTCAACCAGGATCCTCAGGTCGGCGATTTACTCAAGGTAGTCTTTTTCCCCAACTACCGGGTCACGGCCATGGAGGCGATCTGCCCGGGCACCGACCTTTCCGAGCAGATTTCCACCGCTGGGAAAGAAGCTTCGGGAACCGGCAACATGAAATTCATGATGAATGGCGCGTTGACCATCGGTACCCTCGACGGGGCCAACATCGAGATCCGCGAAGAAGTGGGGGAGGACAACTTTTTTCTCTTCGGGCACACCGCCGAAGAGGTGGCAGAGTTGCGCCACAACTACAACCCCGAGGCGCTGATCCGCGGCGACAAGGACCTTTCGCGGGTGCTGCAGCTGCTCGAAAGCGGCCACTTCAGCCAGTTCGAGCCGGGGCTCTTCGATCCGATCATCGCCTCCCTCAAGAGCCCGGGGGACCCCTGGGTGGTGCTCGCCGATTTTGCCGCCTACCTGGAGGCCCAGCAGCAGGCTGCCACGGCCTACCGGGATAAGGAAAACTGGGCCAAAATGAGTATTCTCAATACCGCCAACAGCGGCAAGTTCTCAACCGACCGCACCATGCAGGAGTACAGTGATGATATCTGGAAACTGAAACCGGTGCGGGTTGAGTGAGGGGCTAGAGGCTAGGGGCTAGGGGCTAGAGGCTGTTTTCCTACCAGGGCCCAGTCCCTAGTCCCCAGCTCCTGCCTTTCACATTTCACTGGTCATGATGAAGGTTGGCTGGCGGAGGAAGGATTCGTATTTGGGCCGCAGCCGCTCGGTGTTGTAGTACTTGTTCACATCGACCACCTTCTTGGTGCCGACGATCACCTCTATGGGGACGGTGTCGTAGCAGCCGTTGTGCAGGCTGACCAGGCGCCCGGAGGTCTTGGCGAGCACCAGGTCGAGGGCCAGGTTGCCGAAGGCCATGGGGACGATGGAGTCCATGGCGTCCGGGTCGCCGCAGCGTACCAGGTAGCCGAGGCGCTGATTGAGGATATTGACCCGCCGTCCGTTATTGTACCGGGCCGAGAGCTCCTTGATCTGGTTGGCCACCTTGTCGCCGATGCCACCGAGCTTGCGGTGACCGTACTGGTCGCGCTCCTCGCTTTCAAAGGACATTTCGTCCTGCTGGCAAAAGGTCGCACCTTCGGATACGAGCAGAACCGCGTAATTGCTCGGGTTGCGCTTGCGGTCGTAGCTCAGCAGCTCGGTGATATGGTCCATGGCGAAGGGGTGTTCGGGGATCAGGCAGCGATCGGCCGCCCCGGCCATGGTCGGCAGCAGGGCGCTGAAACCGGCGTAGCGGCCGAACACTTCGAGCACCAGGAAGCGCTCATGGGAGCCTGCGGTGGTGCGCAGCTTGTGGGTGAGCTCGATGGTGCGGGTCACGCAGGTGGAAAAGCCGATGCAGTAATCGGTGCCGGGAACATCGTTGTCCATGGTCTTGGGGATGGCCACCACGTTGACCCCTTTTTGATGCAGACGCTGTGCGTAGCTCAGGGTGTCGTCACCGCCGATGGGGATGAGAAAGTCGATCCCGAGAAATTCGAGATTTTTAAGCACCGTGGGGGTGACGTCGTTGATTTCGTCAGTATAGGTGTCGCGCAGGTGTTCGGGCAGAATGTCACGCGGCAGGTGGCTGGGGCGGGTGCGCGAGGTGTGCAGGAAGGTTCCGCCGGTACGCGCCGCGCGGTTGACGATCTCTTCGCTCAGCACCTGAACATGGGCACTGTTATCAGCCTTGGGGTCGGCAACCATGTCCACCAGTCCGGCCCAGCCGCGGCGGATGCCGAGCACCCGGTACCCCTCGCGCAGCGCTCGAAAGGTGACCGCCCGAATCGCCGGATTGAGCCCAGGAACATCGCCGCCACCGGTGAGAATGCCGATGGTCCCTCTGGTTTGACTTGCCATAATGCCCTCCTTTAAGGTGGTTCAATAGGCAAAATGTTAAACCATTCTTAATTTTTATCAACGTATGGGGGTAATTTTTCTCCATTTCATCAGGGCGTGACTTTGCCCAGTTGGCACGGGTCCTGTAGAGATTTTGTAGGAGCGACTTCAGTCGCGAAGCTTTTCTGAGCCATTCGCGACTGAAGTCGCTCCCACAGACGCCTGCGGATTTGGGGCGAGGCCTGGGCTGCAATGATCAGAACGATTTGCGGGTGTCGGATAAGGGGCGAGGAGGCATTTCAATGAAAATAATCGGGATGGCGATGCTGGGGGGCTTGCTCCTGGCGGCTGCCGCGGGCGCTGAAACCACCTTAGAAAGTCCGGAGATGGTAAGGTTTTCATCTCCCTTCGGGGTGGTGGCATATACCCACAAGGTTCATGAGGCGATGGCCAGGTCCTGCGAGCTCTGCCACCACGAGGGGGTCGAGGAAGGCAAATGCAAAATCTGTCACGGGGTAGACCCCGAGGCCCCGGAAGCCAAAGAGGCCTTTCACCGGCTGTGCAAGGGGTGCCATATGGTCAAGAAGGGGCCGGTGGACTGTTCGGGCTGTCACCAGCGATAGCGGCGGGATTCTCATCTACAAATTGAAGACATAAAAAAGGGCCTGCGGTATGCAGGCCCTTTTTGTATGTGCGCCGGTCATGGCGGGTGGCGCGTTAGCGCCATCTGGTTGGGTGTGATGTCAGGCACTGCATCAGGTGCTGATGCCGTTGTAAGATCCCGATTTCTCCGAACACCCCGTTCGGGCCGCCCGCCGGCATGTGGCCGCCGGACGGCGTTGGGTGGTGGACGTGGATCTGGAGATGTGCTTTGACCGGGTGAACCACGACATGCCGAAGTCACGAATCTCCCTCAAGGTCAAGGACCGGCAGGTGTTGAGACCTCTAAGCCGCTACCTGAAGGCCGGACTGCTCGAAGACGGGCTTGTTTCGCAGCGAACAGAAGGGACGCCTTAAGGCGGTCCGCTGGCTCCCCTGCTGTCGAAAATGCTGCTCGGCGAGTTGGATAAGAAACTGGAAAACCGGGATCTTGCCTTTTGCCCGATTGGCACGCAGGAGCTTGTCTGGAGGTCGATTCCTTGACACCTGTCAACAATCCGAATGACCCCGTTGGAAAATCAAGTAAAAAAGAGCTTATGTATGTTTTGTAACCGTTTGTAACAAATAGAGAAATAATTACTTGATAGAATTTGCCCCCTTTCGTTCTGAAAGAGGTATGGATGTTGCTGAAAAGCTCTCTTGAAGAAAACAGGAGAACCGCCGCAGGAGGCGGAAATTCCGTTTTGCCGGGGAGTCGCAGATTACCGATTGCGCGACACACGTTATCTGACAGGAGGCATTTTATGGGGAAGAAAAAACAGTTTTTCAATGGGCTTTTGAGTTTGCTGCTGGTCGTTTCTTTCTGCTCGGCGGCACTGGCCACGCCGGTTGACGAGATGACTCTGATGACCGAGGAGTATCCTCCCTTTAACTTTGAAAACAGGGGGAAACTGGAGGGGGTTGCCGTCGATCTTCTCGAAGCGATGCTGGCCAAGGTCGGGTCTGCGCGGAGCCGCGGCGATTTTCAGCTTCTGCCCTGGTCCAAGGGATATGATGCCGTGCTGAACAAGCCGGGATCGGTGCTCTTTTCCACCACCCGCACCGAGCATCGCGAGAACCTGTTCAAGTGGGTAGGTCCTCTGGCCCCGGCGCGAGTGGGGGTGATGGGTCTTAAGGCAAGCGGTATCAAAATCAACAAATTCGCCGATCTCACCAGGCACAAAATCGGCGCCATCCGCGAGGATATCGGCGAACAGTTGCTGCTCGAAGGGGGCATGGCAAAGGATGCCATCGACAGTTCGTCGACCATCGAAGCGAATATCAAGAAACTGAAAAAGGGGCGCATCGACCTGTGGGCTTACGATGAAACGGTGGCCAAATGGTCTATCAAGAATGACGGCTACAATACCGATGAGTTCGAAACGGTCTACATTTTGAAAGAGGCTGAACTTTACTATGCCTTTCACAAGAGCACGCCCGATGCGGTGATCAATGAACTGCAGAACGCCCTGGACGAACTGAAAAAAGCCCCGGCCGACGGCGGACCCAGCCCCTATGAAAAAATCGTAGCCAGGTATTCGAAATAATCGCGGGAGAAAGGGCAGGCAGTTCTCTCTTGCCCTTTCTTCAAAAGCAAAGGGGGATGGCGATGACAATAAAGAACATGGGGTTGACCGGCAAGTTCATCTCGGCCATATCCCTGGCGATCCTGGTCATTATGGCCCTTATTTCCTTCGGGCTCATAGACCGTGTCAGTCGGGCCCTTGAACAGCAGGCCTCCGATTTCGTGGTGGTGATGGAGGACGAGGGACAGCGCCGTTCTGAGGTTCTGAACAAGGCACTTTTGGCCAAGGGGGAATTGCTTGGGGATATTCTGGCCCAAACGGTCGGGCGTTCCATCTGGGACATGGATGACGAGACGGTACGCCGCATCGCGACAAACGCCGAACGGGATGAGGAAATTGCCCGGCTCGATTTTTTTGACGATGAAGGCAGCCTGATCACCGAAGAGCGGGGGGAGGTGGCGCTCGGAGCCCGAATGATCGAACGGGATGTCCTGCTCGAAGGCAAGAAGATCGGTACTCTGCGCCTGGTTCTGAACAGCGGCAAGGTGGATGCTCTGCTCGGGGAACTGAAACGCAAAATCGGTGATGCCAAAGAAAAGGCACTTGCCGGGGAGGAAAAAACCGCAGGGGCACTTGTTGGCGTTAGCCTGTGTTTTTCCGTGGCCGGGTTGTTGAGCATTTGCCTGCTGAACTACCTGCTTTTGTCACGTATGATCATCAGGCCGTTGCATCGCGACATGGAATTTGCCGAGGCCATCCGCACCGGCGACCTCTCCCAGCGACTGAGCCTTGAGAGCAGGGATGAAATCGGCCAGTTGGCCGAGGCCCTCAACGGCATGGCCGACGGCTTGGAGAAAAAAGCCAGAATCGCCGAGGCGATTGCCGGGGGGGATCTGAGTCAGGAGGTGGCCCTCGCCTCCGATCGGGACGTTCTGGGCAAGTCGCTGCAGAAAATGGTGGCGAACCTCAGAGGGATGGTCGGCGAAATCCAGGAGGCTGCTCACCAGATTGCCGCCGGCTCTGCCCAGGTTTCCGGGGCGAGCCAGTCGCTCTCCCGTGGGGCGACCGAACAGGCCGGAACCCTTGCACAAATCTCCACTTCCATGACCAGAATGTCCTCGCAGACAACCTGCACCGCCGAAAATGCTGCAGCGGTCAACCGCTTGTCCGACGAGGCGAAAAGCGTTGCCCAAAGCGGTAACCACCAGATGCAGGCGATGGTCTCTGCCATGGGCGAGATCAGCCAGGCCGGCGCCGGAATCTCCAACATCATCAAGGTCATTGACGAAATCGCCTTTCAGACCAATCTGCTTGCCCTGAATGCTGCTGTCGAGGCGGCGCGGGCCGGCCAGTACGGCAAGGGTTTCGCCGTGGTTGCCGAAGAGGTTCGTACCCTGGCCGCGCGCAGCGCCAAGGCCGCCAGTGAAACGGCCGAGCTGATTTCCGGCTCGATCCAGAAGGTCGAGACCGGGACCTCCATTGCCAACAAGACCGCCGAGGCTCTCGGCGATATCGTGGCCGGGGTAACCAAGGTCAGCGACCTGGTTGAAGAGATGGCCTTTGCCAGCGGCGAACAGGCCAAGGGGATTACTGAGGTCACCCAGGGGCTCTCCCAGGTTGATCATGTGACCCAGCAGAATACCGCAGAGGCCCAAGAATGTGCCGCCTCGGCCGAGGAGCTCTCGGCCCAGGCCAAGCAGCTGCTGCAGATGCTCGGTCGTTTTGAGGCCGGGGAGAATAACCCTCAATTCCAATTGCCCCGGAATTCTCTGGCCATAAACTGAGAAACCGCATTGTCTCGAGACGGTTTTGCCGGGGCCTTCGGCAGGATGCGATGGCGGACTTTCTCCGGGCTTAAAAAACGGTACGCACGGTAGGGTGGGGCGAGGGCGGGGGCGACCCCGCCTCCTACCCGATCAGCCATGCTGAAAGCTGACCTCGACATCCTGGCGGTGGGCCGCATCGATCTGCCAGAGGGTGCGGCCGCTGAAGTTGAAGGCGCGGGCCACCAGCACATCGGGAAACTGTTCGATGCGGATATTGTAGATATTGACCGACTCGTTGAAGAACTCGCGTCGGTCGGCGATCTGGTCCTCCAGTTCGGTGATGCGGCTCTGCAGCTGGCCAAAGGCCTTGTCCGCCTTGAGCTCGGGGTACTTTTCGACCACCATGAAGAGCGAACGCAAGGTTTCTGTCAACGCGTTCTGGGCCTGCATCCGATCCTGGTCGCTGCGGGCCCCGCCGACCATGGAGCGGGCCTTGATCACAGCCTCGAGGGTCTTGCGTTCGTGCTGCATGTAGCCTTCGCAGACCTTGATCAGTTTGGGCAGTTCGTCGAAACGCTGCTTGAGCAACACGTCGGTATTGCTCCAGTTGCGTTCGATGTTGTTCTTCAGGCTGACCAGGCCGTTGTACACCACGATGCAGTAAATGATGACGCCTGCCATAAGCAGTAACAGTACGCCCAGGATAATCCAACCAATCATCTTTGACCTCCTCTATGTCAGGTTTAACATCTGTCCAATCTTGATCAGTCCCCAGAGCGCAGCAACCAGGGCGGCAACCAGCAGCGGGATGCTGATCAGCCCATAGTTGCGACTCAGGTGAGCCTCTGATTCATTTTCGGTAATCACAAAGGGCAGGGAGCGCCCCGGCGGTTTGCCGATGACCGCCTGGCGGCCGTCGCCGTCGGTGTCATAGCGATGCAGGGCATGGGGATCGCTTTTAAGGGTGCGCAAGGCTTTGATGGTGCGCTCGCGCAGGCTGCCGCGCTGTGCCCTGGCCGGGCGGGCAAAACCGAGCACGTAGAGTTCGGCGTCCTCAAAGATAATCTCCTCGACCACCTTCTCGTTGCCAGGGTCGGCGATGGGGGTATCGAGAAAGACATTCAAGCCGCCGCCAGTGTCGCCCTTGCGGCGATTGCGTGGAGCGATGCGGGCTCCGGCAGGGGCAACCGAAACCCTCCCGGTGTCATCCTCGATCCAGAAAGGGACATGGGCGGTGTCGCGGGTGCTGATGACTTTCCAGTTCCCCTTGTTGTTACGGCGATATTTGCGCAGCCGGTAGTAGACGCAGGGAATCTGGGTCAGGGGCGAAACCAGGGCGTACTGGCGGATTGCCTTGCCTTTGACTTCGACCAGTCCCATGGCCATCGAGCGGGCTTTGCTGGTCGGGGTGTTTTCCATCTGGCGTTTGAGCCTCAGGTAGTGCAGGCCGCTCCAGAAAAGGGCCGCCGAAAAGAGCGCGGGCAGCACCCCGGTCTGGATGCCGAGGCGATTGACCGCCGGCAGCAGGGCCGGGCTTTTTTTTGAGAGGATGACCGCCGCAACGGCCAAGGCGGCGATGCCGTTGCCTGCCAGAGGCAGCCAGCGGATGCTGCCCGAGGTGCCTGCTTCGGGCGGATGCGGCAGGGCGGGGCCGGGGGCAGGGGCAAAGGCAGGGCGGTTGGGGCTGGGCGGTTGCTCCTCCACGGCCTCTTTGAGCTCCCTCAGCACCGGGGTCTGGTCCAGTACGGCGGGGTTCTGTGCGGTGGCGGCCAGTGCCGGTTGTTGCAGGGCTGTGGCCAATGCAGCGACAACGGGGGCCACCGGCGAGGTCTCTGATCCAAGCTGATCCTGGGATTCAAGATCGGTGACAAGCCAACCGTAGCGGGTCAAGCTCGCCAGGTTTTGCTGGTCGTAGCTGGTTTCACCCTCAGGTTTTTTCAGCAGGCATCCGGGCAGCTGGCTCAACCCGAAATCGACCCTCAGAGAGAATTCTCCGGCGAATTCGCGCACAAGCTTGATGAGCTGGTCCATGTTCTGGGCGGCACTGATGGTGGCTCTTTCGCCAAGCCCTCCAGGGTCGAAGCGTCCGGCAAAAATCCGCACGGCACCCCGTACTTTCCGGTTGTCGTTGAAGAGGTAGAGGTCGAGGGCCGGGTGGCGCTGCAGGGCCATGCGGTAGACCTTGCCATCGTCCAGGGGCGCCACTGCCTCACGCCCAAGGTAGATATGTTGCCCCAGCAGCTGCTTGCGGCACCTCTCGGCGACGGTTCCGCTCAGATCGGCGAGGATGGCCACGACCTTTTCGCCGCGTTTCAGAGTCACTTTGCCCTTTTGGGCAAAAAACTGCAGCCCCTCTTCACTTGCCGCCAACCCGCGAACCCGCGCCGGAGCGAAGGCGGGCCTCGACGGGCGGATAAGCCAGCTGCGGACCCCATGCTCAGTGAGCAGCCGGGCCAGAGGCATGAGCTTTTCCCGCACGCCCTTGGCCAGCATGGCCAGGCCTTGACCCAGCAGGCGGTGGCGCGCGGTGGCGGAATCGAGCTGGACCTGCTCGCCAAGCGCGGAGATAAGGCCGGGGAGCCGGTCGCCGAGGGACGGTTGTTTTTCTATGATAAGCAGATGCTGGTCGCTCATGGGCGCGGTCGTCTCAACCTTAATGGAGAGTGGCAGAAAAACCGATTATTCGATCGGATCATGATTTTTGCAAGCAATGTGCCTCTTGCGGGGACTTTCAAAGAAAAAGGGCCTGCGGTGGCAGGCCCTTGAGTTCATGAAAAACGGCGATTTATTCCATCCCCATCTGAT
>CALZIZ010000099.1 GCA_945787465.1 uncultured Desulfuromonadales bacterium
CGGGAGGCCAAGCCTGCGGCTGAAATTAATTTCTGAATGCGTTGCTTCATTTAAGATCTCTTGAAAACTTAAAAAACGTGACGTGTGACGCGTAACGGGTGACGGGTAAAAACCTCCCCCAATCATCGCCCTTCGCCCTTCGCCCTTCGCCCTTCGCCCTTCACTCGTCACTCGTCACTCGTCACTCGTCACTCGTCACTCGTCACTCGTCACTCGTCACTCGTCACTCGTCACCCGTCACTCGTCACCCGTCACTGGCTCTTCTTCCGCCAGGTCGCTGAACTCCCTGAGGGTCGGCAATCCTGATAGATCCCGCAACCCGAAAAGTTCGAGAAACTCTCGGCTGGTTCCGTAAATAATCGGTCGGCCGGCGATGTCCTTTTTCCCCAGGATGCGAATCAGTCGTTTTTCGAGTAAAGTCTTGACCACTCCGCCCGAATCGACCCCTCTCAGGTGTTCCACCTCGGCCCGGGTGATAGGCTGACGGTAGGCGATAATGGCCAGGGTTTCCAGGGCGGCGCGGGAGAATCGGAAGGGCCGCTGATGGTGGAAGCGGCGAATCCACTCCCGGTGCTCGGGCCTGGTCCGAAACTGGTAACCGCCGGCGACCTCGCAAAGAACGATACCCCGCCCCTCTTTTCCCCCATCGTCCCGCAACATCTTTAGCACGGCAAGGACCTGAGCTTTTTCGACCTCCAAAACCTCGGCAATGCGCTCCGCCTTCAAGGGGGCGTCTGCGGCAAAGACCAGGGCTTCGACCAGGCCTTTTAGATTATTCGTATCCAAGAGCTTCTTCATCCAGGATACTGCCGTCAGGTTCGTCAGGGCCGACTGCAGGATAAAGGCGGATGGGACCAAACTTTGAGTTCTGCATGAATCGCACCAGGCGCAACTTGACAAGCTCGAGCATGGCCAAAAAAGTGACCACCACCTCAGGCCGTGTGGGCAGTGGCCTGAAAAGTTCGCTAAACCCGAGGCTCTCATGGCCTTCAAGCTGAGCCAGCAGACTGTTGATTCGCTCGGTGACCGAAAGCTGCTCGGCCGTCACCTCGTGATAAGCGTCCTCGGGAAGTTCCTGCAGCAACCTTCGAAACGCCTCTACCAGCTGGTAGAGGCCGACGCTTTCAAACTCCTTTTCATCTTCGCCATCGAACTGCTCAAGAGCGTGGGTGCGCTTGAAGACGTCCCGCTCGAGCAGAGAAAAGCCATCCAGAGTTTCCGCAGCATCCTTATACCTCTGGTACTCAAGCAGGCGCCTCACCAGTTCGGCCCTGGGATCTTCCCCATCCTCGTCTTCAGCCTCAGGCTCAGCCTGGGGAAGCAGCATGCGCGACTTGATATATGTCAGGGTCGCGGCCATCAGCAGAAATTCGCTGGCCAGGTCGAGGTCAAGAGTTTTCAGCGCGCCGAGGGTCGCCAGGTACTGGCTGGTGATCTCGGCAATGGGAATGTCGTAGATGTCCATCTCATTCTTTTGAATGAGATGCAACAGAAGGTCAAGGGGGCCTTCAAAGTTTTCGATTCGGATATCGTAAGACATTCCAGAACGGTCTCAATGGCTCAACAGGAAATTCAGGACCCGGTCGATGAGAAAACGTTGTGATCCCGTCAGAAGGCCTGAGATGTAATAGACGACAGGGAAGAGTACAGTCGACCATATATTGGTGAAAAAAATTATGAAAACAATGATGACAAATCCAAAGGGCTCAAGACGGGCAAGTGTTTCAGCCTGCTTTTCAGGCAGCAGGCCGTTAAGAACGCGCCCCCCATCCAAAGGGGGAACCGGTATCAGGTTGAAAAGCCCGAGAACCACATTGATCAGAAGGCTAAATGCCATCATAAGAAATAATGGCTCAAGGGCCAGGGCCAGCGCGGTTCCTTGAAGAACCCCAGAAGAGACCAGCAGGCCTAATCCCTTAAGAACCAGTGCAGAGAGGACTGCCAGCGAAAAGTTGGTAACTGGCCCCGCCAAAGCGACCCAGATCATATCCTTTTTGGGGTTGCGCAGGTTGTTGTAATTCACCGGCACCGGCCGTGCCCATCCGAAGCCGAAAAACAGCAGGGCCAGAGTGCCGATGGGATCGAGATGCTTCAGCGGATTCAGGGTCAAGCGCCCTAAAAGCCTGGCGGTAGGGTCACCAAATCTGTCGGCGATATAACCGTGCGCGACCTCATGCAGGGTCACGGCAAAGAGCGCCGGGACGAGCATGATCGAAACTTTGGCAAGGATATGTTCCATAAAATATTTGGCCTTTTAGAGTAAAAAAATCAGCGTATCTGTAACAGATACCGCAAGTGCAAGTCAATCCATTGCTGAGCAGCCCCCGGTGAAGCATTCCACCCGACCCCGGGGATCCGGATTCAAGTCCTTTTAAATTTATTTGAGGAATCTTTTTCGCACCAGGGCCTGTTCGTCCTCCCGAGTCACAATCCGCCCGTTGAGGCGTGAGTCAAGCAGAGCCTCCAGAATTTTTTTATATTGCGGCCCCGGTGGGATGCCGAGGGCCCTCAGATCGTTACCGGTCAGAAGGGGCTTGGCTTGCTGCAGGTGGGTAAAGAAGTGGGAAATCTGGCGACGGACCTCCTCGGTTTCGGCCCGGGCCATCATAAAAAGCAAGACATCGGGGGCCAGTGGCTTTAACCAGTGATAAAGTTCACTCGGCTTGGTTGCGGCCTGCCTGGCCTGGCGACGCTCAAGGGTACGCAAAACGTGCCTTGAGCGCTCGCGCTGCTCTTTGATCAAACTATGGTAGCGGCTGGGCACACTTAGACGAGCGCAGATTCCGGCCAGCCCATCCCGGTCAAGGGAGGCGGTCAGGCACAGAAAATAGACCAACCATTTATGGCAGGGGGTATCGAGGTAAAGCAGTTCATGCCAGTGAATCGCTCGACTGGCTTCTTCAAAAAGCCGACGGGCGCTCCCGTCCAGGGTCAAAGCAGGGTGAATATACTTGAGCAGGCCGAGTTCGGCCAGGCGAAGCACAGCCGGCAGGGGGTCTGCCTCTCTGAGGATATGAATCAGTTCACTGAGCACCCGGGTGCCGCCGACCTTGTCGACAAAGCCCATCCGCGCGGCACTGCGCAGCAGGTGCTCGGTGTGGACCCCCATATGAAAACCGAGGCGCTGCTCGAAGCGGATCGCCCGGAAGACCCGGGTGGAGTCTTCGACAAAACTGAGGTTGTGCAAAACCCGGATAGCGCGCTGATGCAGATCCCGCTGGCCACCGAAAAAATCGATCAACTCGCCATAACTGGGGCCATTCAAGGCAATCGCCAGGGTATTGATGGTAAAATCGCGCCGGTACAAATCAAGCTTGAGAGATGCGTGTTCGACCGTCGGCAGGGCGCCTGGCTCGAGATAGTATTCCATCCGGGCCGATGCCACATCGACCTTGAAGCCGTCGGGAAAGACAATCACCGCGGTTCCGAATTTTTTATGAGCCCGCACCCTGCAACCATGCCTGCTGCCATATTCGCTGGCAAAGGCAATGCCGTCGCCTTCGACGACAATGTCCACATCCAGGTTAGCCTGCCGCAGCAACAGGTCACGGACAAATCCACCAACGGCGTAGACCCCGCACCCAAGCTTATCGCCGACCTGGCCCATTTCGCGCAGCATTTCGATGACCTGCTGGGGCAGATGTTCACGGGCCAACCGGATCAGCTGCCGCTTCTTCAGCGTCAGCACCCCTCCCGCAGCCGAGGCGTCGGGACTTGAAGCAACCCGCCCTCCCGAAACCATATGCCGCAGCAGGTCGGTGCGGGTCACCGTGCCCACCAGCTGCCCCTCTTTGACAATGGGCACAAAACGCTGGTTGTGTTCGACGATCAATCCTTTAAGTTCGTCAATCGAGGCATCGGGGGCAAGGGATGTGAAATCGGTCTGCATGTACTCACTGACCGCAACCGCGGCCAGGCCATGATGGGCGGCCTTGTCGGCCAGCTGGCGAGAGATGATCCCGACGACAGCCTGCTGCCGCATGACAGGCAGAGCATTGATATTATATCGGGTCAGGGTTTGCCGCACCTCGGCGATGGTGGCGTCGGGGGTAACGCTCTTGACCGGAAACGACATCAGGTGCCGGGCCTGCCAGCGGGGCTGAACATGACGCCGCAACAACCCCGGCAGACGATCTAGCACCTGGACCAGGGTCAGGTCCCTGACCGTGCCCGAGGCGGCAAAGGGATGACCGCCGCCACCGAACTCTGCGAAGATGTCCCCCATGGGCACCTCGGGCAGCCGGGAGCGGCCGACCATGAACAACCGATCCCCCATGCGCGCCACGACAATCAGCGCATTGAGGTTTTCCATGTCTTTGAGCTTGTGGGCAAGCATTGCCAGGTCACCGACGAAATGCTCGATGGAGGCGCTGGCGATGGAGATATCGATGCCGCTGACGTTGAGGACGGTGCGCGACTGGATAAGCTCGTGCAGCAGGGCAACCTGGTCGGGGGTCAGTTCCTGGGTGAGAAAGTCAGCGACGGTGTTGAGCTGGGCCCCGTGGGAGAAGAGAAATTCAGCAGCCTGAAAATCTTTGCGGGTGGTGGAGTTGAAAAGAAGGTTGCCGGTATCCTCAAAAAGCCCCAGCATCATCATGGTTGCCTCATCCGGGTCGGGTTCGATGCCCTGCTCCATGAAGATGTGGCTCAGAACGGTGACCGTTGAACCGACCGGCTCGATGACTTCGACGGCCCCCCGCAGGTCTGACTGCCCGGTGGGATGATGGTCATAGATATGAATTTCGACATCGCCGCGGCTGGCCACCTCGCCAAAGGGGCCGATGCGATCGGACTGCCGCACGTCAACCAGGATCAACCGGGTGATCCGGTTCAGGTCGATGTCGCGGATGCGCTTGAAACCATGGGCATAGAGGGCGCTTTTGACAAAGAACTCCCGCAGACTGCGCTCCTGGGCGCCGGCAAAAACCATTTCGGCCTGCGGGTAAAGCCTTTTAGCAGCAATCATTGAGCCCAGGCAGTCGAAATCGGCGTTGACGTGAGTAGTGATGACATCCATGGATATGGGCCGGGGGCTAGGGGCTAGGGGCTAGGGACTGGGGACTGGGGACTTGCCATTATTCTCCAGCCTCTAGCCCCCAGCCTCTAGCCCCGGTTCTCAAAGCTGAAGGCTGCCGATAATTTCGGAAATGTCGCTAACCCCCTCTTCGATACAGAAGTCCTCAATCCCCTTGATGATGGTGATCATCGCCTCGGGATCGACGAAATTAGCCGTGCCGACCTGGACTGCGCTGGCGCCGACGATGAGAAATTCGAGAGCATCCACCGCCCGCACGATACCGCCGACACCGATGACCGGAACCTTGACGCTCTGCACCACCTGGTGGACCATGCGCACCGCCACCGGACGGATTGCCGGCCCCGAGAGCCCCCCGGTGCGATTGGCCAGGCGGGCCTTGCGGGTTTTGACATCGACGGACATTCCGGTCAGGGTATTGATACAGCTGATGGCGTCAGCCCCGGCCTCTTCGACCGCCCGTGCCACCACGGTGATATCGGTGACATTAGGGGTGAGCTTGACGACCAGCGGTTTGCTCAGGTTCTTGCGCACCAGGCTGACCGCCTGGGATGCGGCCTGGGGATCGGTACCAAAGACAATGCCACCCTGCTTGACGTTGGGACAGGAGATATTCATCTCCACCCCTGCAACTTCGGGGATGTCAGAGAGGCGCTTGGCCACTTCGCCGTACTCCTCGAGGGTGTTACCAAAAAAATTCACAATGACCGGGGTATTCACCTCGCGCAAAAAGGGCAGCTTGTACTTGATAAAATCGTCGATGCCGACGTTTTGTAGACCGATGGCGTTGAGCATACCGCTGATGGTTTCGCAAATGCGCGGGGTCGGGTTGCCGGCCTTGGGCTTGAGCGAAAGCCCCTTGGTTACGATGGCGCCAATGTCCTCCAGGTCGAGGAAAGAGGCATATTCTTCACCGTAACCAAAAGTGCCCGAGGCAGGCATGACCGGATTTTTCAACTTGAGGCCGGCAATCTCCACGGCCAGACTGGGGCGAACGGTTTCCTTTTGTTTTCGATCAACGCTCATCATGAATGACACCCCTCGCAATATCCGCTTTCTTCGCCCAGGCGGCTCCAATCCAACTGCTCGGCCCGAAAAACCGGCCCTTCCTTGCAGGTGCATAAATAGCGGGGATTCTCCTCGGTGTGGCCACGCCCTTTGACCACGCAGCCCAGGCAGGCCCCGACCCCGCAAGCCATCAGGGCCTCAAGGGAAACCTGCAGGGGCACCTTGCGCTCGGCGCAAATCTTGTAAACCGCCTCAATCATCGGCATGGGACCGCAGGCATAGACTGAAGCGCCGGGGTACTTCTCCAGCTTTCGCTTCAGTACGTCGGTCACCAGTCCCTCCTCGCCGAGGCTTCCGTCGTCGGTGGAGACGTAGGTTTCAACGCCCAGCCGCTCGAACTCGGTGACCGCCAGGATATCCTCGCGGGTACGACCGCCCATAAGCAGACGAACGCTGCTGTTTCTGGTCAACTCACTCGCCAGCATATAGAGCGGCACCAGGCCGATACCGCCGCCGACCAGGATCTTTTCTTCGGCAGGATCGCCCAGGTCAAACCCTCGCCCGACGGGGCCAAGGACTTCAACCCGGTCGCCTTCATGCAGGCCTTCCATGATATGGGTTCCCCGACCGACAACCTTATAAAGGATTTCAAGGTATTCCTTGGGCGGCAACCCTTCGCAGTCGGGCGCCAGGTGGCCAACGCGAAAGATGCCAAAGGGGCGCCTCAACAGCGGCGGCAACGAGGTCTGCACCCGAAACATGACAAACTGGCCGGGCCGGGCGCCTTCGCCAAACCCGGGGGCCAGGATTCTCATCCGGTAGTAACCGGGAGATATTTCCTGATTGGAAAGAACCATGGTTTTGTAGTTCTTCATCTGCTCATCTCTCTCCTTGAAAACGAAAACATTTTAAAGAGTTATGCACTCACAAAAACTTCTGAGATGGCTAAGCAAAAATTTCGTCCTACAAGGCTTTAGTGTTTTTTCAGGGGCGAAGGTATACATGTTCTATATCGAGGTCCTGAAAAACCACTGTAACGCAGCAGGACGGACTTTTTGCGACGCCATCAAAGAGTGGAAGGAGTCTCCCCTGCCACCCATTCCATGACCAGCGCATCCTCGCCATCGGGATAATACCCTTTGCGCAGGCCGAGGTTTCGAAACCCAATGGAGTTATAGAGGGCGATGGCACCGGCATTACCGACCCGAACCTCTAAAAAGGCCTTCTCCAGGGGACAGGCCTGGCTATTCTGGAGGCAATGGATCAGCAGCCGGCGGGCAACTCCGCGACGACGGAAAACTGTTGACACCGCGACATTGAGAACTTCAAGCTCCCCGGCAACACTCCTCGAGCACAGGTAGCCGGCCAGGCGACCGCCACACAGCAGCAGCTCGACGCGGGAGACCGGGCTTTCCAGTTCGCTGCGAAAGGATTCGGCCGACCAGGGATGGGCGTAACAATCCTTCTCCACCTCAAGCACCTGGTCCATATCGCCAAGGGCCATCGACCGGATTTCCCAGTTGTTTTGCATGGTATTTATCAGGCTGCTGAGGTAGACTGGCCGGGACAAAGAAGCCCGAAAGCACCCTGAGCCCAGGGCACTGACCGAGCAGAGAACACCTGCTTTGTGTAATCACCAGAAATCTATGTGTACGAATTGAGGCTCAAAACTTAGTCTTATATAGACCGGTCCTCAAGCCTGACATCATAGGTCACCCCCAGGCATCTGTAAAGGACTAATACATAGGGGGATTGCCCATCGGACTGCAATACGGGCACCCAGGCCAAGAGTTATTATTTTGTCCCCAACCGTGGTGGATTCAAGGACTTTGCCGTTGACAACCCTTCAAGGTTGTTTTACAAAAAGAGCCATTTTGAAAAGCTGACCAGAGGAGCATGCAACATTGGCCAAAGACAATAAAGTAACCTATAAGGATGCCGGTGTCGACATCGATGCCGGAAATCGTTTTGTCCAGATGATCAAACCGTTGGTCAAAGCGACTTCGCGCCCTGAGGTGTTGACTGATATCGGCGGGTTCGGCGGGCTATTTTCCCTTCATGCCGACAAGTACGAAAGACCGGCCCTGGTTGCCTCGACCGACGGGGTCGGCACCAAGCTTAAGCTGGCCTTTATGATGGATAAACATGACACCGTGGGTATCGACCTGGTGGCCATGTGCGTTAATGACATCGTGGTCCAGGGAGCCGAACCGCTCTTCTTCCTCGATTATCTGGCCACCGGGAAACTCTCGCCGGAAAAAGGTCGGGACATCGTCAAGGGCATCTCCGACGGCTGCGTGCAGGCCGGCTGTGCTCTGATCGGTGGCGAAACGGCTGAAATGCCGGGCATGTATTCTGACGGTGAATATGACCTCGCCGGGTTTACCGTGGGCGTTGTCGATAACGCCAAGATCATCGACGGCTCCACCATCACTGTCGGTGACCGGATTATCGGCCTGGCCTCGAACGGCCTGCACTCAAACGGCTACTCTCTGGCCCGCAAGGTCTTTTTCGACAACCTGGGCCTGACCCCCGACTCCACACTGGACGAGTTGGAAAAGCCCCTTGGTGAAGAGTTGCTGACCCCGACCAGGATCTATGTCAAAACGATCCTCAATCTGCTGCGGGACTTCGAGCTCAAAGGCGTGGCTCATATCACCGGTGGCGGCTTAACCGAAAACCTTCCCCGGGTTCTGCCCAAGCACTGCCGGGCCAATATCCAGAAAGATGCCTGGCCCAAGCCGGCAATCTTCGAACTGTTGCGCAACCAGGGCAACATCGAAGAAATGGAGATGTACCGCACCTTCAATTATGGCATCGGCATGGCGATCGTGGTTGCCCAGAAGGATGTGGACGACATCATGGTTCGTCTGTCGGGCCTTAAAGAGAATGCCTTTGTTATCGGTGAAATCACCCAGATAGACGAGGGTGAAGAGCCGATCATCCTGGCCTGACCCGAATCCGGGAGGAACAGTGAGCAAAAAACTTCGTTTGGGCGCCCTCGCTTCCGGGGGCGGCACCAATCTTCAGGCCATAATCGACCGCTGTCAGGACGGCTCCATCGACGCCGAAATCGCCCTGGTCATCAGCAACAATCCCGATGCCGGTGCCCTCGAGCGAGCCCGCCGGGCAGGGCTGAAATGCCTGTGCATCGACCACAGGGAGTTTTCCAGCCGCCAGGACTATGACCGGGCCGTGGTCAAGGCCCTTCAGGATGCCGGGGTGGAACTGGTGACCCTGGCCGGCTTCATGCGCCTGATCAGCGAAGTTTTCCTCGAGGCCTTTTCCGGCCGCATCATGAATATTCACCCGGCCCTGCTGCCGGCCTTTCCAGGGCTCCACGTCCAGCGCAAGGCCCTGGAGTATGGCGCCCGCTTTTCAGGTTGCACAGTCCATTTTGTCGATGGCGGAGTCGATACCGGCCCCATTATCATCCAGGCCGTTGTCCCCATTCGCGACAACGACACCGAAGACAGCCTTGCCGCGCGGATCCTGGAGCAGGAGCACCTGATCTACCCGCAGGCCATTCAGCTCTTTTCCCAAGGTCGCCTGCAGGTTAACGGAAGGCGGGTAAAGATCGAGCCCCCTCTAGAGCCAAGTCCGGCGGCTCTGGTCAATCCACCGCTCTGAATCAAGAGCCCCACCCTGAATTTAACCGGCAACATGAACCGACCTATCCTTGTCAGCGCCTGCCTGCTTGGCCTGCAGACCCGTTATGATGGCCGCTCGAAACAAGACGACCGGGTGCTGCGTTATCTGCGTGAGCACCACTGCCTCCCGGTTCCCGTCTGCCCCGAGCAGCTCGCTGGTCTGCCGACACCTCGTGCGCAGGTACAATTTCTGAGCGGTGACGGAAGGTCGGTCCTGGATGGCTGCGGGCAGCTCTGTGATACCCGTAAAAGAAACCTCAACCAGGCATTTATCAGAGGTGCCGCCGAGACGGCGAAGATCGCCAGCATCACCGGATGCGACCAGGCCCTGCTCAAAGAACGCAGCCCCTCCTGCGGGGCCAGGCAAATCTACCGGCAGGATACTCTGGTTGGGGGCCAGGGCGTTACGGCGGCAATGCTGAAAAGAAACGGGGTTCACGTTTTCAGCGAAGAGGATCTATAATGACGCGATTAAACGCTGCTGCCCATTGGCGACAATTTCACCATGGGTCCTGATGATGCAAAAATCACTGCTAGTACAGCCGGGCGGAAGTCTTGCGTCGGATCGAGGGTGCCGATGCGCCCGACCCGCAAGGCGCGAGAAGGGCGAATATTGAGCCATATTCAACCG
>CALZIZ010000100.1 GCA_945787465.1 uncultured Desulfuromonadales bacterium
GAGAGCTCATAGCCGTAGCTATGGGCCGAAAAGGAGCTGAAATATGGGCCAAGCAGCTGGGTTTGTAGCCGGTCATGGATTGTCGGACAGCCTCCTAGGCTTTCTATAAGCCCTCAGGGCTCACCCTCCCCCATCATCACCCGTAAAAACAAACTTCCAGGAACTCTCATTATGAAAATACAGAAAGTAACAAAAGAAACCCAGCCCAAGGTCTACGCGCTTTTGCGCCGCGCCTTCCCCCACAGTGAATACGAAGCCGGGTTGGTTCAGAAACTCCACGAAAACGGTAAACCCGTTCATGAATGGATTTGTATCCACACAAATAAGGCCATCGCCTACATCGCCTTTTCAAATGCCTACAATGGCAACGACATTTGCGGTTTGCACCTGGCACCAATGGCCGTGGCCCCCGAATTTCAAAAGCAGGGGGTGGGCTCCGAACTGCTCAGATTCGCCTTAAGGAAAGAACCGATCAAAAGCCAGACCCTGTTTGTCCTGGGCGAACCCGCCTATTACAAAAAGTTCGGCTTTGAACCGTGCAGTATGCCCATCTGCCCTTTTGATAAAAACAATGCGCATTTCCTGAGCATTCGAAACAATACTACCACCAGTTTCACTGTCGGCTATGAACCTGAGTTTAAAACTGCTGCAAAACCGGCCAGGGCCCAGGGTAAGAAGCGTGGTTGAATTGGCCTCTTTCTGTTTCCTGTCAAACAGTTAAAACCGCCGGATTTCACAAGGTCTCTTCGGCCAGCAGAGAACCCAGACGCCGCGCCTCCGCGATAACCTCCGGCACCTCGGCAACTCTCCCCGCTTCGAAGATGCGAAATACCGGCAGCTCTCCTACAATCTCGAAGCCGAGTGCTTCCAAAGGCATTCGCATCGCCTCCAGGGCAAAGCCCATGTCCTTTTTGTCTTCCTGCTCGCAGACCGCCGCGATAACCGTCTTGCGCCCCTGCCCCGCCAACCTGCTCGACCAGCCGCGTGGCCGGTTGTCATTGAAGTTGTAGAGGCAGTAGAGCCGGTCGATAAAGGCTTTCATCCAGGCGGTGACGTTGTAGTTGTGAACCGGGCAGACCAGCACCAGGCCCTTGGCCTCGATGATTTTGGGATAGAGTTCCGTCATGTCATCGCTGAAGCGGGTGCAGCGGCCGCTCCGGCGGCAGGCTTCGCAGCCGACGCAGGGCTGGAACTGCAGATCGGCCAAACGGACCTGTTCAGTCCGGGCGCCGCTGCTTCTAGCAGCGTCCAGAATCTTGCCGAGCAGGGTGTCGGTGTTGCCTCCTTTTCTCGGGCTACCTCCGATTCCGAGGATATTTCCCCCCGAGGGCAGAGGTTCTCTTTTCTCCAGTATCATGGTTTTCCTTCTGAATAAGTGTAAAGCGCGTTTGTGCCTAAAGGTGTCCCTTTAGGGCACTCGGTTTGAAAAACATCAACAGCGTTCCGTAGATTTTGCCCGCTGTTGCAGAAACCCGGCGATGGTGTCCCGGGCCCATGGCAGGTCGCCGTCACAGCAGCATTCGGCGATGAAGGTCACGTCCTCGCTATTGTGCCCGCGCCCCTCTTTTTGCTTCTCCCATAAGCTTTCGAACCTGCCTATCAGATCCTTGGTCCAGTAGTATTGCTCTATGGTCTTGTCGCCGCCTTCCTCCACAATCCGTATTTCGCTGCAGGGGATCAAGGCCTTCAGGGAGCTGTGAGAGAGACCAAGAGCCTTTGAGGCTTCGGATATGTTCAGAAATCCTCCGCCTTTTTTCTTTCGGAGAATATTCCTTCCGGGCCCGGCCTCTTTCTTGATGGTGTTCGGGCAGTGTGGCCTCAGCCGATCAATCAGTTCGGTTATTTCATCGGCCTCGAAATCTCCGACCGAAAAAAGGCTCTGGTACTCGAAATCGCCCGCCTCCAATCGACATTCGAAGACCGGGGCAGCCGAGCCCTCTCCCCACCTTATCCTAATCGACGAGTCGAGATCAAATTCGAGGATATCGGCATGAGCGCCCTCCTCATCCATGTATCTCTCGACCAGCTTGTTTTTGAGCGGCCCGTCTTCGACGAAGAAGAACACCTCGCCTTGCAGGCCGCCGATCATTTCCAATAGTATCGAAATCATGTCACTCACCTGATAAACGGAGTTCCTTTCATTTTCTGTAATCTATTCAACACATGTGCAAAGCAAAACCGTCGGGACTCGCCCCGACAGCCGACCGACTTTTGCAAGCCGCCAAAAAGTAGGCAAAAAGCGGCTTCCCCTGCGGGGAGCATGACTGTCGCCTCGATGGCGCCTCTGGTCATCCCAGGAGGCTGCCGGGCTTAACATAAACCTACTGCGAAACCGGCTGATCGGCCCATATTCTTGACAATTTTCGACAAATAGCCCTGCTATTCGCTCTCAAATTCTCGATAATCTGGACTCGAACATCCAATTTCTCGTTACGGTCCGTCAAGTCCGACAGCCTCCTAGCTGCGGATGAAAACGGAGTTGCTTCGTGGAGACTCCTCTTATGCGAGGCATTCAGCAAGGCAATGACCAGTTCTTGTTTTTTAGGCATAGCAGCGCCAGTGTTCGCAACAGCCGGGTAGAGCGGTGGCGAAGCACTCCGTTGCGCAAGAGGGCTCGAAAACGGTGAACCGTCTCTCGATTGCAGAACCGGCACTATAATCCTGCGCCCTTTGCGCACCCCATGCGGCGCAGCCAACGTCTTTTCTTTGGTAACTTTCTTTGGACGAGCAAAGAAAGTTACGGGACCCGACGGTTTTAAAAGCTTTTTGCTGAGGTGCTGAACAGTCACGTTTTTCTTTTAGCTACCCTCGAAGCCGCCCCAACAACCTTCAACGGTACCCCTGCGCCTGCAGCGAGAAGAGATAGGCATACTGGCCGCCCAGGGCCATCAATTCATCGTGGCTCCCCTGCTCGACGACGCGCCCCTTGTCGATGACGACGATCTGGTCGGCCATGCGCACGGTGGAGAAGCGATGGGAGATCAGGATCGTCATCTTGCCGCGGCTTAATTCCCGAAAGTGCTCGAAAATGGTCGCCTCGGCGGCGGCATCCATGGTCGAGGTCGGCTCGTCGAGCACCAGCAGGTCTGCCCTGGTGCGCATAAAGGCGCGGGCCAGCGCGATCTTTTGCCATTGACCGCCGGAGAGCTCCCGTCCACCCTTGAACCATTTGCCGAGCTGGGTATCGTAGCGCTGCGGCAGCTTGTCGATGAACTCTTTTGCCATCCCCATCTCTGCCGCCTGCTCCCAGCGCTGCCGGTCCTCGAAGTGGCTCATGTCGCCGGCGCCGATATTCTCCCCGACCAGAAACTGGTAACGGCCGAAATCCTGAAAGATGACGCCGATCCGCGCGCGCAACGCGTCGCCATCCCAGCGCTGCAGATCAAGGCCGTCGAGCAGGATGCGCCCCGCGTCTGGCCTATAGAGGCGGGTCAGCAGCTTGATCAGAGTGGTTTTACCCGAACCGTTCTCGCCGACCAGCGCCAGGCTGGCGCCCGGCTTGAGATGCAGGCTGACCTGCTGCAGGGCCGACTCATCGCTGCCGGGATAGCAGAAACTGACCTCTTCGAAGCGCACCCCGTCGCCCGGCTGCGGCCCCTGCTGCAACTCCCCCTGCACATCCGGCACCGGTTGTTCCAGGTACTCGTAGAGGTTCGAGAGGTAGAGGTTATCTTCGTACATGCCGCTGATCGCCGAAAGGCTGGCCGAAACCGCCGACTGCCCCTGTTTGAAGAGCAGCAGGTACATGGTCATCTGGCCGAGGCTGATGGCTCCCCGAATGGCCGAAAGAGCGATCCAGCCGTAGGCGCCGTAAAATGCCAAGGTGCCGAGCAGGCCGAGGGCAAAGCCCCAGCTGTCGCGGCGCAGGGTCAGCCTGCGATCCTCGGCGAAGAGCTTGGCGAAGATCGCCCGATAGCGCTGCAGCAACTTCGGCCCCAACCGAAACAGCTTGACCTCTTTGACGTAGTCCTCGCGGGCCAGCACGGTCTCCAGGTACATCTGCATCCGCGTCTCCGGCGAACGCCAGCGAAACAGGCGGAACTTGTCACCGGAGAATTTCGCCTCGGCGAGAAATTCCGGGATGCCGCCGGCCACCAGGATCAGCACCGCCCAGGGTGAGAACTGCACCAGCAGAACGCCGTAACTGACCAGCGAGATGCCATTCTGCACCAGACCGAAGGTCCGCGTGACCAGGCTCAAGGGGCGGGTCGATGCCTCGCGCCGGGCGCGGGTCAGCTTGTCGTAGAATTCCGAATCCTCGAAGTGCGCCAGTGTCAGGGTCAACGCCTTTTCCAGGATCATCAGATTGATTCGCTGCCCCATCAGCGCCCGCAACAGCGCCTGGCAGGTCGAGATACCGCGCTGCGCGCCGGCGATCAGGGCCACCACCCCCGCCTCGGCGGCAACAAACAGCAACACGAAGGTGGTATCGGCGCTGCCGGTCTGCTGGTGCTGCCCCATCGCTGCGACCACGCCATCGACGATCAACTGGCCGATGAAGGCCACGGCTGCGGGGAGCACCCCGGCCACCAGAGTCAACACGGCAAAGATCAGTGCCAATCGCCGACTGGTCGACCAGACCAACTCCAGGGCGCGACGACTGTAGCGGAAAACGTCGAAAAATCGCTTGGACGGCGGGTTGGTGTCAGTGGCCAAAGGCGGGTATTTCAAGGGCGGTCCTGTCGATTGTTAAGAGTGCAACGGGATTGAAATTGCATCATTTTACAGGGCAGGGCCATTCCGGGGGGGCAATAAGACCTTGTGCTTTTCCGGGGGCCGCCTTGGACGCTTCGGGCGAAGGGACAAATTAACTCAGATCTGCGAGACCGGGGCGGATAAAGAGTGTAAGAGCTTGGCCTGAAAAAGGGTTTCAAAAAATCTGAGGTTCACCCATCGGTTCATCGGTGATTTTTTGATCCATTAGGCAGGTCAATGACTTGCGCTATTTGTCGGAAAGGTCTCGCGGATCTGGGTTCAATTGCGAATCCTAACTCATCAAGGAACAGGAGAAAAGGGGACAGATCGAATCGACCTATCCCCCCATCCTTTTAACTTGTCAACTTGAAAGCTTCATGCACTTTTCTGCCAACCTCTCGCTTCATCCGGAAATTATTTGATGCACTCGCAAAAACTCCCCCTCAATCGTCCCGATGGTAGACCAAGAGTCCACCGCAGTTTGCCCGGTTTGTCAACAACGCCCCCTCTGTGCCCCCCTCCATACCCTCCCCTCAATAATCGACAGGTGTGCCTGTGGATGTTACTATCGCTTCCCCTGAAACTTCCCTCCAGGAGGCGTCATCAATGCAGATCGTCGATCAGCCGGTCGAACAACTTATGGATACATACCGGTCCCTGCCTTTGCCGGAGCGTCAAGTCATGCAGGTTCTGGCTTTTTTCATGGCGCCGGTTTCCCGCACCACGCTCGCCCAATGCTTGAAGACTGCCAACGTCCGACTTACTTCAAGCAGAGCCATTTCTGTCCAAGCGCTCACCCCACTGCTGCAGCAGTTGCAAAAGAAAGAGATCGTCCTGGAAAGTCAGGGTGGATTTTTTGTTCAGAAGCAGCTTCAGCAACCGTTGCTCCGTCACCTTGAAACCGAGGGGGAGTTTGCCCGCTTTGCCGCGGCGATCAAGCCATTTATCATTTTCACCTACTACAAAACGCCCCTCCAGTGTCTACAGGCTCTGCGATTGGCGATCTACCTGCACAACGAACCGGAAGTCGAACGCGCCCGTGCCTACTATTATCAACGTTTCTCTTACGAGACTCCAAACAGCGAACCGTATTTTCTCATATTTAACGACCAGCTCGATGCGGGATGGATGCTTTCCCTCCCCTCTGCACTGTCGGCCAGCATACTGGTTTCACTCACCGCCAGGTCTTTTGCCACCCCGAACAGATCCAACGCTTTTGATGTTCTGGCCACCTATGTTGCCGTAAAGACAGATGTGCCCTTAGCTGCCAAATATTACTACGTTTTGTATCTCATTCTTCGTGGGCGATTGCATGAGGCGGAGCGGGAGATCGCGAGATTGGGGCTGGATGCCTATTGTGAGCTTTCAGGCGTGCTGGCGGTGCTGCGGGGAAATGACGGAGCCGCCATTGCTCTGTTTGATAAAGGGCTGGCGCGCATAAAAAAGGATACCGGCAAACGCAAGGTCTGTTTCCTCGGGGAGATCGGGACGTTCCATCTGTTGTCGCTGGTAAGGAGCGAGCTTACCGAGCACCTTAAAACCGCCACCCAACTGGCTTCGATCGGCCTTAAACTGGAGGTACGTTCCCAATGTTATCCCATCTTGCTCCTAAACGATCTGGCCGAAGCGAAATTGGGAAACAATCGCTCAAAAAATGAGCTGGAAGAGTTCTGTCGCAATGAATACCAACTGGAACCCTTTGCTCACCTGATCCAGTGCCTGATAGCAGTGTGGCTTAAAAGGGCCGAAATTCCACTGCATGGCAAAATCTTAAAACGGATCATTAAGGGCGGAAAGTCCTCCGGCTTCAACTGGCTGGCCGGGGAAGCAGCCCTGCTGAACAAGGCCATCAATCCGCAAGGGAAACCGGATACCGCCTGGGCCGAGGAGCTTTTCAGCAAGGAGAAAATCGTCAGCCTGTCGGGCCGTGCGGGTGGCGGTAATGACTGGGAACGTTCGCTCAAGGCACTTCTGGCGCTTGGTTCCGCCGGTGCCCCGAAAGGATCCGCACCGCCCAAAGCCTCCCGTCTTGTCTGGCTCATATCCGGGAACGACTCGCAGATATTCATTCAGCCGATAGAGCAGAAGCAGACCGCCCGTGGCTGGACAAAGGGACGTAAGGTCGCCCTTAAACGACTGGTGGAAAATAGCGCAAAACTTGATTTTCTGACGCTGCAGGACCGAAAGGTCGTTGCCTGCATCCGCAAGGAGCGCAGCTATGGTTATTATTCTGAGATAACATACGAGTTTGACACCATCAAAACCATTAGCGCCCTGATCGGCCACCCGTTGGTATTAAATGCCAGCCATGAGGAAGAGCCGCTGACCGTCGTACAAGGCGAATTTACCCTGGAGGTACTCCGTGCGGGAGGAAGCCTGACCGTTACCCTGACGCCGCTTCCCGAATACGATGGTGCTTCATTTTTGCGCTGGGAAGGGACCTCCCGACTGGTACTGTACGAACCGACCACCGAGCAGCGGCGCATCGCCGCAATCATCGGTGACGGCCTGACCATCCCGGAAGAGGGGGAAAAGCAGATTACCACCGCTATCACGGCCATTTCACCCCACGTCATTGTTCATTCCGATGTGGCCGGCGAAAATATCAGCGCTGAAACGGTGGCGGCAGACAGTCGCTTGCACATTCTGCTGCGTCCCTCCGGTGCAGGGGTAAGCGTCGAGCTGCGGATTCGCCCCTTCGGCGAACATGGCCCCCTGTTTTTTCCGGGCCGGGGTGGTGCCACGGTGATAGCCGAGGTGCAAGGGAAAAAACTGCAATCTCTTCGTGACCATGCCCTGGAGCAGAAACGGTATGAGCTGTTGATGAAAACCTGCGGCATCTTTGACCTTTACGAATTCCAGGATGACTTCTGGCGCATGGAGGAGCCCGAATCCGCTCTGGAACTGCTGGAAAAACTGCATGAGGCCATGAGCACCGCGCCGGACGCCTTTATCCTGCAGTGGCCGGAGGGGGAGCGTTTCAAACTGCGCGGCGCGGCATCGTGGGAGCGGCTGAAGCTGTCGGTGCGCTCCGGCAAGGAGTGGTTCTCGCTCGATGGAGAAGTCTCCATCTCTGAGGATGAAGTCCTCTCCCTGCAACAACTGCTGGAGCTTGCGAATGCGGAGAAAGGACGCTTCATACAGCTTGCCGAAGGTGAATTCGTCGCCTTGACCAACGAGTTACGCCGTCGGCTCGATGACCTGCGGAGGGTGGTTGACCGGCATGGCAAGAAACAGCGCTTTCACCCTCTGGTGGCGCCGTTGGTGGACGAGGCGCTGGGCGGCTCTGCCGGCATCAAGGGGGACAAGCTCTGGAAGTCGACATTGGAGCGCTTCCGCAGCGCCGAAGAACTGAAGCCGATCCTTCCCGTCACCCTTGAGGCCAGCTTGCGCGACTACCAGCAGGAAGGTTTTGACTGGCTCAGCCGCCTGGCCCATTGGGGAGTCGGCGCCTGTCTGGCGGATGACATGGGACTGGGGAAAACCGTGCAAGCGCTGGCGCTGCTCATCAATCGCGCCCCGGCCGGACCATCACTGGTGCTGGCGCCCACCTCGGTCTGTCTCAACTGGGAAAGCGAAGCGCGCCGCTTCGCCCCGACGCTTCAACCACGAATCTTCGGCTCCGGCAACAGGGAAAAGTTTGTCGAATCACTGCAACCCTTTGACCTGGTGATCTGCAGCTACACCCTGTTCCAGCAGGAGGCGAAGTTGTTGACTGGGGTCCGATGGGAAACCGCGGTGCTGGACGAAGCTCAAGCCATCAAGAACATGGCCACCAAACGCTCCCAAGCCGCCATGCAGCTCAATGCCGGATTCCGCCTCGCCACCACCGGCACCCCGGTGGAAAACCGGCTGGATGAACTCTGGAACCTTTTCCGCTTTCTCAATCCTGGCCTGCTCGGCTCCCACAAAACCTTTACCGAGCGCTTCGCCACCCCCATCGAACGGGATCAGGACAAAAACGTCCGCAACCTGCTCAGAAAACTGATTCGCCCTTTCTTGCTGCGCCGAACCAAAAGCCAGGTACTTGAAGAGCTACCGCCCCGCACCGACATTGTCCACCGGATCGAGCTTTCCGGCGAAGAAGCGGCTTTCTACGAGGCGCTTAGGCGCAAGGCCCTTGACAACCTTCACGGTTCTGAAGAACAGACACCGGGCGAGAGACAGATACGGATTCTGGCTGAAATCATGCGCCTGCGCCGGGCCTGCTGCAACCCGCAACTGGTGCTGCCGGAAAGCACCATCGCCAGCGCCAAGCTGGCGGCATTCCGTGAAATTGTTGATGAACTGCGGGACAACGGCCACCGGGCGCTGGTCTTCAGTCAGTTTGTGGGGCATCTGGCCATCTTGAGAAAGGAATTGGAAAGAGACGGCATTAGCTACCAGTACCTTGACGGCGCCACCCCCGCCAAAAAGCGGCAGGAGCAGGTTACTGCCTTCCAGGCCGGACAGGGAGATCTGTTTCTGATCAGCCTCAAGGCGGGCGGCAGCGGCCTCAACCTGACCGCCGCCGACTATGTCATCCATATGGATCCCTGGTGGAACCCGGCGGTGGAGGATCAGGCATCCGACCGCGCCCATCGCATCGGCCAGCAAAGGCCGGTCACGGTCTATCGCCTGGTGGCGGCCCATACCATCGAAGAAAAAATTGTCGCTCTGCACGGCCAAAAACGGGAATTGGCCGATTCGTTATTGGAAGGCTCAGAAACAGCGACGCGGGTCTCGGCAGATGATTTGCTGGCACTGTTGCGGGAGACCGGGGAGAGATAGAATCACCCATGATAAAAGGCATTGCGCAGATTCAGCTGAAATGCTCAATATTTTGGAGAGGATCTAACCGGGGGCTGGCTCAGCAGCTGCCTGTCCCCCTCCGAGGTTCGGCCGGCGAACAGCCGCACAGGAAGGCGGAAAGCTCCGTTTCGCTGACAGCCTCCCGGCGTTTGGAAAAGCCCGCCTCATCGAGGTCTTCGAGGACTATGAGCATCTCGTCCCCGCGGGTTTCGAGCGCCAGGCATGCGGAACGGGGCAGGCGGCACCGCAGCTCCTGTAGCTACTGAATTAAACAGTCTGCCAATAGTTCTGCCAGCCCTGCCTGCCCGCATCCCAGCTGAACTCCTCCGGCATCCGGCACAGACAGCCCTGTTGCTGATCAAGAGTCTCTTTAATTGGAATCAGCGCCAGACATTGGCAGGGCCGCTCAGCAACCGAGAAACGACAGCCGTCAGGTCTGAGAAACGCGCATCCAGAGGTCAATGACCGGGGGGCAGGAATCGGCACACCCGTCTTCTCCCATAACACTAACCCCAATTCAGGCAATTGTCCGCGCAGCTGCTCAACCGTCAGACGTTGCCCTGCGAAAAAGATTACAAAAAATCGCTCTGGATCAACCCAGATCCCGGGACTTCCCTGACAGCAGCGCCCACCACATTCTCGGCAGAGCGCCAAATCCAGAGAGTCACTTTTTTCTAACTGCATAGGCTGAATTCTCAAAAAAAGTTTTCAGAATTTTCCATGGACAACGAAACTTGTACTTCAACACCCCTGCGTAAGCAGAGCGTCAATCCTGCCACAGTGGCACCAAAATTTGGACTTTTATTCAGTCTTTCTTGTCGGATCAGGCCTGACCCAGCCCCCCTTTGTAAAGGGGGGAATGACAGCCTCCCCCTTTCTTAAAGGGGGATCGAGGGGGATTTGGTTGGCTGTGCATATTTATAACCGGACACTACCACCGGAATATCACACAAAAATTGGACAGGCGAGTAAAATTCAGGTTAAGGTAGTCCCTCATTCTTATCAATAAAGGAGCATCTCATTATGGCTAAAGCACGTGCCCGTCACATCCTCGTCCCCAGCGAGGCCGACTGCAACACCTTGAAAAAGCAGATTGAAGCCGGCACCGATTTTGCCGACGTCGCCAAGCAGCATTCCAAATGCCCCTCCGGCAAGCAGGGCGGCGATCTCGGCGAGTTCTCTCCCGGCCAGATGGTACGGGAGTTTGATGAAGTGGTTTTCTCCGGCGAAGTCGGCAAGGTTCTCGGCCCGGTCAAGACCCAGTTCGGTTATCACCTAATTGAGATTACCGACCGGACTGAATAGTTTTCTTGATGAAGAGATAATCCGGGGACATCTTAATTTTCCTTCAGGGACAATTGAGGATCGCAACTCGGATCTGACAACAACAAAGCCGCCGGTCGCATATTGCGACTGTGCGGCTTTGTTGTTGTTAAACCGCAGCTATGGAGGGCCAGGTGGCATGGGAAAACCTTCAGCCTTGGGCTTTAAAACCGTCGGGTCCCGGCCCGACAGCCGGCGTCATTTTCTTTGAATCGCAAAGAAAACGAAGCAAAAGAAACTCTTTTTATTACTGTCGCGAGGTTTCCCGGCACTGTTGGGGAAGGCGGTGGTCAGATACCGCAGAGAGCATTGTGGCAGCTGAAAGCGACAGGCCCCAACGAGCAAAAAGCCGCTCGAATGGGTTAAACGGTGACTGCAGCGGGAGCAATGGAACGGTAATCCGCGCAGAACCGGTTTAAGGTCTAACCGGGCACTGGCTCAGCAGCGGCCCCTATCCCATTCAGAGGTTAAGCCGGCCAACAACTGCGCGCGCCATTCGTTCGCTGTAGGCGTTCAGTTTCCAGTGACCGGGGCTCCATCCCTTTAAGAATCGGTGAAAATCGGTCCAGGCCACAGGAAAAAGCTCTCGCCAATTCTCTTCCACCGCTTCGGCATCGACAGCCGGCTGCAGACGGGCCAGAGCCTGCCTAAACGATGCGAAGTAGCAATCGAGCAACCACGATTCGAGCCGCTCACACTCCTCTTCGGCCAGGCAACTGCCGATGAAATAGGCGACATCCTTCATCCCGCACCCGCCGCCCACATACTGAAAATCGACCGCCGCAACCTGTTTTCCATCGGGGGAAAAACAGAAATTTTCGAGCTTGGCATCACCGTGGACCAGGGTCTGGTACGGGCTGCCCCGCAACAGCCGGTCAATGGATGATGCCGCCCCCTTCAGGGGCAGATCGGTGAGGGCCTCGAGTTCATCGGGGCGGGTTTCAAGATGCCAGTAGGTACCCTGCTCCCACAAGCCGTCAGGTTCACACCCCAGAAACGTGGCATGAAAGTTGGCCAGCCAGCTCAGGCAGGCGGAAAGTTCCGTTTCGCCGACGGCCTCCCGGCGCTGCGGGAAGCCCGCCCCATCGAGGTCTTCGAGGACCATGAGCGTCTCGTCCCCGCGGGTTTCGAGCGCCAGGCAGTGCGGAACCGGGCAGCCGGCACCGCAGCGGGCACTCCAACGGGCATACCAGGCCATTTCCACCTCGTAGGAGCGCAGCTTTCTGCGGTGCGATCGATCAGTATTCCAGCCGCGGGGGTGGTGAACCCGGTCGGGGAAGCGAACATGCTTAACCACAACCCGCCCTCTCTCCGATCCAGTCAACCGATACCGCAGAATGACACCGTAGCCGCTCCAAAGCTCCTGAATCACCTCGATTAACTCAATGTCGGTGGCGCCGGTCGCCTGCCGGATTATCGCCGGAAAGTCTTCATGCATGGTTTTCAGGGGATGTGCTTTCCATTGTTGATTTTTGCAGGATGTCCGCCACCTTTTAAATTCGATGGCAGCCCCTAAGCGCGCTTTATTAAAAGGGCCCCCTCAGAGCCTCCACAGGCGGCCAGCTTTTTGAATCCCTGAAGCAATAAAGCAACAACGTGTTTCGTGCCTCCGAATCCAATTTTCTACTCTTCGCTCTCTTTGCCCTGATTGACTGAATCTTCCACCATTACTCCCTGCTCTTCCTTGGATTTTTTGCTTCGATGACCAGGTTTGGCCAGAATTTCCAGATAAAAGGATTCGAGCTGTTTTGATTCGGCTTCAGAAATGTGTTTATTAATGTCTGACACATGAATAACATCACTACTTGCTTCATCAACACCGAACCGACAGTCAAAATCCCAAAAATCGACATTTGGGGGTAGAGTCTTTTTACGTTCTCTTTTTATATATTTTTTAACTTCATGTTTGATGGCTTCAACAAGCCTTGGACCTTTTATCTTTGGGTGGGTCATTTTAAACGTTTTTTTCATAGTGATTCCAAAAGGTAATATTGCGTTATTAAAAACAAACTTCGATAGGAGGCATGGTATCACCAAAGAGCGGTTTTCCAAATCGTTTCTTACGCGAGAAGGAGCATGGGAGCAGCGCCTTGAGTAGATTAGGGGGTTGATGTTCCGATTCGAAACGGCTACTCTTCCTGCCTCTTTTTGCGAGAGCATCATATATTAACATAGCCAAGGCATACAAGGGCTAGAGCGAAGCAGCACCAATCTGCCAGTACCCTTGAGCCCATCGAGAACCGACATGCACGACACCCTTGATCCCGCAACGGCGGACTATATCGCTGAAGAAGAGCGGCGCCTCTCCGAAATCTGTCAGGCGGCCGACCGATACAGCCTGCAACGCAAGGAGAAGCTGCGCGATCATGACCTGAAAATCCGGGAATTGAAAACCGAACGCCTCAACGCGAACAACCCCCGCGAAAAAGACCGGCTGACCCTGGAGATCCGTCGACTATCCCAGTACGACCCGGCCAAATACCTGCCTCCCTTTGAGCAGATGGCAGCGCCTTACCTGGCCGGAATCACGATCTGCGACGACGACCCCCGCATCGGGCGCAAGCATATTCTTCTGGGCAAGCAGGGCTTGATGGACGGCTCTAAGGCTGTGGTCACCGACTGGCGCAAGGCCCAGGTTTCCAAGCTCTATTACGAGTGGGAAGAGGGAGAAGAGTACGAAGACGATATCGGAGATCGGGAACGCAGCGGAACGATCGAAAAGAAAATCGCCTACGGGATATCAAGGCGCGAACTTCTGTCCATCAAGACCGGGACAGGCTCGTTCGAAAAACAAAACGGGGCCTGGGGCGACCCGGGGCAGCAAAACTCCAGCGTTATTAAAAAAGAAGCCGGCGGCGATCACCGCATGGTCGATATCGTCTCCCTGATCGACCGGGATCAGTTCGAGCTGATCACCCGCAAGAGTGACGGCTGTCTCTACCTGACCGGCGGAGCCGGTTGCGGCAAAACGACGGTGGCCCTGCACCGCCTTTCTTATCTGATTTTCAACCAGCCGGAACTGTTTCGTCCCAAACGGTGCCTGGTGGTCATGTTTAACAAGTCGCTGCGCAACTATGTCAAAAAGACCTCGGTGGACCTGCTGACCAATCAGCTGCCGGTCGAGACCTTTCACTCCTGGGCGGTCAAGGCCATGCGTTCGCTGGGGATTACAGCGACCTTTACCGCAAAGGGGGAACCGGGGCTCACCACCCTGAAAAAGAGCTCCGGCATGTACGCCGCCCTGCTTGAGTATGTGGCCAACAGCGGACGGGAGTCTGCCCTCGAAGATCTTGCCGCCTTTTATTCCGACTCTTCGTTATGGCGCCGGCACCTGGGGGCCTCACCTCAGGTCGACGCTCTTGCCCGGGAGGGGCGACGACTTATCGACGGGCCAGGCCGCGAAATCGGTTTTGACGATGCCGGGGTGCTGATTCACCTGGCCCAAATGCGGGGAAAGGGGATGGAGCTTCCCGAGGCGCTCGGCTGGTATGACCATGTGTTGGTCGATGAGGCGCAGGATCTGTCCCTGGTGGAGCTCAACGCCCTGATGTTTGCAGCTACCGGCCGACGGAGCCTGACGGTCTGCGCCGATGAGAAACAGAAGATTCTTGATTTTGTGGACTCTGCAGGATTCTCCGCGTTTCAGCTTGAGCTGAAGAATGCGGGGCTTTCCTCGGGAGAGCTCGATATCAGCTATCGCTCGACACGTCAGATCATGGCCCTGGCCTCCCGGGTCTCCGGGCGTGCGGTGGGCAAGGTCGTCAACGAGGGGCCGGACCCGCGCTTTCATAACTTTGGCTCTCAGGCCGAGGCGCTGAGCCATTTGCGCCGGTCGGTGGGGGCACTTCTGGCGCGGGAAAAAAACAGCCTGACCGCGATCATCTGCCGGTTCAAGCACGAGGCCCAAAGCGTTTACGGCGCCCTCAGGGAGCTGCCGGGGGTGCGCCTTCAAACCGGAGACCTCTCCTTCGAACCGGGCATTCTCATCACCAATGCCCACCAGGTCAAAGGCTTGGAGTTCTCAGGGGTGATCCTCTGGAACCCTTCGCAGAAGTCCTACCCGGCGACCGACCTGGGTAAAAACCTGCTCTATGTGGCCATCACCCGTGCCAGCAACCGGTTGGCCGTATATCACAGTGACCCCCTCTCCCGCCTGTTTTCTGAATAGAACCCCATTCACAGCACCTGACTCTAAGGGCCTGATTTTGACCCCGCTGTCTGCGCCCCTGGAACCCACCTTAAAAAGCAACTCGCGCAACAGCTTCAAACATCCAACACATAGTTTGTGCTTCGTCCGCCGGCCTTCTCTTTTTTCAGGACCTGGCGACCGAGGAGGTCGTTGATGTCCCTCAAGGCCGTGTCTTGAGAACACTTCCCCAGCTTCGCCCATTTTGATGACGTCAGCTTTCCTTCAAAACAATCCAACAGGCGGTTGATGATGTTGCGTTGTCTTTCGTTGAACGCTTCGCCGGCGTGGGATTCCCAGAACCTCGCCTTGCCAAGGATGGTTTCCAGGGTTTCTTCCGAGGCTTCGATGGCGCCTTTTAGGCAGTTAAGGAACCATTCGATCCAGGGGGATATGTCCAGTCCCCCTTTCTGACATTTTTCCAGAACAGCGTAGTAGGCTTTTCGTTCGCGTTGAATCTGGGTAGACATGCTGTAGAAACGCCAGGGACTTTTTTCCAAGCGGGCCAGCATCATGTCGGCTATGGCTCGGGCGATTCGTCCGTTGCCGTCATCAAAGGGGTGGATGGTCACGAACCAGAAATGAGCCAGGACCGCCCTTATCACCATGTCTGACTCGGGGGGGGGAGTTGAACCAGCGGATGAAGGCATCCATTTCTGCATCGATGCGGTCGAAACCCGGGCCTTCGTAGTGCACTCTTTCCCGCCCGCTGGGCCCTGAAACGATCTGCATGATACCGCTCGATTCGCCGCGCCAGTGACCGACGGTAATTCGCTGCATGCCGCTTCTTCCGGTGGGAAAGAGTGCGGCGTGCCAGTCGAAGAGGCGCTCTTTTGTCAGTGGCGCATCATGGTTGCCCGAGGCGTCGAGCATGACTTCGACGATACCTTCGACATGACGATCGATGATGGTCGATCCGCCGGCATCGATTCCCATTCGTCTG
>CALZIZ010000101.1:0-10174 GCA_945787465.1 uncultured Desulfuromonadales bacterium
ACCTTGTTGAACCAGATATCGTAGGCCTCATAGCCGAGATCGGTCGCGGTAGGGACCGCCAGAGCGAAGGCGGCGGCAGTACTCATCAGGAAGATGCAGGTCACAAGTAACAGGGTTAGGGCGGGTTTTTTCATGTTGGTCATTGGTTTCACAGTGAACCTCCTTCATTTTTCAAAAAGAGTTGACGTTGTGGCGAGGTGCGTCCCAGATCCGTTCTCGCCGTTCACCCAGTCATTGGGTGTTTGTTAAAGACTCCGCGTTGAGCCGACTCAGTTTTTGTTGTCTTAACTCTGAACCGCGAAGGGTGATCTCAACGCGGCGGTTCAGTGCCCGTTTTTTCGGGTTCCTGGTCAGGTAGGTGCATTTTCCTTGGGCCGCAACCTCCACCGCAAACCCTTGATCGCGAAGGTTGCTGGCGACCCGGTTGGCCCGCTCAAGGGCAAGGTGATCATTGAAGGCCTGGGAGCCCAGATCACAGGTGAATCCGCGAACCTGCAGCTTGGTGCCTTGCGGAAGCTCTTCCACGGCCCGGAGCAGGTCGGCCTCTTCGGTGACGGGAATAAAGGCGCTGGAAAAGGGGAAGAAGACTCTATCCAGCAGGCAGGGGTCTTTTACTGCTCCATCTGCCACGACCTGCTGACACTCCTCGATTTGGAATGCCGAATTGGGGAGACTCTGGTTCTTTGGGGACAGAGCAGCTTCCCCAAATTTGATCGCCACTGGGGACGCTTTGAATGGCCGGGGAGTTCTCCCTTGGGTCTCGCCTCCGATCACAAACACCCTGTCGCTGGTCAGGCCGCGAACCAGAAAATGCTGATGCTGGTAACGGACTGGATGGATCTCCTGGCCGAGTCCTTGGGTGTTGAAACCAAGCATCAGAATCACGAGGGCGAGAACAGTTCTCATCAGAGGCTCCTGGAGATTTCGGGGCGTTTTTGCTGCTCAATCCAATAGATCGGTGGGTGGGGGACATTTTGGGTGACAGGTTTTTGTTTTTTTTCAGCCCGGCCTGGTCGTTCCTGGTCTGTGAATAGATTTCTCCTGGACAGCCGGTTGAGGCTTCTGCGTAACAGACGCTGCAGCCCTTTTTCGGAAATATCGAGAAACTTGGCGACGGAACCAGGGGAGAGGTTTTTGAGGCCGACATTATCGAGTCCGAGCAGAATCGACCAGGCCCGCTGCTGTCTTCGGGTCATTTTGGTCAGGGCGGTTTTGAAGAGCTTCATTTCATCGGCGCAGTTACCATCTTCGACAAGGTTGTTCAAAGGATGGAAGGCGTCCGAGGGGATACGGCAGGTGTCAAGGTCGCTGCGGTTGGCCGCGGTGATGATGACTGATTTTTGCAGACCGAAGTCTTCAAGGCAGCGCCGCCGGAAGATCATGAAAAAGTAACCCAGGAACTTCTGAAGCTCTTTTTTGGTGACGCAGCTCTCCAGAGCCTCATAAGCGGCCAGGTATGCAGCGTTGACGAAATCGCTTCGTTCATAGGGCCCCCGGTGCAGGTAAGGGTCGGATACCTGGAGAATCAGGCCCTTGATCTGATCGACCCAGGCGGTTGCGATGTCCCAAATCTCCAGCCGGTCTTCAGACCGATTTGTCATGGATCGGTTAGTGCCTTGGGTGGTGTCGGCCTGGGGATGGTTGTGGAGGCTTTTTCGCCATTGGCGAGGAAGTTCCCGAGCGGGATCGTCGATCGATACCAGCGAAGCCCCCTGCAGCACCGGCAGGGGAGCAGGGGCGGTTGGGATTGTGGTCATTGTCGCTTGGCAGAGGGTCAACACAACGCAGATCTCCTTTTGTCCGGCAATGTCTGGGTCTGTCCTGAGGATTTTAAGTCCCCAGGACAGAGATTTGTATTCAATTCCAATAAGTTAACTTCTCTGTCCGGCTTGTCCGGGGAAAATACAACTCTAAAACGCCCTGGAGTTGTTGTGCCCTATAGCGCGCACACGCGCATACGTATAGGAGTTGAAAATTTGCCGGACAAACCGGACAAACCCCCGCAAAGCCAGTTTGGGACTGACTTTGAGGCCGTCCGGCATCGCTGAAAAACAGCCGGACAAGCCGGACAGCCCGGACATTTTTTGCGCTGAAATGGCCCTGATGCAGCTATTCATGGTTGGCCTCCGGCTCAAAAGGGGTAGGGGAGCAAAAGCCGTCTTCGGCCTCAGGCTTCTCCTCCACCAGACGAAACCCCACATAGGCGTTCTTGCGCACTCCAAATGCGTCGACCTTCTTGCCGTCTCGCACCGGGATCTCCAGATCGCGCAGCAGGCGCAGAAACTCCATG
The DNA here is from genome assembly GCA_945787465.1 of uncultured Desulfuromonadales bacterium. Taxonomy (GTDB): domain Bacteria; phylum Desulfobacterota; class Desulfuromonadia; order Desulfuromonadales; family Trichloromonadaceae; genus CALZIZ01. The sequence goes on from CALZIZ010000101.1 coordinate 2,291, forward strand.
CGAAACTGCGGCTCACCGAGCGGCATCAGATTCCAGCTGCGGCAGCGTTTGACGTAATCCTCGTAAACCGCCGATTTGATCTCTTTGGCGGCGGGATTCTTCTCCAGGTGGCGTTCGATGAAATAGAGCACGTTGTTGTTGACCCGCTTGTAGTCCTGCAGGCTCTGCCGCATCGCTACAGCCTCTTTAAAGCCCTGCTTGCGAAGCATCACCAGGCCGCAGAGCGCCCAGGCGAAGATTCCGGGGAGCTCCTCGAGCAGTTTGTCGCGCAGAAACAGGTCCGCCTTGCCGCTTTTGACGAACTGTCCCCGCATCTCCATGATCATGATCTTGCGGAAGAAGCCGTCTGAGTTATCCAGCATCTTAGGAAGGCGGTTGGTCGAGTAGACCAGTTTGCAAAAGGGAACAAAGTCGAAGGGGGTCTGGTTCTTGAACGAGGCCGAGATCGGGTCACCGGAGACGATCGCCTTGATCTCCTGGGACTGCATCGCCTTGCTTTCGATCTCGGTCGACATGTTGAGCAGTTGGTCCACCAGGCGTGACAGGTAGAACTGGTCTTCGAGGCGCCCCATGGGGATGTGCGAACAGTTCTCCTCGCCCACCAACTGGCGCAGCACGTTCATCAGGGTGCTTTTGCCGTCACCGCCCGGGCCGTAAAGGATCAGCATCTTCTCGTGGCGCGTCTCTCGGGTCAGGCAGTAGCCGAAAAACTTCTGCAGCTCGCGGATGACCTCCGGATCCTGCACCGCCTCCTTGAGAAACTGCTTCCAGCGCGGGCAATCCGGAACCTGCTGCGGGTCGAAGCGAACCCCCAGGCAGTGGGTCGCCAAGTAGTCCCTGGCGTGGGGCATCAGTTCCCCGGTCACCAGGTTGAACATGCCGTTCTGCAGGCAAATCAGGTCCTGGTGATCGTTCATCCTGCGACCCACCGGCAGCACCGACAGGTCCTGGATGATGTTGGCCACGTCCGCCGCCTTGCTGCTACTGGCCTCATCGCCGAGCATTTGCAGGGCCTTGGCGCGAATGTACTGCAGGTCGTATTGGGACCAGAAGCGCCCCTCCCAGCGGTAAACCAGCCCGGTCAACGGGTCCGAGGCGATGACGAGATCCGCCATGATCGCTTTAGCCAAAAGCGCCGGCAGGAACTTGCCCTGGCGAAAAAACCGCGCCACCCCGGGATCCTGTTCGGGCTCTTTGGGCTTCTCCACGGTAAGGGCCGAGGCAAGCAGGTCGGTGAGGTCGCCAAGGTTGCGCCCATGGCCGACCAAAAAGTCCGTCAGGTCCTGGCCGTGGTTCTGCGGATAGTAGGCAGGCGCCGTCATCTCCCCATTTCCTCCGGCCAGCGGATGACCCGCACAGATTGGGCATGCTCGGCAATCGTGCGGGCTGCCTTCATGGCGCCTTTGAACCCAGCTTGGTCGGCGTCGTAGCAAATCACCATATCGCGGCCGGTCATCGCCTGGCTGAACGCATCGGGCCAGGTGCCGCAGCCGGCGGTCTGGGTGCAGGCGTTTAGCCCGTGGGAGAGAGCGCAGACGAGATCCGGCTCTCCCTCGCACAGCCACAGCAGCTCGTCCCGCTTCCACTGCGACGGAGGTGGGTAGAGGCGCGAGCGACCATAGTCGTTCGGCAACGCTTCACACTTCTGACAGAGCTTCTGCTTGTTGACCGACTTCCAGCGCCCGCCGCATGCTTTGCAACTCTGGTCATACCAGCTGATCACCTTGTAATTCGCAGCCCCTGGCTGGTAGAGGCGGATATTGCACAAACGCCCCTCATCATCGCGGATCGGCATGGCGATTCGGTGGTTGCCCTTAAAATCGGTGAACTGACGCAGATCGAGCGCTTCGATCACCTCGGCTGACCAGCCGCGTAGTTGTTTGAGTTCTGCAATCCTGTCGCTGGGAAGGGAAGGGAGGGCCACCAGGTCTTTCTCAGCGACAAATGTTTCAGCCGGCTCCACCTTCGAAACCGACCTCATAATTTCCACTCCGGTGTGTTTTTGAACCTGGAACTTGTCATAGATATCCCCCACAAACTCGCGCTTGAAGTCCAGAAACTCCTTACCGTTGAGCTGGCACCAGAGTTTGACCAGGTCGCCCCCTTCGCTACAGCTGCGGCACTTGAACCAGTCCTCGTGAAAGTGGTAGACAAACGAGGCCGAAGACTGGTCGCCGTGGATCGGGCAAAAGCCGTGCAGCTTCTGCCGGTAGGCCTTTTCCACCCGGAACAGCTCCTCGGCGATTTGCCGGCAGCGCTGAGGGCCCAGTTCGGTCAGTGCGTAACCCATGGCTCCTCCTCACCGTCGTTGATCAAACGAACATCAGTTAACAAAATGCTCTTCTTGCGCATCCCGGCCCTGGTAGATCTTGAACGCCCGACGGTGGGCCTCCACGTAGCGGGTCAGCGTCTTGCGAACCCGCCCCATGTCTTCTGTCAGCACCGCCGCGTCGATCTCGCCCTCACACTTTTTCAGAAAATGGGTCACCTCAGGCCGAATCTCCTCGAGCCAGGCCAAGGCTCCCGCGGGGTAGTAGGACTCCAACAGTCCGACCGCATCGCGCACCAGACGCTCCACCGCCTTGCGGTCGAAGTTGTGTGACTGGGGAACCTCTTCATGGTGGGCCGAGAGCCCGGGGATATTTGCCAGCAAACCTGTGTTCATGGTTGTTCCCTTTCAGAAACAGTCGTCGCCAATGACGGAATTCAGTTCGGGGAGCATGGTTTGGGTCCTCTACGCCTAATCCTTCCTATCATCTTTTTGTAAAAAGTCCCCGGGGGCTGAGGAGGCATCCCCGGGGCAAGTCGTTCTGGCCCGACTGGTGGGCGCGTTCCCTGGCGGGCCTGGCCAGGGGGCTAACTCTCCACAGGTCCGCATTGCCTGCGAACTCGTTTCAAAAAAATGCCGATTTCAGCCTCAAATGTGGCTCGGCAAACCTTAGGTCCGCCACATAGCATTGCTAGAACGCGTTTTGTCTGCTCCCGTTCCTTCCGGATTCGTTCAAGGTCCTGGTCCAGTAAACTCAGCGTCATATCCCCATCTCCTTTCGACGCTCAGCCATCACTTTACGAAAGGCCACTTTGTGGGCCTTAAGACCTTGGGTGCGCAATATCTCCAACAGCCGGGTATCGTCTTGCCGTACCCGCAGCGGATCAAGCGGTGAGAGTTCCATCGGCCTGGCTTCAAGACTCTCTAGCCTGACCTGCAATTGCCGGTTTTGCTCCACGATGGTTTCGAGTAGTTTCCTATCTTCACCAGTCATGAAATTTACCGAGCCTCCTTCGCCATACGGATGAGTTGAGTGATGGCCGCGACTGCATCGTGTCCTTCCTTGATGATTCGCTTGCGCTCAACTGGCGATAAAAAATCGTCATCCAGAGCTTTCGCCGTCTCTGCTGCGCACTCGCTAAACTCCTGGATGCATTTAACAAGCTGCTTTGACAATGCCCCTAGGTCACAATTGGAAGGGGGGCAGGGTAGATAAACTCCGCCAAACCTGTAGGCCAAGAAGTAGATCAGGGCAAACGCATCTTCCTGAGGTTTGCCAAGCCTTAACGCTCCGGCGATGATCTCTTCAACCCGATCCAGCGGGTTGTAGGCCCCCGATGAGGTGAAATCCGCTGATGGTTCCATCCACTTGTAAATCAAACGGGTCGAGAGCCTTAATCGCCTGGCGTGCGCTACCGCTTCTTTACCGATTGCCCTCGAAATTGCCTCGTAAGACTCCATAAAACTCCGGTGAGTTCAAAACCCAGACGTTTTTGTAATTCAAACCGATCCCCCTGCTAATTACCCTTTGCGCCATAGGGAACTAGTGGTTCGCTGCATTCCCGATTGCTTCGTTCTCTGCAGGCCAGAATCCGTCCCTTTTAAGGCCGTTAATAATCTTCGCCGATTCACCCCGGGCCTGCTTGCCACGGGTGCCGTGAATGATTTTGTAAACCGTATCCGGCTTGTGGTTGTTCGCTTCGGCCCAACCCTTCACGGTCATGGCTTTTAGCCGCATTTGCGAAATAACAAAGTTGGCAACAGACTTTCTCATTGAAAACCCCAGAAAAGGTTGTTAGAACTGTCCTAATGTATGGATAGGAGCCCTGGAATGCCTCATTCTAAAAGGCCTGGTGATGCCGATGTTCGGTGCCCGGCCTGCGGAAAGTATTTCAAGCAAGCCGTAAACGCGCTCCTACCCGGCATGATTCATTTCGGCACCCATTGCGAGACCGGCATAAACCTTTCCAAGTCGGACATTGAGGAACTTGTCGTTAAGCCTGGATAATGGGTGAAAGCTGATAGTCCAGAATCAGGGGTATTTTTGTTGAGCCGGAGCCTTGCCTCTCAACGAATGGAATTAAAGTTTGGCTCCTTTTTGTCTGACTGTTGGGACAAGGTTATTACGTAATTCAGAGATTGTCAATTGGGAAAGTTACGTTTTTTGGAGAGAGCTTGTTGATGATTGCAGCGAATCTTAAAAAACTTATTGAAAATAGCGAACTTAAGCCATCCCAGATTTCAAGGAAAACCGGTATTCCAACATCTAGGATCTCTGAAATTGTAACCGGTAAAACAAAAAATCCTGGAGTTGATACGCTTTTCAGGATTGTGGACGCTCTCGGAGGGAATCTGAATTTTGTCGTTTCAGGCAAAGGCGAGATGTTCTTAGCAGGGCTGGAAAGAGGGCCAAAAGGCGAGAAAACCTCCGCCCCTGATAGTGCTTTGCTCCAGACTGTGATTGAAGCTGTTGAAGAGATCCTTGAAGAAAAAAAACTGATTCTGAAGGCTAATAAAAAGGCTCAGCTGATCGTCACTCTATATGAAATGTTCTCAGAAGAGGGTAAAACGGTCGATAAGCCAACCGTTCTCAGGCTTATCAAACTGGCTGCATAATAAATAGGGGAGGGGAGCCATGTATGAAGACAATGAGTTAGACCAAAAAGGGGAACAGATTCGGCAACTGCTCAAAGATGTTCTTCCCGATCAGCAAACAATTACAAATTCGGATTGCCCACAGAACTGCGACGATTGGGACCGCCGACTAAAAATTCTGCCCTATCTTTTCATCTTGACTCTTATCGGGTCGATGATTCCCCATCCAACTGCCAATCACTTCTTCTGTATCGCCGCAGTTGTATGCGGTTTGGCCCTGGGCCTGACACTCCGCACCAATCCCACGCAGATACTCAGAAAATTCAAGATGACCTTCACACTCCTGGTCGGCTTGTCGCTGCTTTCGGGATGCAGCCCTATGCTGTTTGGTGATGAAAACGTCCAGATTCTGGAGTTATGCAGGGAAGACGATTCCTGTAAGGTCGGCATTGCCCAGGGTATTGCCATTCTGGGATTTGAAATCCAACCCGCATCCATTGAATTGGCTCAACAGAATGGGAATGTCTCCAAGGTTAGAGCTGCCGAGACGAAGGAGGGGTTTGGGCTTGTTAGGTTGTCTTATGTAAGGGTGTACGGGTCCTGAAAGGTATCGTTTGAAATGAGGGTAATTTCCCTTGATAGTTGAGACAAGGCGCCAAATGCCCAGCGTTTTCGTGTTGACGTTATAGAGGCAAATCACCATGTCCATCCGTCCTAAAAAAGACCGACAGGGGATCGTTGTCCCTGGTTCATGGATCATTGATTGGTATCCTCAAGGGCGCCAAGGGCCAAGAGAGCAGTTAGTCTATTACGGCAAAGAGAGTGATGCGCGTCAATATGAGATGGAATTGCGCCGGCAGCACCGGCCAGTGGTCAACATGGCCACACCCACGGTTATTGATATACTGCCAGGTTTTATCGCATCCTACAAAAATGAGGTCGCCGAAAGCACCTTAGGTGATTTTTGGTGGGCTTGGAAGCAGCTCGAGCCCACCTTCCGCAATCTCAGGCTCAACCACCTAACGCCAGCAATTGTCGAGCAATACAAGGCACAACGTCTAGCTTCGGGCGTAAAAAAACGTACTATCAACCGTGAACTAAGCTACCTTGCTGCTATCTACCGCTATGCTGAAGAGCACCGGCTATGCGCGCCACTGCCATTCAAAATCAAAAGATTTCCTAAAAAACAGACCCGCTCTCCAGTACCGGTGGTTCACACGCCAGCAGAGGTGCAGGCCATTATCGACCATCTCGACCCGCATAAGATTGGCTTGTTCCTTCTAATGTACGATGCCGGCTTACGGCGTACCGAGGCATTCACTATGACCGGGGGACAAGTCGATCTCGATACCAGGCAGATCCGAGTAGTGGGGAAAGGGGGGAAGGAACGGATTGTCTCCATCTGGACTCAGCGTCTGTTCGATGAACTTTCCTCTGCAAAAAAACGCCAGGGCCGTGGCTTGCTTTACCCAAATCCAAAGGGCCAGCCCTATAAAGACATTCGCACCGCTTTGCGCGGAGCAGCCGAGCGGGCTGGAGTCGATAAACACATCTACCATCATCTGCTGCGTCATGACCATGGAACCCACGGTGCATTGGCCGGAGTTGATCCCAGAGCCATGCAAAAAAGTCTCGGCCACTCCAACCTTAGCACCACAGAAATTTACACGCACATCGCCGGTGAGTTCCTCAAATCAGAAGGTCAAAAATTTGCTCAATTTCTCGAGAAATCAAATGATGTAGCAAGCCGTAGCAAGTCGAAAAGACGGAAAGATGACGAAAAAACAGATAGATAGGGGCGGGGCTGCTAAATTCAGGGTCTAGTGTCCGTAGGGACGTGGGAGTTCGAGTCTCCCCTTCGGCACCAAACAAAAACAAGTCTGATCGCAATCGCGGTTAGGCTTTTTTTGTTTTTGCGGCAGTGTCCAGTGGTCAGTTGCAATTGGTCGATTGTCCTTTAGCCATCACGTATCACGCTACGCCCATTGCCTCTTGCCAGCCTGTTTCCCGTCTGCTACCATCTCGCCCATGGATATCAGCTCTATTATTAAACGCTGCCCCCTGTTTGCCGGGGTGACCCCCGAAGACCTGGAGCGACTGCTGGCGATCTGCAGGGCCCGCCCCCATGAGCGGGGTGAACTGCTCTTTTCCGAAGGCGAAGAGGCCGCGGGTTTTTATATTGTGGCCAGCGGCAAGGTCAAGGTCTACAAGCTTTCTCCCGAGGGCAAAGAACGCATCCTGCACATCGTTCATCCCGGGGGCGCCTTTGCCGAGGCGGCCATCTTTGTCAGTGGGCTGTACCCGGCTTACGCAGAGCCGCTCGAAAAGTCCCAGCTGATATTTTTCCCAAAAAACGATTTCCTTGCACTGCTGCACCAGCACTCGCAGATCGCCATCAATATGATCGGCGGCCTGTCCCGGTTTTTACGCCAGTTCACCACCCAGATAGAAGAGTTGACTTTCAAGGACGTGCCGGCCCGACTGGCTCGCTACATTCTCGACCTGGCAGGAGACGAGGCTGAGCGGGTTGAACTGCCCATCTCCAAAACCCAGCTGGCCAGCAACCTGGGCACCGTCAGTGAAACCCTTTCGCGAACCTTCCGTAAGCTGTCCAACGAAGATATTATTGCCGTTAAGGGCAAGGTTATCGACATCGTCGATCGCGACCGCCTCGAGGACCTCTCCGAAACCTACAAGGAGGGCTGAGCTTCAGTCGCTTTCTTGCGAAACAGCCCCAGTCCCTGTACCATCTCCCCCCTTCGTCATCCCCGAGAGGGTCTGTCGGGGATCCAGATTTTGGAATGCCGAAGGCTGGATTCCCACCTGCCTATCATGCGGGAATGATGGCCCCCAAAAGTAAGAACCCTACCTTTTCTTTGCTCTTATAAATCTCCTATTTGACTAAAATCAAAGACTCTCCACTTCGCCTCGGTTACCCTTGCCCCCATCCTATTCGGTAAAGGTATATTCGCCCATGGCCAGGCTCCCCCGATTGAACTTTGTCCTATCGTCCCTGCTGG
>CALZIZ010000101.1:10240-11439 GCA_945787465.1 uncultured Desulfuromonadales bacterium
TCGCCTTCGGTGATCAAGGGCTGCGCATCTGTAATGCTCAAGGGGCAGAGTGCACCACGCTTGACCAGGAGACGCCCCAGGTGCTGGCCTGGCCTGCAGGCGCCTTTCTTGCTGCCGGCTTTAGCCGCGGGCAGAAGAGCCTGGTGCGGATTTATGGCAATGGCGGGGGCGTGATTGGCGAATTGGAGGTCCCCGGCATGATCGACGTTCTGGCCTGGTCAGGTCAGAGCCGCCTTCTGTTCACAGTCATCGAGCAGAGCATCTTTACCTTCGGCGGCAATCGCCGCACCATGCTCTACAACTGGGATGGCAGCAATCAGTCAACCGCCGAGGTGCTCAACGACCAGACCCTCAAGCCGGCAACCCTTCGCCGGTGGGGGCTGCCCTTGGCCGCATGACCCGGATGGCCGTCTCGCCCCTGGGAGACGAAATCGTCTACGCCCGGCTTCACGATCCTCCGGCTCTCGCTCCCTACCTTGTCATCGTTCTCAGGCACCTCGAGAGCGGCAGAGAAAAAGAACTCGCTCAGGCCCCTTTGCCCGGTGGTGGGCTGCAGTTTACTCCGGACGGGGATTTCCTGCTTTGGGGAGATGGTGTCGGCCAGACCCTAAAGACCGAACCCTGGGCAGAGGAGACTGAACGGTTGGCTGCGGCACCGGGGCGTCAGCTGGCGATATCTGGGTCAGGTCGCTACCTGTGGATCGACGGCCAGTTGTTACGCGATACCCTGCCTTTGGTCGATTTTCCCAAGGTCGCAGGGGCAGAGTTTGTGCCAGGTACGGATTGGCTGATGGTGCGCAGTGCAAAGCGCACATTCTTTTATTCCGGCCTGGAGGGTGCAAGCCCTTCCTCCGCGACTGTTCCCGCCTCCCCGAAGCTTCTCAGGCTGCGCAAGTGGCGCAGCCTCGGGATTATCGACCAGGACGAATTTCAAACCTACAGGGCCACACTTTTGGAGCAATGATGAAAATCTTGATTTTGTTGGGGGCCGTCTTTTTCTGGCCGCTGCTTTGCGCAGCCGAGCAGGGTTGCCTCGAGTGCCACCTGCAGGCAACCCCAGGTGCGGTGCAGCACTGGCAGGCAAGCGATCATGCCGGCGCTGAAGTCGGCTGCGAGGACTGCCACGGCAACGACCACCAGGCCATCGAAGAAGGGCGTGCGCCGGTCACTGCCCAGACCTGCGGCAACTGTCATGAAAA
>CALZIZ010000102.1 GCA_945787465.1 uncultured Desulfuromonadales bacterium
TTCCGTCAAGGGGCCAGGGGGAGAAATGTGCCTGTCGTTGAACCCTTGAAAGTGGCTGTTGATCGTTGATATGGCCGAATTTGGCCAGGGGTGGGCCGGCCACCTGTTGCCTGAGGGGAGGATTGTCACCTTGGAGGTTGAGGGTTAAAAGTGGGAATTTTTCAGGAAACCGGTATTATATCCGCAAGGGTTGCTCTGGGAATTTTGGGGATACTATGATTAAAATTGGAGTGATTTCCGATACCCATGTAAATTTTGCGGGTGGGCTTGAGGTTTTTCCTGGGCTGGTCGAACGCTATTTTTACGATGTCGAGTTGATTTTTCACGCAGGCGACATGGTCGACCCCGATATCCTTGGGCTCTTCGGCGCCCGAACTGTCCATGCCGTCAGGGGGAATATGGACCCGCCATCGAGCTCTGTCCCCCTGAAAAAAATAATTTCCGTTGGACGGTTTCGCATCGGCCTCATCCATGGCTGGGGATCTCCCGATGGGATTGAGGATCGCATTCTTAAAGAATTCTCCGGCCAGCATCTCGATTGCCTGGTCTACGGTCACAGCCACCAGCCCGTTTGCCACATAAAACGGGGGATGTTGTTTTTCAACCCGGGCAGTCCGACCGACCGGCGGTGGGCGCCCTATCATTCCGTTGGCCTGCTTGAGGTGGGTGATAAGGTCAGCGGGCCGTATGGAGTATATCCTCGGGGATGACGATACCGATGCGTGCGGCTGTATCTTCTGTGTCCGCGATATCTCAGGCGAGGATTGCGAGCGGCTGATTCTGGCCCGGGGGGAACATGCATTTGTGATCATGAACAAATTCCCCTACACCAATGGCCATCTGATGGTGGCGCCCTATCGCCATACTGCCGAACTTGACGAGTTGACCGATCCCGAAGCCCTCGAAATGCACCATCTGCTTGCCCGGAGTCGTAAGGTTCTTAAGCGCTGCATTGAACCTCAGGGGTTTAACGTCGGCATGAACCTGGGCAGGGTTGCCGGGGCCGGGGTCGCTGATCACCTGCATATGCATATTGTTCCGCGCTGGAGCGGGGATACCAATTTTATGCCGGTATTCGGCGACGTGCGGGTTATTCCTCAGCATCTTGAAGACACATTCAGGATTCTTGCCGAGGGATTTGCCGCGTATCGTTGACGCTTCGGGCTCTTCCGGAGGCTCGGGAGGCTTTTGATTGCCAAGTGGCCGGGATGATTATCGTCCGGCACAGCTTTGGCCGACTTTGTATCCACTTATTTATATTTATTGAAGTTTATGGTAGGCTTGGCCCGCCTGATTCAGCACCCGCGAAAGGACAACTGATACCATGCTGGAGATTTTTCAAAAGGGTGGGCCCTTGATGTACCCCATCCTGGCTTGTTCGGTTCTGGCTCTGGCCATTTTTCTGGAAAGATTCTGGATTTTTTTCCGAATCCGTCGAGGGACCCGGGAATTGCTTCGCGAAGTCGAGGCCCTGGTGCAGAAAAAACGGGTCGAAGAGGCGATTATCGTCTGCCAGCGCAGCGGAACCCCGCTGGCACGCATATTTATCGCTGCCCTGCGAGCCAGCGGCCGCAGTCGCGACCATATAAAAGTCGTCGCCGAAGAAGTCGGAGCCCGCGAGGCGGCCCCGCTCGAGCGTTATCTCGGATTGCTTGGGACCATTGCCACGATTTCTCCCCTGCTCGGGCTGCTCGGAACCGTGCTGGGGATGATCGAAGCGTTTACAATTATTGCAATTCAGGGCAGCGGAACCCCCGCCACTCTCGGTGGGGGCATCTCCCAGGCCCTGATCACCACTGCCGCCGGTTTGACCGTCGCCATTCCCACCATCCTGCTGCACAAGTACCTGACCAGTCGTGCAGACCGTATTCTTCTTGAGATGGAAGAGTATTCCCTTCACGTGGTTGATCTTCTCGGAGAGTGAAAACCATGGCATTCGGTCGCAAGAAACGTGATGACCCCAAGGTGGATCTGACCCCGATGGTCGATGTGGTCTTTTTGCTCCTGATCTTTTTTATGATCTCCACCACCTTCGTTGAGACCCCCGGGCTTGCCATCAAGCTCCCGGAGTCCTCCTCGAGTATCGTGGAGAAGGAGCCTGAGGAAATAAAGATCTACCTTTCCAAGGAGGGGGAGGTCTTTCTGCAGGATGAACCGATCTCTATGGAGGGCCTGGCCAAGCGCCTTGATGGATTCGGAGAAAAAGCCAAAATTATGACATTTTTGCTTCTGGCCGACGAGAAGGCTCTGCACGGAAAGGTCGTGCAGTTGATGGATTTAGCCAAGGGGGCAGGATTCGGCAAGCTTGCCATTGCCACCGAGAAGCGGCAAAAGCCATGAGTTCGAAGCGATTTATCGGCATCGATTTGGGCGGCACCAACTGTCGTGCCGCCCTGGTTTCGCCGCAGGGGCAAGTTACGGCAATGCGGCGCATGCCGACAGCCATGGACCAGGGCCTGGACCGGTTTCTGCTCAGGCTGGAGCGAGTGTGCCTTGATCTCATCGATTGTGCCCGAAAGGACGGATGCCGGGTCCTGGCAGCAGGCATGGGGGCTCCGGGAGTGATTGGCGAAGGGGGACTGGTCAAGGTTTCGCCGAACCTGTCTCAGCTCAATGGCCAACCATTGGCAGGGTTGCTCGGGCAGCGGATTTCGTTGCCGGTAACCTTGCTCAATGACGCCAATGCCATTGCCTGGGGGGAGGCCCGTCACGGCGCTGGAAGGCAGTTCTCTTCTTTTATCGCCCTGACCCTGGGGACCGGCGTCGGCGGGGGCCTGGTTCTTGATGGAAGGCTCTGGGAGGGATCCGGCGGTAGCGCCGGTGAGGTCGGTCATATCATGGTCGAACCCGAGGGGCGGCCCTGCGGGTGCGGCAGTCGGGGCTGCTTGGAGCAATATGCTTCGGCAACCGGTATCGTGCTGTCGGTCAGGGAGGAACTTGTTGCGGGCAGGGCTACTGAACTGGCGCGTCTCGAAGGGGGCCAGATGACAAGCGATAGGGTTGCCCAGGCAGCCCGCAGGGGCGATTCTGTGGCGCTTAGTGCTTTTGTTCAGGCGGGTCGGCGTTTAGGCCAGGTTCTTGCAGGGATTGCCAATTTGTTGAATATTGACGGCGTAGTGTTTTGCGGCGGCGCCAGTGGCAGCCTTGATCTTTTCGGACCGGCGCTGAAGGCCGAACTGCAACGACGGGCTTTTGCTTCTGCCTGGCAGGGGATGCAGATTGCTTCTGGCACCCTCGGTGAGGATGCCGGGATTGTAGGTGCCGCAGATTGGGCCCTGCGCCGTGATGCTGTAATATTGTCCTGAAGATGTCGTTTCATTTCAGGCCGGGAGATGCTGATTCTATGGGGAAAACAATAGCCATTTTGACCGGGGGAGGAGACTGCCCCGGCTTGAATGCCGTTATCCGTGGTGTCGTTCGCTCTGCGATTTTGAAGCGGGGTTGGAAGGTTCTGGGTATCGAGGACGGTTTTGATGGTCTGGTCGAAGGCCCCCGGGCAAGAGAGCTCGACCTGCAGGCAGTGCGAGGGATCCTGCCAAGGGGAGGGACGATTATCGGCACCAGCAACCGCGGCAACCCCTTTGCCTTTCCGGTGAAAGAGGGGGGGCAGGTCAAGCTCGCCGACGTATCTGAACTGGTGCTGAAAAACTTTCGTGACCTAGGTGCCGAGGCGCTGATTGCAGTCGGTGGCGACGGCACCCTGAAAATTTCCCGGCAGCTCGGCGATCTTGGTCTTCCTGTCGTCGGGGTACCCAAAACTATAGATAACGACCTGCGTTCGACCGATGTGACCTTTGGCTACAACACCGCCGTAGGTGTGGTAACCGAGGCGTTGGACCGGCTGCATACCACCGCCGAGAGTCATCAGCGGGTTATGGTCGTCGAAGTCATGGGGCGTGATGCCGGGTGGATAGCCCTGGAGTCAGGGATTGCCGGCTCGGCCGATGTTATCCTGATCCCCGAGATTCCTTTTTGCATCGATCGTGTCTGCCAGGCCATCACCGAGCGCCGCAAGCGGGGCAGTAAATTTTCTATAGTCGTCGTTGCCGAGGGGGCTTTTGCCGCAGGGGGCGATAAGGTTCGCCAGTTGAGCGCCTCTGAGAACCTCGGTGTCGAGCGCCTTGGTGGCGTCGCCCAGCATGTTGCCGCTGATATAGGCAAATGCCTTGAGATGGAAACCCGCGTGGTGGTTCTCGGCCATGTTCAGCGCGGCGGTACTCCTTCGCCCTTTGACCGGATTCTCGGTTCGCGCTTCGGGGTCAAGGCCGTTGAGTTGATAGAGGCGCAACGGTTCGGGCACATGGTTGCCCTGCGGGGCCGCTCGGTCATCTCGGTGCCTATCGAGCAGGCCGTGGGAAGCCTTAACCTGGTGGATCCTCAGGGAGAACTGGTGAGTACCGCTGAAGATCTGGGAATCATGTTGGGTCGCTGAGCAACATCAGCGCGCTGTCACTTGTGCAATTAAGGGATTTGGGAATGAGCAACTCAAAAACAATGAGCAACGTCGAACGAACCAGGGTCTATGCAATTTGCGGCTTCATGCTCGGTGTTTCGGCTCCCATTGGCTGGATCATGTTGCGCCTGGCCCTTTTCTGGCGCGATGGTCAGTCCTTGTGGCAGCAGGTGGTCCAGGACATTGTTCGCTCAGGTGAGAGCCTGGCCCTTTACAGTTATATGGGGGGCGGAACGGCACTGGTTTTGGGGACCTTCGGTTTTTTTATCGGCAAGGCCTCCCAGGAGATCCATGACCGGGCCCACGGTCTGGATAAAGCCAACCAGGCCATCGCTATGCAGAAGGGAGAATTTGAGCGTCGGTTTCGTGATCTGGACAACGGCATCAAAAACTTCCATTCGATAAACACCCACATTCAAAAAACCGTCAGCGAAAAAGAAGTGCTGCGTCTTGCTGCTGATGGTCTGCACGATGTGCTGGGGTATGATCGTGTCAATATTCTGATGGTCGATGAGGCTCGGACCAAGCTCGAATTTTTCGCCAGTCGCGGCACCGGGGAAGAAGGACTTGCCGGGGTTACCCTGCCTCTCGATGAGCGGGCCGGGGCTATGTTTCACGTCGTTCAGGAAAGGCAGGTTCTGCTGGTTGAGGATATAGCCAGGATGCCGGAAAAATTTCATCTGAAGCCGCCCTGCGACACCATTAATCAACTGCGTTCAAAGAGTTTTATCCTTTGCCCCATTCTAGTGCGCGATGAAGTTGTCGGTGTTTTTGGTGTCGATAACAAGCGCAACCGTAAGGCTCTGGATGACACCGATGTCGATACCGTCAAACTGTTTGCAGACCAGGTGGCTTCGAGCCTGACCAAAATAAACCTGCTTGAGGCCGTCGAAAGCCTGACCCAGGAGCTCGAATTGACCTTTCAGGAGCTGCTCAAGTATCGCGATGAGCACTCTAGGCTCGACCGTTCACTCAAGCAATCTACATCATCGACCAGCGAGGCGATCAGTGATATCGCCGGAGCCGCCGATGTGGTTCGTGAGGCCGTTGATGCCACCAGGTCGTCGGCCGGCGAGATTTCGGTGTCCATCGGACAGGTCGCTGAAAGCACGAACCAGATCAGCGATTTTATGGACCACTCGATTTCGGCGATGACCGAGATCTCTGCGACCGTAAAGTCTGTGGAGGAAAGCGCGGCCCGCTCCCATACCATGTCGAAAAATGTCAAGCAACAGGCCGAAAGCAGTGTGACCTCGGTCAACAACGCCCTGGAGGGCCTCAGGGGAATTTCTGATGGTGTCGAGGCCGCCGTTTCGGCGATCAGTCGCCTTTCACAGAAGAGCGAGGAGGTCGACAGCATCACCATGGTGATCACCGAAATAACCCAGAAGACCAATTTGCTGGCTCTCAATGCGGCGATTATTGCCGCCCAGGCCGGGGAGCATGGCCGCTCGTTTGCGGTGGTGGCCGATGAGATTCGCAGCCTCTCCCAGGAGGCGGCCAAATCGACCGGGGCGATCACCCAGATCATCAACGAGATCCAGGAACACACTCGTGAGACCGCTGAGAATGTCGGCAGGACTCGCCACCTGGTCAAGGACGGTATTATCTTGGGTGAAGGGGTCGACCAATCCCTGAAGCGCATCCTTGAAAGTGCCGGGCCGGCCATGTTGATGGCGCGCGATATTCGCAAGGCAACCCAGGAGGTGGCCCGCTCCACCGACTCGGTCTCTGTTTCTATCGAAAGACTCGGTGAGATGGCATCCCAGGTTTCATTGGCCACAGGCGAGCAGGCCGAGGGCACCCGCAGTATCGTCCAGTCCATCGAGGAAATCAAAAGCATGGCCGACGACATGGCCTATGCCACCGAAAAGCAGAAGACCAATACCCTGGCCATTGAATCGGCGGTGACCTCTGTCAGTGAAATCGTCACCAGGATCTTCGGCGAGATGGAAGAGCGCCGGACCAGCAGCCAGGAGGTCCTTGAAAAACTTGAGCGCCTCAAGGAGTTCGGAGGCTAGAATACACCATAAAATGTAAGCCGATTAAACAGGGGAGGCATCTTTCGGGATGCTTCCTTTTTTTCCGAGCAGGCGAGGGGACTGTTGAAGGTTCTTGCAGCGCCGGTTCAGTTTTCAGGTTGTATGGAGTCTTGTTTCGAGGGGGTCCGGTGCAGGGGCAGGCATTGATCACGCCCCGGGCAGTCGGGGCGTTCGCAGGGCTCGATGTGGATGGTGACATCGGCTCCGAGCATCTGGCTTTCGATCTGTTTTTCGAGCTGGTCGGCGATTTGGTGAGCATCTTCCACGGTGAGGTGCTTGCAGACGGTCAGGTGAAAATCCATGATCTTTTGCGAACCGGCGCGCCGGGTGCGCAGATTGTGATAGCCCAGGGGTTCGCCGGGATAGTTTTCGATGATGGTGACAATTTTATTGCGCAACTCTTCGGGTAATTCTTCATCGAGCACGTCCCGCAGCGCCTGACGGACCAGGCGCAAGGCTTCGTAAAGGATGTAGAGGCCGACCAGAATCGAGAGCAGCGGATCGAGCCAGGGGGCATCGAAGAGCCAGATGGCCCCTAATCCGACCGCCAGTGCCAGGTTGGTGTAGACATCCATGGCAAAGTGCAGGGCGTCGGCCTTAAGGGCCGAGGAGTCGGTGCGCACGGCGACCTTCTGCAGGTAGCGGCTGATCCACCAGGAGGCGACGATACTGAGGACCAGCACAATGATGCCGCCCTGCAGGCGTTGCGGGCCCTGGCCCAGAATCAGGCGTCGGGTCGCTTCGTAGATGATCCAGCTGCCCGACAGGGCGATGACGAACGATTGGATAATGGTCGCCACGGTTTCGAACTTGCCGTGTCCGAAAGGGTGGCTTTCGTCGGCGGGTTGATCGGCCTGGCGGATGGCGAAATAATTGATGCCGGACATGAGGATATCGAGCAGAGAGTCGACGGCCGAGGACAGCACCGCCATGGATCCGGTCAGCAGGCCGGTGGTCAGTTTTGTGGCCGCCAGGCAGAAGGCCGTGAATACGGCGAGGCGGGCTGCTCCCAGTTTATGGCTAGAGCCTGACATGGGCTGGCGTTCAGTCCTCCAGGGGGCATTGCCGGGTCCAGGCCTGGTATCCGTCGTCTTTGATGGCCCAGAAACTTTCAATGCGCTCACCGTAGTAGTCGAGGGCGGCGCAGTCCTTTTTGATATCAGCCAGTAGTTCGGCAGAGACCTTGTTGACCTTCAGGCAGTAATCGTAAAAGGCCTGAACTCCGACCAGGATATCGCCGAGTTCGCTCAGGTTCGGCTCGAGGGTTTTGGTGATGTACCAGTGGCCGGCAAACTGGCGAACCCTGCCCGGACGCAGTTTGAAGATGTTTTCCCGTCGGTCGGGGATAATGAATTCACGAATAAAATAATCGGCGCCGTAGGCAAGTGCGCTGGCATCTTCGGGGGCTAATTTTTGGTCTTCGACCATATCAAGGTAGAAGATTTTCAAAAACTCGGTGCACAACTGCTCGACGCGGATTTCATCCTGCAGGTTGGCAATGTCGAACTTTTCCGTGGCAAAGGCTTCGGGATGCTTTTCTGAAATCTGCTGGCTTGTCATATAACCTCCGGTAAATGTTGCTTCTCTTACCATCCCGCGGGTCTGGGGTCAAGGTGATTCAGGCTTTTCCATGGCGCCATTGCATATCGCAACGGCTGATGGAGTCTATTTACATCGGCCGGTCGGTTTGTTAACATAACACCGACTCATCCCTGGGAGGCGGGAGGTATTTCCGCGTCCCTTTGTTGTACCTTTAGCATTATCCTGAATCCGTGAGTTCGGGGTGGGAAAAGAGTGTAAGTGCTTGGCCTGAATAAGTGTTACAAAAAATCTGAGGCGCACCCAAAGGTTCGTCGGTGATTTTTTGAACGCTTAGGCAGGTCAATGACTTACGCTATTGCCCGGCCAGAACTCACGGATTCAGGATTGTCTCCCTCGAGAGTTTTTATGGCCAACCTTACGCCGATGATGCGGCAGTACCTCGATATCAAATCCCAACACGAAGACTCCATCCTGTTTTTCAGGCTGGGGGATTTCTATGAGATGTTTCTCGAAGATGCGGTCACTGCAGCGCGGGTGCTTGATATCACCCTCACCTCGCGTAACAAGGGCTCTGGCGATGAGGTGCCCCTGTGCGGCATCCCCTATCATAGTTGCCAGCCTTATATCGCAAAACTCGTAAAAAGTGGCTTCAAGGTCGCAATTTGCGAGCAGGTCGAAGACCCCAAGGCTGCCAAGGGAATCGTCAAGCGCGAGGTGGTTCGGGTTGTGACCCCCGGGCTGGTCACTGACACCGACACCCTCCAGCCAAAGGAAAATAACTACCTGGTCGCCCTGGCCGGATCAGCAGAAGATCGCTGGGGGGTGGCCGTTCTCGATATCACCACCGGTGAATTCAGGGTGACCGAAACCAACGGACTCGAGGGTGT
The DNA here is from genome assembly GCA_945787465.1 of uncultured Desulfuromonadales bacterium. Classification (GTDB taxonomy): domain Bacteria; phylum Desulfobacterota; class Desulfuromonadia; order Desulfuromonadales; family Trichloromonadaceae; genus CALZIZ01. The sequence continues at coordinate 8,925 of CALZIZ010000102.1, forward strand.
CAGCAGCGAACTGACCTCGCTGGCACCCCGTGAGGTGCTGATTCCGGATAGTCAGGATGGGCAGTTGCTGCGCGAGACGCTGGCAGCGCAGTTGGGCGCATGCATGGTTAATACGGTACCCGAATGGGTTTGCGAACCCGATCGGGCCCAGGGCCTGATTCGCGATTTTTATGCCTGCGCCTCTCTCGATGCTTTTGGCTGTCAGGGCCTTATCGGGGCGATTCGGGCTGCGGGCGCGGTGCTGCACTATCTCGGCGAGACCCAGAAGGGCTCGGTGGCGCATATCCAGCCCCTGCGTACCTATCATCACCAGGACTTCATGGTTCTCGATGAGGCAACCCGGCGCAATCTCGAGTTGACCGCCACCATCCAGGGTGGCGGCAAGAAGGGCTCGCTGCTCGGAGTCCTCGACCGCACCGTTACAGCCATGGGCGGTCGCAAGCTCCGTCAGTGGATCAACGCCCCGCTGGTCGACGCCGGGATGATTCGCCTGAGGCACCAGGCGGTCAGTGAGCTTGTTGAACGCAGCCTGGTGCGACAGGACCTGCAGGAGGCCCTGGACGGGGTTTACGACCTGGAGCGGCTGCAGGCGAAAATCGGCATGGCCAACGCCAATGCCAAGGACCTGGTGGCCCTGTTGAGCAGTTGCAACTGCTTGAGAGCGCGTTGCTCGAAGAGCTGCAATCGGCTATCGACCCGCTCGACGATGTGCTCGCTATTGTCGAACAGGCGATTGTCGATGATCCGCCTTTTGTGCTCCGTGACGGGGGGCTCATTCGTGACGGTTTTGACGCCCAGCTCGATGAGCTGCGCAGCATCAGCCGCCAGGGCAAGGGGTGGATCGCCCGGCTCGAGAGCGAGGAGCGGGAGCGCACCGGCATTTCATCGCTCAAGGTGCGTTTCAACAAGGTCTTCGGTTACTATATCGAGGTCACCAGATCCCACCTTGCGCGGGTTCCCGAGGATTATCAGCGCAAGCAGACCCTTGCCAACAGCGAGCGCTATATCACCCCTGCGCTCAAAGAATATGAAGAAAAGGTGCTCGGCGCTGAAGACAAACTGGTGCAGCTCGAATATGACCTGTTTCAGCAGGTCAGGCAGCAGGTCGCCCGACAGGGGCGGCGGATTCAACAGACCGCAGACAGCCTGGCCACCCTCGACGTGCTCTTGTCTCTGGCTGATCTGGCCCATGATCGCAACTACGTGTGTCCCCAGATTGACGAAAGCACCGAATTAACCATTGTCGAGGGCCGCCATCCGGTTATCGAAACCATGAGTCTGGCCGAGCGGTTTGTCCCCAACGACCTGATCATGGACACTGAAGAAAATCAATTGCTCATCATCACCGGTCCTAATATGGCGGGCAAGTCAACCTTCATGCGCCAGGTGGCCCTGATTACCCTGATGGCCCAGATGGGCAGCCTGGTGCCTGCCAAGGAGGCGACAGTCGGGGTGGTTGACCGGATTTTCACCAGGGTCGGAGCCAGCGACAACCTCGCCCGCGGCCAGTCGACCTTCATGGTCGAGATGACCGAGGCGGCCAACATTCTCAATAACGCTACGCCGCGCAGCCTGGTGGTGCTCGACGAGATCGGCCGCGGGACCTCCACCTTCGACGGCGTGAGTATTGCCTGGGCGGTGGCCGAATATTTGCACGATAATCCGGTGGTGGCTGCCAAAACCCTTTTTGCCACCCACTACCATGAGCTTACCGATCTTGCCCTGACTCGAAAGCGAGTCAAGAACTTCAATATTGCCGTCAAGGAATGGAACGACCAGATCATTTTTCTGCGAAAAATTGTCAAGGGCGGAGCCAGCCATTCCTACGGAATCCAGGTTGCCCGTCTTGCCGGTTTGCCTGCCGCGGTGATCGACCGGGCTCGGGAGGTGCTTAAGAATCTGGAATCAGGTGAGTACGAGACCGAAGGCGCCCCTCGACTGGCGAAAAGCAAAGGCGCATTGCCGGCCCAACCTGCCGATCAGCTCTCTTTGTTCAGTCAGGGCCCCGATGTGCTGCGGCAGAGACTCGATGAAATCGATGTTTCGGTATTGACCCCGCTGGAAGCTTTGAACCTGCTCGACCAATTAAAGAAAATGGTGTAATCAAATGGCTTTTTTCAGGGTGGCTCTGCTGGTTTGCAGCCTGATGCTCGTTCTTGGGACTTCAATCGGCTGGACCGACGATGGCCTGGCTGCTTATCAGGAGGCCCGGGGCAATTATACCGGGCTGCAGAAATCGGCCAAGCGCAAGCTGTACCGGGAAAACTGGGAAAAGGTGATCTCAGGGCTTCTTGATGTTGCCGAGACCTATGCCGGTCACCGCAAGGCACCCAATGCACTCTATATGGCCGCAAAGGCCTGTAGTGAACTTTACTCGATCTCCCGTTCGAAAGAAGATGCCCGGCGGGCGGTAAAACTTTTTGAACGCACTGAAAATAGCTACCCGACCAGTTCCCTGGCCGACGATTCCCTGGTGCTTGCCGCCGGCCTTCTGGAATCGCCCCTTGCAAGTCCCGGCAGGGCATATCTGCTCTATTCCAGGGTGGTTGATGATTACCCCGCAGGGGATATGCGGTCGCTTGCATTGGCAAAGCAACAGAAGCTTGCCGTCTATGCTCCTGCCGCGCCGGCCAAGAAGCAACCGGTCAAGGCCAGGAGCCCGGTTCGGCCTGCAGCCTCCGGCAAGGCCACCCTGGAAAGCGTGCGTTTCTGGACCAATCCCGGCTACACCAGGGTGGTCCTCAACCTGACCGGAGGGGCCGACTATACCGGAAATCTTCTCGCCGGAGATGCGGCCAAGGGACGAGAACCTCGCATCTACGTCGATGTAAAGGGAGCATCATTCGGGCCCTCCGTGGCTGGAAATACCAAGGTCAACGACGGGTTGCTGCGGCAGATCCGCACCGGTCAGCCGACCCCCGACACCCTCAGGGTGGTGCTTGACCTGACCAGCTTTTCGGACTACAAGATCTTCACTCTGCAGGATCCCGAGCGTATCGTGATTGACGTGGCGGGGGACAAATCGCCCGGACTGAGCGGTCAGCAGGCCGAGCTGCGGACCTTGCCCAGGGCCGACAAGGACAGCATCACCAGGATTCTCGATGCCGCCCCCAAGGACCGGCCGCTGAAAGTGCGCATCCCCTCGAACAAGACCCATGGCGGGTTGCGGCGGATTGTGGTCGATGCCGGCCACGGAGGAAAGGATCCCGGCGCCATCGGACCTTCTGGGATCATGGAAAAGGATGTCACCCTGAGGCTGGCCAGGGAGCTGAAGAGGCGCCTCGAAGCCGAGTTGGGTTGCGAGGTGATTCTGACTCGCGACGGCGATGTCTTTTTGCCTCTTGAAGAGCGCACCGCCATTGCCAACAAGGTCGGCGCAGACCTGTTTATCTCCGTCCATGCCAACGCCAACCGCAGTCGCGACGCCTATGGTATCGAAACCTTTTACCTGAACTTTTCCAAAAACGATAAGGCCGCCGCCGTAGCAGCCCGGGAAAACGGCACCTCGCTCAAAGAGGTCGGCGATCTCGAGCTGATTCTGTTCGATCTGATGGCCAATGCCAAGATCAACGAATCGAGCCGCCTGGCGACCGAAATTCAGAATTCCCTTGTCGAAGGCTTGGGTCGGCATTACTCCCAGATTCGTGACCTGGGCGTTCGCCAGGGACCCTTTTACGTTCTGGTCGGAGCGACCATGCCCTCGGTTCTGGTAGAGGTGGCTTTTATCAGCAACCATCGCGAAGAAAAACGTCTCAAAGACCGAACCTATCACCAGAAGGCTGGCGAGGCGATCGTCAAAGGGGTGCGTAACTACGCCAAGGCCCTCAAGTTGATCGCCGCCCAGTGAGTGTTGCCATGTTGATGAAGACCGAATCTTTCTTTTCTCCAGAATTACTCACTGATCCGAATATGCCCTACGAGAGCCGCCGGCAGTTGGTTCTTGAGGCTTCGCGGGCCTTTCTCGATCACCACCATGAGCGGATCTGCAGCCAGCACCGCAATGGAGCCTCCGGACGTCAGATCGTCGGCAGTCTAACCTCTCTGACCGATACCCTGATCCGCAACCTCTATCGCAGCGTGTCGGCCGATATCCCCAGCGAGGGGCTTGGCTCATGCGCCCTGATTGGCATCGGCGGTTACGGGCGCGGAGAGCTCAATCCTTTTTCGGATATCGACCTGATGTTCTACTATCCGGGCAAAGACAAGGAGTTCGCAGAGCGCATATCGGAGAGAATGCTCTACCTGATGTGGGATCTGGGGCTGGAGGTCGGCTACAGTATCCGTACCGACAGGGATTGCCTCGATATGGCCGATAAAGACATCACGGCTCGGACCGCACTGCTTGATTCGAGATTTCTGGTTGGAGATGAAACCCTCTATCATGATTATGAACGGCAGGTGTTTACACCGGTTTTGAGCAAAAATACCCAGGCGTTCATTCGGGAGAAGCTGGTCGAAAATGAGCGTCGCCTCGGCAAATACGGCTCTTCGATATATTTGCTCGAACCCAATATCAAGGAAGGCGAGGGGGGGTTGCGGGACCTGCACACGGCCTTTTGGGTGGCGCGGGTCAAGTTCAAGGCCCGCACCTTGCGGGATTTGATCATCAAGGGGGTGATCACCGAGGACGAGGCCACCTCCTTCGATGCCAGTTTCGATTACCTGTGGAAGGTTCGCAATGAATTACACTACGTTTCAAAGCGCAAAAACGATCAGCTGCATTTTGATCAGCAGGAGCAGATTTCACGCTTCTTAGGTTACCGGGATAACCGCAAGGGGCTTGCAGTAGAGCAGTTCATGCAGGATTTCTACGCCCATGCAAGCCTGGTCGAACACCTCTCCTCTGATCTGCTCAACAAGGCCACCCAGCAGGACGAGCCTACGTTCAAGGTGCTTGGTTATCTGACCCGCAGGGCGGTTGGAGAGGGTTTTTATGTGTTGCGTGGAGAGTTGCGGGTGTCCGACAAGGCAATTTTCGAGCACAAGCCGGCCCTGATGATGCAGGCCTTTGTGCTTTCCCAGCAGCAGGGGGTTCGACTGAGTGTTCCTCTTAAGGGCCTGATCCGCGAAAACCTGCACCGCATAAACGATAAGGTCCGCCGCACAAAGGTCATGGCCGACGGGTTTTTCGAGATTCTGCGCAACCCGTTGCGCATGGCTGAAACCCTCACCGAAATGCATCATCTGCGCTTTCTCAACCGCTTTATGCCTGAGTTCGGTCGCATCTACTGCAAGGTTCAGCACGACGCTTACCACATCTATACCGTTGATATCCACTCGTTGTTCGCCGTCGAGGAGATTGCCAAGCTCTGGCGTGGGGATTATCAGGAAAAAAAGCCCGTCCTCACTCAGGTGGCTGCAGACATCGAAAAACGTGAGCTGATGCTGCTTGCCGTTTTGCTTCACGATATCGGCAAGGGCGAAGGCAAAGACCACTCCAATAAAGGTGCAGACATGATCCCCACCATAGCCCGGCGCCTCGGGTTGAACAAGGAGGACAGTCAGCGCCTTGAGTTTCTTGTTCGAAACCATCTGGTGATGGCCCATATCGCCCAGCGTCGTGATCTGCACGATGACAAACTGATCGTTGAGTTTGCACGAACCATGGGCATGAGTGAAAACCTCAACATGCTCTACCTGTTGACCTTTGCCGATATCAAGGCGGTTGGTCCCGATGTCTGGTCCGAGTGGAAAGGCATGCTGCTGCAGGAATTGTACGAAAAAGCCTACCGGGTTCTCGAACGGGGAGACTTTCGGCTCGAAAAGCGTTCGGAAAAGGTCCGCAACCGCAAGCGGAAGGTTGTTGCCCTGCTCGAGGAGGACTTTGGTGGCAAAACCGTCAAGGAATGTCTGCGCGGCATGAGCACCCGTTATCTGTTGACCTACCGCTCGGCAACCATTGCCGAACATCTGCGCATCCTGCTCGGTCGGGGCAGCCAGACCCTGGCAATGAAGGTCGAACATGACCCTCAGGACCTGTATACCGAACTGACCATCTCAACCCTTGACATTCCCGGGCTATTTTCAAAAATCACCGGTGTGATGGCCGCTAACGGCATCAACATTCTCGGTGCCCAGATCAACACTCAGAGCGAGGGGGTTGCCCTCGATGTTCTGCAGATCAGCAAATCGACAGGGGGGAGCATCAAAAGTGCTCAGAAGTGGGAGAGAGTCAAGGACGACCTTGTTTCGGTGATTGAAGGGCGGGTGAGGGTGCGGGACCTGGTAAAAAAACGCCAGAGCCCGAGTTTTATGACCGAACGCGCCCGGCCGCGCATCCCGAACAGCATCGAGGTTGATAACGAAGTGTCCGAAGAATACACGGTCATCGACATTTTTGCCCACGACAAGGTCGGTCTGCTCTATCGCATCACCCGCACCATCAAGGAGCTGGGGCTGTATATCGGAGTGTCAAAAATTTCGACCAAGGTCGATCAGGCCTCTGACACCTTTTACGTGCAGGACATTTTTGGGCAGAAGATCACCAACGCCGAAAAGCTCCAAGAAATCCGTCAGGGCCTCATGGAAAGCCTCGACCAGGACTAAGGTTGGAGATTTGTTCCTGACGGGAAAACAACTAAAAAACGGGTGTTTATGGATCAGGATCTCGACCTTTTTCTGAACTTTCTGGTGGTTGAAAAAGGCCTCTCAAAAAACACCCTGGATGCTTACGGCAGGGATCTTTCCCGCTACGTCGCTTTTCTGGAACGGCAAGGGATTGCCGCGCCCGACGGGGTGACGCCCCCGCTGGTGTTGAGCTTTCTTGCCCAGCTCAAGGAAGAGGGCCTTGCGCCGCGCAGCCGGGCACGGGTGCTGGTCTCTTTGCGCACCTTTCATAAATTTTTACTCGCCGAAGGGTTGGCCCGGACCAACCCCACCGCTCAGGTGACGGCCCCCAAGAGCCTCAATGCTCTGCCGCACATCCTTTCTCCTGTCGAGGTTGAGCAGTTGCTCGAAGCCCCGGGCGGGGCCTCAGCCCTCGATCTGCGTGACCGCGCCATGTTCGAGATCCTCTATGCCACCGGACTGCGGGTTTCTGAACTGGTCGGGCTGAAGATTCAGGATCTGCAGCTCGATGTCGGCTATCTGCTGGCCTTCGGCAAGCGCCAGAAGCAGCGGATCGTGCCCATGGGCGAGGATGCGACCCATGCCGTCTCCCGCTACCTGCAGCTGGGGCGGCCGGCGCTCGAAAAACAACACTGGACGGCGCTGCTTTTTCTGAACCGCTCGGGTAATGGGTTGACACGACAGGGGTTCTGGAAGATTATAAAGCGCCGCGCCCAGACCGCCGGCATCCTCAAAAACATAACGCCCCATACCCTGCGCCATTCTTTTGCCACCCACCTGCTCGAAAATGGTGCCGACCTTCGCTCGGTGCAGGCCATGCTGGGGCATGCGGATATTTCCACCACCCAGATCTATACCCATGTAACCCGGGAGCGGCTCAGGCAGATCCATGAGCAGTTCCACCCGCGAGCCTGAAGTGCGCAGCGGGTTGTACGTTCAAATTAAGTGAGGAAAGTCATGAAGTATATTGTTTTGCTTGGCGACGGGATGGCAGATGAGCCGATGGAGGAACTTGGGGACAAGACTCCTCTCGAGGCGGCCAGCACCCCGCGTATGGACGCCCTGGCCCGCCAGGGGCAGCTCGGTATGGTTCACACCGTGCCCGAAAACTTCCACCCCGGCAGTGATGTGGCCAATCTTTCGGTCTTCGGCTACGACCCCGATACCTGCTACACTGGCCGCTCCCCCCTTGAGGCTGCAAGTATGGGGGTTGAGCTTGGGCCTGACGATGTGGCGTTTCGCCTGAATCTGGTCAACATCATCCCGCAGTACGGCCGGCTCTACATGGCAGATTTTTCCGCCGGGCACATTTCCACCGAGGAGGCGGGTGAGCTGATTGGGGCTCTGCAGGAGGAACTCGGTGGAGATCAGTTCGAGTTTCACGCCGGCGTTTCCTATCGCCACCTCATGGTCTGGAAGGGCGGCAAGGATCAGCTTGAGTTCACCCCGCCCCACGATATAACCGGTAAAAGCATTGAAGATTACCTGCCCAAGGGCGATGGCGCCGAGGAGCTCATGCACCTGATGAATTCCGCCCAGTTGCTGTTGCACAACCATCCGGTCAACCAGGCGCGGGTGAAAAACGACCAGGCCCCGAATCGCTGGGAGAAAAATTCGGCCTCACCGGGGCAGTCATCTCCGCCGTCGACCTGATCAAGGGGATCGGCATCTACGCCGGCCTCGATGTGATCGAAGTCCCCGGGGCTACCGGCTACATAGATACCAACTACCGCGGCAAGGCCGAGTATGCTCTGGAGGCCTTGAAGACCCGCGATTTCGTCTATCTGCACGTTGAGGCTCCCGACGAAGCGGCCCATGCCGGCAATCTCGAGGATAAGCTCAGTGCCATCGAGGCTTTCGACGCGCAGGTGGTGGGTCCGGTCCTCGACGGGCTGGGCAACCTCGGCGATTACCGGGTTCTGGTACTACCTGATCATCCGACGCCGGTCCGCAAAATGACCCATACCCGCGACGCTGTCCCCTACATCCTGTTCGGCTCCGGCGGCGAGTTCCCCGCGGGTAAAGGCCAGGTGGGCTACAGTGAAAAGGCCGCCCATGAAACCGGCGTCGAGATCAAGCAGGGGTATCGACTGATGAGCAGGTTGATTCAGGGCGATTGAGTTCTGCCTGCAGTCTCCTGTGTCCTGATATAGGCGGCCCTTCAATGGAGGGCCGCTATTCTCACCCTTAATGAGGCGGGTGCAGGTGAGAGGCTTTGTCTTTTTTTCCAACTCCAAGAGACGTTTTCCGGGTTGTCTGCCGACCCGGGGCCGGGCCTGCCCCAGTCAGGCGGGGAACCCTGGCAATTCAGGTTAATCAAACAGAAATTTAGGTTGACTCAATGAATTTGCCCCTGATATATTCGAAAAGTTGACGTTAATCTGAAGTTTTAGGGAAGGATTTCAACCTCATGCCCAAGGTCGTCATTGATGAGGCGCGTTGCAAGGGCTGCGCGCTTTGCACCATCGCCTGCCCCCAGCAGTTGATCAAGCTCAATGAAAAGCTAAACAGCCAGGGATTTCAGCCAGCGGCCATAACCCCTGAAGATCTCATCAAATGCACCTCCTGTGCACTTTGCGCCAAAATGTGCCCCGATGTGGCAATCAGCATCTACCGGGAAAAAAAATAGTTCCCCCCGACCACTACCCCCGGTATATATTCAATCGAATTATTCTCTGATTCTGATCCTGGAAGGAAAAAGTTTTGAGCAAGAGGCTTTTTGTCAAAGGGAACGAAGCTGTGGCCATGGGCGCCCTCGAGGCCGGTTGTCGCTACTATTTCGGTTACCCGATTACCCCCCAGAGCGACATCCCCGAATTCCTGTCGCGTGAGTTGCCCAAGCTTGGTGGAGAGTTCATCCAGGCTGAAAGCGAAGTTGCCTCCATTAACATGCTTTTGGGCGCAAGTGCCTGCGGTGCCCGGGCCATGACCTCGTCGTCGAGTCCCGGGATCTCCCTCAAGCAGGAGGGGATCTCCTATATGGCTGGCAGCGAACTTCCCGGAATGGTTGTTAATATCTGCCGTTCTGGCCCCGGCCTTGGCGGTATCGACGCCTCCCAGGCCGATTATTTTCAGGCTGTAAAGGGCGGCGGCCACGGCGGTTACCATATCATCGTTCTGGCTCCTCACTCGGTGCAGGAGATGTACGACCTGACCGTTCTCGGTTTCGATCTCTCTGATCGCTACCGGATTCCTGCCATGCTGCTGGGCGATTCGGTGGTCGGGCAGATGAAAGAGGCCATGACACCTCATCCCTATTCCGCGCCCGACGATCTGCCGGTCAAGGACTGGGCGGTCAGGGGCAAGGGTGAGGGGGAGGAGCAGAAGATCGTCAAATCCCTGTTTCTTGGAGACGGCGAACTCGAGGCTCACAACTGGCGGCTGCACGCAAAGTATGAGCAGCTCAAGCAGCACGAAGTGCGCTATGAGGAAGCCTGTCTCGAAGATGCCGAACTGATCGTGACAGCATTCGGTTCGACGGCGCGTATTGCCAAAACCGCCATCCGGATGGCCCGCGAAGCCGGCCTCAAGGTCGGCCTGCTGCGTCCGATCACGCTCTTTCCTTTTCCTGAAAAGGCTTTTCTTCAGGCCACCTCCCGCACCAAACGGGTGCTTTGCATTGAACTGAACAACGGTCAGATGGTTGAGGATGTGAGGCTGTCGGTGAGCCGCGATGCCGAGGTCTTTTTCTACGGTCGTCCACCCGGCGCCGGTTCGCTTCCGACCCCCGAAGAACTTTACCAACAGATTCGCAAGCACTACGAGGCCTGATCATGACCACAGCACTGGAACAAGTCTTCGGTCGTCCGGCATCCTTGAAGGATGCGCCGAGGCCCTCGATCGGCTTGGTGTCCGGGAAAAGACCATCGGGGTGGCCTCGGTGGGATGCAGCGTTTTTCTCTATGGTTACTTTGACATCGACGTGGTCGAGGCTCCCCATGGCCGGGCCCCGGCGGTGGCAACCGGGGTCAAGCGCGTGCACAAGGACAAGGTTGTCTTTACCTACCAGGGCGACGGTGACCTGGCGGCCATCGGCACCGCCGAAATCATCCACGCCGCCAATCGCGGCGAGGGGATGACGGTCATCTTCGTCAACAACACCACCTACGGGATGACTGGCGGGCAGATGGCCCCGACGACCCTGCCCGATCAGCGGACCACCACCTCACCTGCGGGCAGGGATGTGAATCAGCATGGTCACCCCATCCGCATGGCCGAACTGATCGCCGGGCTCGAAGGCACAGCCTACAGCGCACGGGTGGCGGTCAATAACCCCAAGAACCTTCTGCAGGCCGGCAAGGTCATCAGCAAGGCCTTCGAATATCAGGTGCAGGACAAGGGGTTTGCCTTTGTCGAGATTCTTTCGACCTGCCCGACCAACTGGGGAATGAACGCCCTTAAGGCCAATGAGCGGGTTGGTGATGAGATGATCCCCTATTTCAAGCTCGGTACATTCAAGGATAGTGCGGCGAAGTGCTGACAAGGGACCGAAGAGGACGGATGGATTTATGACCTACGATGTGTTTTTGGCCGGATTTGGCGGTCAGGGGGTGTTGCTGGCAGGCAACCTGCTTAGTTACGCCGCAATGATAGAGGGGAAAAACGTTTCCTACTTTCCCGCCTACGGGGTCGAGAAACGAGGCGGCGCAGCGACCTGCACCGTGGTGATTTCCGATGAGGAGATCGGCTCCCCGGTGATTGGAAACCCCGGGGCCTGCCTGATCTTCAACCAGCTCTCCATGGATAAATATTTCGACCGGGTTCGCCCCGGAGGGTTTTGCCTTGTCAACAGTTCGCTGGTAAGCCAGGACCTGAATGCCCGCGATGATCTCAATATGCTGAATCTGCCGATTAACGAACTGGCTCTTGAGGTCGGTGATGCCCGTCTGGTCAATATGGTCGCTCTGGGGGCTTATGCAGAAAGTACCGGTGCCGTTTCACTTGAGAGCCTTAAGCAGGCCCTCAGCGAGGTGCTTCCCGAGCGCAATCACCGCTTTATCCCGATGAATGTTCAGGCCATCGAGCGCGGTGCCGAAATGGCCCGCCGTGCGGCCGAGGTTGCCTGAAGCCGCCCAATAGTCTTACAGTATGATGCCTGAATCCAAGACCGGGAGAAAACCCCGGTCTTGTTGTTTGTTTTTTTAAGCCTGGCTACTTGTTGAGATGATGCCCCGAGTCGAATTCGTTAAACTTAAAAAGCAGGAAAAAGCCAAGCACCTCTGCCAGTTGGCTGATGAGTTCTTCAGTCAGGGACAGCGCGTGCTGATAACGGTTCTCGATGATAATCAGGGGGTAACCCTCGATCGTTTCATGTGGACCTGGCAAAAGGGGGCTTTTTTGCCTCATGCCTATGACAATGGTGCCGTCGATTGTCTCGACGAACCTGTGGTAATTGGCAATTGCGAGCGCAATTCCAATGGGGCACGCATTCTGATTATGGGCAAGCCATGTTCTTTTGATTTCATGCGTCAGTTTGACCTGGTTATTGATTTCGCCGAACTTTACGACGATCAACTGGCAAATGCCTCGCGCCAGCGCTATGCCAGGTACCGGGAGGCCGGTTTTGGTGCCGCAATGCGTTAATCGAGGAGGTCTTGAAAGCCTGGTCCGGTGTGCCCGGGTACCGCTTCTCGAGGCTGAGCTCGCGCTTGGAGAGGCCGCCATCGAGGCCCTTGGCTGCTGGGAGGCCCGCCCTGGTGGTATTGTCACTTTGAGCGATCCGGAAATGGGGTTCTACAGGGCCCGCTTGACCGCGCTTGGTCCCGAGGGGGCAACCGCGGTGCCTTTCGAGAAGTTTGACGCTGCGCCGGAGAGCCCGGTGTGGATTGAGGTCTATCAGGCCCTTCCGCAGAAGGAACGTTTCGAGCTGATTTTGCAAAAACTCACCGAAATAGGAGTTTCGCGGATCGTTCCCTACCAGTCGCGCAGGTCCTCGACCTTGCAGGAGCGAGATGCCGGGCAGAAGAAATCCCACCGTTGGGGGGAGGTTGTGCTGCGTGCAGCAAGGCAATGCCGCAGAGCGATGCTGCCCGAACTCTACCCGGTGGTCGATTGGGGGCAGGCTGTTTCCCTTTCACGCAGCGTCGATCTGAAGCTGCTGCTTTTCGAGGGCGAAGCCCCCTGGCGGCTCAAGGAGATTCTGGCGCGGGAAAAACCCCGGAAGGTCGCCCTTTTGGTCGGCCCGGAAGGCGGTTTTGCCGGCGAAGAAGTCGAGGAAGCCCAAAGGGCCGGGTTTCTTCCGGTAACCGTCGGACCGCGCATTTTGAGAACCGAGACCGCCGCCATTGTCGGGGCGGCCCTGGTCCAGTATCAGCTGGGGGATCTTGGCTGATTGGCCACTTCAGCGAACCTATTTTCCCGCCTGGAGCTTTAAAGACGCTTCCGGCGGCCTTGATCGGATCTGTTTCGTCAATGAATCCAAGTAATGTTTGCGTGATATTGGTAGAGCCACAGGGCCCGCTGAATATTGGTTCGGTGTGCCGGGCGATGATGAATTTCGGGTTTTCCGATTTGCGACTGGTGAATCCGACTGCCGACCCTCTTTGTGATGAGGCGCGGAGAATGGCCGTTAAGGCAGGTGCTCTGCTGGAGCAGGCCAGGGTTTTTGACGAGCTGCCCAAAGCTCTTGAAGATTGTCAGCTGGCTCTTGGCACCACCCGGCGTTTCGGTAAGTACCGGGAGGATTTTCTGCATCCGGACCAGGCCGCCAGAAGCCTTCTTCCCTTGACTGAAAAGGGGCGGGTGGCCCTGGTGTTTGGCCGCGAGGACAAGGGGCTGCTGACCTCAGAGCTTGATCTCTGCCAGCGCTTTATCACCATTCCCACCAGTGAAGAGCTCCCCTCGATGAATCTGGCCCAGGCGGTATCTTTGTGCCTTTATGAAACGGCCAAGGCTTTTGGGGAAGCCTCCGGTAAAACGGCCGGGCGCAAGAAGCTGGCCACCGGTAAAGTTCTGGAGACCCTTTACGGGCACATGAGGCAGACCTTGCTCGATATCGGTTACCTTGATCCTCAGAACCCTGATCATATCCTGCACAGTTTTCGCAGGATTTTCGGCCGCGCCGGGTTGAATGATCGGGAGGTGCGGATTCTTCACGGCCTGTGGAGCCGTGTCGACTGGGTTGAGGGCGAGCGGCGAAAGGCTGAAGGGGTTGAGAAGGTAGAAGGTAGAAGGTAGAAGGTAGAAGGTAGAAGGTAGAAGGTAGAAGGTAGAAGGTAGAAGGTAGAAGGTAGAAGGGAAATTATGCTTGAGAGTTTCTTCTGTCGTCTGTCGGGTAGGAGTTGATATGGAAAAGCTTATTCGCACTGAAAACCTGGGTAATGGCATCCTGGTGAAGTTTTTTGATCTGTCCAACCGCTATTATGGGGATTTTCATCGCGTAAAAATCGAGGTCCGCTGCACCCTGCCACTTGGCCCGGAATGTTTCGCCGGGGCCGCAGATCCGCAGGCAGAAACCCGCAGGGTTCGAGGGTTGCTCGGGAACAATCTTTTTTTTACCCGCTCCCTGGAAAAAATGGGCGTGGCAGGCGGCGATCTTGAAGCCGTTAAGCAGACCCTGGTAGACTCGTTTATCTCGAGTACTTTTCATTACCTTGCCTCGGCTGAATTTGCTCCCAGGCTTGTGGCCAGTGAGTTGGCGAAAATGAAAAAGGTCCGGCGCCCGGCCTTTGTGCCCCGGTGATGGTCGAACTTTCCATTGATTCGCTGGCCTTTGGTGGTGCAGGAGTCGGTCGGCACCAGGGCAAGGCAGTTTTCGTGCCCTTCACCGCCCCTGGAGATCGGGCTCGAGTTCGCATAACCAAGAACAAGGCACGTTTTGCAGAAGGCGCCCTGGTTGATTTGATCGCCCCTGGACCGGGGCGCCGCAGCGCTCCCTGCCCCGTTTTCGGAAGTTGCGGGGGGTGTCAATGGCAACATCTGCCCTATGATGAGCAGTGCCGCTGGAAAGAGGCTATTTTCGCTGACAGCCTGCAGCGTCATTGCGGCCTGACCCCTGAGCAGTTGCGCCCCATGCAGGCGGCCCCTTGCGAATGGAATTATCGAAGCCGGGTGCAGTTCAAGTGCCGCCAGGACCATGATCGTTTTGCCATGGGCTTTTACCGCCGCGGCAGCCATGTTGTGGTCGATATCCAGCAGTGCCCCATCATCGAGCCTTCCCTGAATGCAGCGTTGGCCCGGCTGCGGCCATGGCTCGCCCAAAGCCCCTGTCCCGAATGCATTTCCGGGGTTGATATGGCAGTCGATGACGAGGGGCGGGTACGCATTCTGGTCCACGTTCTCAAAGGAGCGCAGGGAGCTGTGGCCGACTATCTCGAGCAACCGGCCAGTTCGACAGGTTTTTCGTTGTTTGTTCAGTCCGGCAAAAAGGGCTCCACTCGCCAGGTCTGCGGGGTCGAAGAGCTGCATATTCATCCCCTTGAAGGCTCAGGCCTGCGTCTTGCTTACGGCCCCGGCGGGTTTGCCCAGGTCAACCTGGCTCAAAACCGGCGCCTGGTCCATGATCTGGTCGAGGCGGCCCAGCTCACGGGCAGCGAGCGGGTCCTCGACCTTTATTGCGGTATGGGCAATTTTTCCTTGCCCCTTGCACGTGGTGCCCAGTCCCTGGTCGGGGTCGAGGAGTATTCGCCTGCCATACAAAAAGCCCAGGCCAATGCGACGGTCAACGGGTTGCGCCAGAAGACCAAATTTCTTGCGCAATCGGCCGAAGGCGCCGCCAGGGCACTCTGGTCAGGGCAGGGGTTTGACCTGGTTGTTTTGGACCCCCCGCGTGCCGGAGCCTTTCAGGTTGTGAAAGAGTTATGTGAGTTGCGACCCATGCGCATTCTCTATGTGTCCTGCGATCCACAAACCCTGGCCCGCGACCTGGTCCCGCTGATTCATGGTGGTTATCGACTCGAATGGGCCCGCGCTTACGATCTGTTTCCACAAACTTATCACACCGAAAGTCTGGCCCTTCTGACCCGTATTGAATGATTTAATATTGCCGTCGGCAAATATTCTGGTAAATTAAAACCTGGATTATCTCGCAGGAGGGACGACCATGAATAAATTTGCATTTCTGCTGTCGATGTTGCTGATTGTCGGGCTCAGCGCTTGCGCTGCCACTCCGCCCCAGGTCAATCGGACTGTTGAAATCTCACCTGGGCTCT
Source organism: uncultured Desulfuromonadales bacterium (assembly GCA_945787465.1). Taxonomy (GTDB): domain Bacteria; phylum Desulfobacterota; class Desulfuromonadia; order Desulfuromonadales; family Trichloromonadaceae; genus CALZIZ01. The sequence goes on from CALZIZ010000102.1 coordinate 24,641, forward strand.
CCTTGGGGGTCTATTTGCCCAGCGACCGCTGGACGATGACATCCGAGATTCCCGAATTCCTGGTGGAGGATCGTGCCGAACACATTGAGCATGAACTGGCGGAAAAGGGGCAGAAGGTCAGCCGCGACCAGTTGTTAGACGCGGCCAGAAAACGTCTGGCGGCTAATGAGTTGTTTATTTTCAATCCGGCGAGCAAGGCCAGCATGGAGATTGATTTCAGCCCCCTCAAGGATGGCGAGGCAGCTCCTTCGCGGCGTACTGTTGCCGCCTCGGCGCGCTATGCCGGTGACAGCCTGAGCCAGGAGGAGGGGGTTTCCGAGGCCAGGTTCAGCGACAGAAAGGCCGATGTGTTTGGCGCCAGGGACGCATACCGTCTTGATGCCGATTACAAGCATCATGATGAAAAGACCAGGTTCCTTGGGATAGTCGGTTTTGCCGCACCCTACTGGTTCTATGCTTACTACACGGACCATCTTGCCGTCCCCTCGGACCACCAGGAGATGGACCGGATTGTGCGCTCTCTTTTGATCACGGTCGAGGGTCAGTAAAAAGGCTCGCCACCCCCTTTGGGAGGGCGGCTTATCCTGCTTCGCGGACGGGGAAATCACTGTTTTTTCTCTTGCATTTTAATAACCTCCATGGTATTTAAATTAAGTTAGTTGTATTTCACTGGTAAGAAGTGAGTCTGAGTGCTCACTTTTTTTATTTTTGAAGGACCGAAAAGTGTTGCAGGAGTCTGTAGTCGAAAGCGTCCAACGTTTGGTTGGGCCGATTCTTCAGGGGCTTGGCCTTGAGTTGGTGGACCTTGAGTTTAAGCATGAAGGCCGTGACTGGATGCTTCGTCTTTTTATTGATAAAGACGGCGGAGTGAGTCTGGATGATTGCGTGCAAGTCAGTCGCGAACTCGGTGCCGTGCTTGAAATTGAAGACGTCATTGAGACAGCCTATCGCCTCGAGGTGTCTTCGCCCGGGCTGGATCGCCCGCTTAACAAATCTGCCGACTACCAAAAGTATGCTGGTCGCTTGGTGAAGGTGAAAACCTTTGCCAAGCTCGATCCCGACGGACGGGGCCATGAACGCAAAACCTTCGTCGGCATTCTTTTGGGGCTTGAAAACGGTCTGGTCCGGATCGAACAGAATGATAAGCGCGGTGGCATCATCGAGCTTGAGCTGAGCCAGATAGCCAAGGCCAACCTTGAGGTTGAATTTTGACCCAAAGGGTCCAGGGTCGCGTCCTTGACGTCGGGCTGTGCGAAAAAGTTATGCAGGAGCTCAGCATTACGAGCCGAAGAGTTCATAGGGGGTAATTTGGATGGTAACGAATCTTAACCATATTATTGATCAGGTTGTTAAGGATAAGGGCATCGACCGGGCTGTGCTTGTTGAGGCCCTCGAGTCTGCAGTCCTTTCGGCAGCCAATAAGAAATATCGCAACACCCGGGATCTCGAAGCCCATTATAATGATGAAATCGGCGAGGTCGAGGTCTTTGAGTTCGTTACCGTTGTCCAGGAGGTTCAGGATTCCTATAAGGAAATTGATCTGGATGAGGCCAGTGAAATTGATCCCGGACCGCCAAGCAGGTGATTATCCAGAAGGTTCGCGAGGCAGAGCGCGAAGGGGTCTATAATGAGTTTAAGGACCGTGTCGGTGAATTGGTCAACGGCATTGTCCGACGTTACGAGCGAGGTGATCTGATCATTGATCTGGGCAGGGCTGAGGCGCTGTTGCCTCACCGTGAGCAGGTGCCGCGAGAAACATATCGGCAGGGTGATCGGGTTCGTGCCTACATCTCTGAGGTGAGAATGGCGCCCAAGGGGCCCCAGATTATTCTCTCCCGCACCCACCCAGGTGTGGTGGCGGCAATGTTCCATTTTGAGGTGCCTGAAATCGCCGAAGGGATCGTTGAAGTCAAGGGTGTAGCGCGTGAGCCTGGCAGTCGGGCCAAGATTGCTGTTGTCTCTCATGACCCCGATGTCGATCCGGTCGGTGCCTGTGTCGGTATGCGTGGTTCCAGGGTGCAGAATGTCGTCTCCGAGTTGCGAGGGGAGAAAATCGACATTATCCCCTGGACCCCGGACGTTGCACGCTTCGCCTGTTCCGCCCTGTCACCTGCTGAGGTTACCAGGGTTTATGTTGACAATGACGAGCAGGCTTTGGAAATCATTGTGCCTGATGATCAGTTGTCTCTGGCTATCGGCAAGAAGGGTCAGAACGTTCGTCTGGCGGCCAAATTGCTGGGCTGGAAGATCGACATCAAGAGCGAAACCCGTGCCGCCGAGGCTGAGCTTGAAGAATTGCGCGGTGGCGACAGCGCCGAAGAGGCCACTGAAGCAGAAGGTCAGGCTGAGAGCCTCGCTGATGAACACACCCGCGATGAACTTTACGAGATGGCCAAGGAGGCCGATGTCGCCGGTCGTAGTTCAATGACCAAGGACGAGTTGGCCAGTCGCCTGGCAGAAATTTCGGCAGCCCAGGCTGAGCCTTCCGTTGAGGAGGAAGACGGGGCTGACGAAGACGAAGGGGGCGTAACCTGCATGCCGAAGTCAGCTAAGACACAGCGAACCTGTTTGGGGTGTCGCCAGGTTTTCGGACAGGACGAACTGGTTCGCTATGTCGCTTCGCCGCAGCATGAGTTGCTGGTTGATTATCGAGGGCGTTTGCCCGGACGGGGTGCCTATACATGCCTCGATCGTGAATGCGTGACCTTGGCTGTCAAGCGGCGGCAGTTCGGCAGGGCCTTGCGCAGCGATTTTGCCCCCTTTGAGGCAGATAATCTCATGGCAGCTCTTGCTGTCCAGGTTGAAGCCAAGGTGCTAAGCCTGGTGGGGATGGCTCGTAAGTCGGGCAAAATTATATCCGGAGGGCAAATGGTCCTGAAGGCGCTTTCCGGTGGAGGGATTGCGGTTGTGCTGCTGGCTCAGGATGTCTCAAACGGTATTGGCGAGAAAGTCAGGGGCAAGGCAGAGGCCACCGGAACCCCCTGGCTTTATCTTGCGGAAAAGGGTCAATTGGGTCAGCTTTTAGGTAAGGCGGAGCGCAGTGTTGTCGGCATCGGTAAGGGTGCGCTGGCAGAATCTTTGAAAGTCGAGCTGTTACGCTTGAAGAAAATAGTAGGGGAGAGTTGATGGGAAAAACAAGAGTATATGAATTAGCTCAGAAGTTGGGACTCGACAATAAGGTTCTGCTCGACAAGCTGCATGAAGCAAATTCGAAGATCGCAGAATCAGTTCCGGGATCATCCGGCGGCGTCGCAAGGAAGCGCCCGCAGCCGAGGTGGTTGAAGCAGCTCCAGCCATTACCGAGGATGAGACCCAAGAGGATCAGCCCGTAATGGCAGATGCCGAACTCGAGGCTGAAGTGGCTCCCGCCGCAGAAGATGCTCCGGTTGAAGCCGGGGGCGCCGAGGTTCCGGCTCCTGTTGAAGAGGTTTCCGAGGAGCCTGTAAGGGAAGAGCCTTCCGGCAAGGCCGAGGAGAAGCCTGAGGTCGTGGCCGAAGCACCCAAGGAGCCTGTCGCAGAGAGCCCTTCCGGCAAGGCCAAGGAGCCCGTTAAAAGAGCCACAGCCACTCGCGCCAAAATTCTTGGACGAGTTGAGTTGCCCAAGGCGGCACCTGCGCCGGCGGCACGCCCCGAGAGGGGCAGGGCCAGAACTGAGCGTCCCGCCCCCTCTCCCCGGCGTGACGCTAATGCCAGGCCCAAGGTTCCCGCTGCACCCGCGCCGGCCCCCGATCCGTTTCCCGCCAAGGAAGCCCGGGGTAACAAGAAAAAGAAAAAGGGCAGGGGCGCCGATCTCCCCGAGGGCCGCGATGCAGGCGCAGGGGCTCGCCGTCGTCGGCGCGAGGTCTTTGAGCCTGACCGCGATGGCCGTTACCGTAAAGGTAGGAAGTCTGCCAAGCAGCTTAAAAAGACCGAGGTTACCGTAGCCAAGGCGATCAAGCGTAAGATCCGCATTTCCGACGTTATCACTGTTGGAGAGCTGGCCAAGCGCATGGGTGTCAAGGCCAATGACCTGATCAAGGAACTGATGCGTCAGGGGACGATGGTCACCATTAATCATCCCCTCGATTTCGATACCGCAGCAATTCTTGCCTCTGAGTTTCAGTATGAGGTTGAAAACGTCGCTTTTGATGAGGAGTCCATCCTCGAGCAATCCGGGGTCAAGGTCGGCGAGGAGGATAAAGATGAAAACCTCAAGCCCCGTCCCCCCGTCGTCACCATCATGGGTCACGTCGACCACGGTAAGACAAGTCTGCTCGACGCTGTGCGCCGCGCCAATGTCACCGACAGCGAAGCGGGCGGGATTACACAGCATATCGGCGCCTACGATGTAGAGCTTGACGGCAAGAAAATCAGTTTTATCGACACCCCCGGTCACGCAGCCTTTACCGCTATGCGTGCCCGCGGTGCCAAAGTTACCGATATCGTCATCCTGGTGGTGGCTGCCGACGACGGGGTTATGCCCCAGACCAAAGAGGCCATCAACCATGCCAAGGCGGCCGAAGTACCGATTATTGTTGCTATCAACAAAATCGACAAACCTGACGCCAACCCGGAGCGGGTCAAGCAGGAACTGACTGAATTCGGGCTGGTCCCCGAAGATTGGGGTGGGGATGCCATTTTCGTCGAGGTTTCCGCCAAGCAGGGAACCAACCTCGATGATATGCTGGAAATGATTCTTCTGCAGGCAGAGGTTATGGACCTCAAGGCCAACCCCGACAAGCATGCCAAAGGTATTGTCGTTGAAGCCCGACTCGATCGTGGACGGGGCCCCGTAGTAACTGTGCTGGTGCAGGAAGGGACGCTGAAAATCGGCGATCCCATCGTCACCGGGGTTCATTACGGCCGGGTTCGTACCATGACCAATGACCGCGGTGACCGACTTGAGGAAGCAGGGCCCTCGGTCCCCGTCGAGGTGACTGGCCTTACAGGCGTTCCCGATGCCGGCGATAGTTTTCATGCCGTTGAGGATGAAAAGAACGCCAAGGAAGTTGCCATGCACCGGCAGCAGAAGCTGCGCGAAGCCGAGTTGGCCAAGAGCAGCAAAATCTCCCTTGAACAGCTTTACGCCCGCATTCAAGAGGGTGACGTCAAGGAGCTCAAGGTCATCATCAAAGGTGATGTTCAGGGCTCTGTAGAGGCAGTAAAAGATTCATTGATCAAGCTCTCGACAGATGCATGCCGTCTGGTCGTTATTCATACCGGTGTCGGCGGCATTACTGAAAGCGACGTGACTCTTGCAGCTGCATCAGATGCCATTGTGCTTGGCTTTAACGTGCGACCCGAGTCCAAGGGCAGCACCCTGGCCGAAATTGAAGGGGTCGATATTCGCCTCTACAACATCATTTATGATGCAGTCAATGATATCCGCGATGCCATGGAAGGGCTTCTTGCCCCGACCCTGCGCGAGAAACAGCTCGGCCGCGTTCAGGTACGTGACACCTTCCATGTCTCCAAAGTCGGTACCATTGCCGGTTGCTACGTTCTCGACGGTAAAATTCTGCGAGGTGCCAGTGTGCGCCTGGTTCGCGACAACGTGGTGATCTGGGAGGGTAAGCTCAACTCCCTCAAGCGTTTCAAGGACGATGTCAAGGAAGTTGCCACCGGCTACGAGTGCGGCATCGGGCTGGAGAACTACAACGACATCAAAATTGACGACATTATTGAAGTTTTCGAAATGGAAGAGATCAAGACCACCCTTTGATAAAGCTGGCAGCTTATGGTCGTCGGAGTTCTTCGGCTGGAACTGATTCTTCACGCGCCCCAGTCTCTGAAGGAAAAAAGAGGCATGGTTAAAAAGCTTCTTGGTCGTCTACGGGTCAGATACCCGGTTTCGGCGGCCGAGACGGGGCATCAGGACTTCTGGCAAAAGGCCGAACTGGGGTTTGCCCTGGTCGGTAACGAAGAGGGGACCTGTCACAGGGTGTTTGATCGGATTGAAGAAGAAATTCTCTCCAGTGGGCTGGCCGATGTCAGCGAACGCTGGATTGAATTTATTCATTATTGACAGGAAGAATGACTTGGAGTTTAAGCGTTCACATCGGGTCGGAGAGTCGATCCATAAAGAGATTTCCTCTCTTTTAATCAAAGGGCTCAAGGACCCTCGGGTCGGTTTCGTCACCATAACCGCCGTCGAGGTTACTTCAGATCTGCGTTATGCCCGGGTTTATTTCTCGGTCATGGGTGACGAAAGCGCGCTCAAAAAGACCCTTGAGGGACTTAAAAGCTCGATACCGTTTCTGCGCAGGCACCTGGGGCGTCAGCTGCGAATGCGTTATGTGCCGGAATTGCAGTTTCGTTACGATGAGTCCCTCGAATACGGAAACCGGATCGAATCTCTGATTAAGGAAATAAAGCAAAACGACGATGCCGATGATTCAATCGATACTGAGCAAGATAGCTGAAGGCCAGCGGTTTCTGGTTACCTCCCACGAAGGCCCTGACGGTGACGCCATCGGTTCAACCCTGGCTTTTGCCCTCCTGCTTCGGGAAATGGGTAAAGATGTGGTGGCTTTCAATGGCGATGGGGTCCCCCAGGACTTCGCCTTTCTTCCCGGAGCCGAGACCCTGGTTAGAGAACTCGGTGATGAGAGTGGGTTCGATACTGGTTTTGTGCTCGATGCCGGGGAATTAAAAAGGGCCGGCAATGACCTGGGGGAGCGCTGTAAAAGCCTGGTGAATATAGATCACCATCCCTATTCGGAATCTTTCGGAGAAATCAACTTTGTCGACGAGGAAGCCAGCGCCACCGGAGTGCTGATTTATCGGATCGCCAAGGCTGCCGGACATCCGATTTCCGAAGCGGTTGCACTTTGCATCTATACGGCTATTCTATCAGATACCGGGTCCTTTCGTTATTCCAACTCTAATCCTGAAGCCTTTCGCGTAGCCGCAGAGATGGTTGAGGTCGGGGTCGATCCCTGGACGGTCGCCTCGGGCTTGTACGAGAGCCAGGATGAAAAGCGGTTGAACCTGCTGGCCCGGGCTCTCTCGACCCTGACCCTGTCCTCATGCAGGCGCTACGCCTCGGTGAGCGTCACCCTTGGTATGATGGAAGAGGTCGGTGCAGGCGCCGAGTTTACCGACGGCTTTGTAAACTACCCGCGCTCCATTCGCGGGGTTGAAGTGGCCCTTTTCTTCCGCCAGATTGAGTCCGATGCCTATAAAATCGGTTTCAGGTCCAAGGGGCGGATCAATGTAGGTAGTCTCGCTCATGATCTTGGCGGTGGCGGGCATCACAATGCTGCCGGCGCGGTGGTTCGTGGCTCCCTCGAAGACGTCCGCAATACGGTATTCTCCCGTTTGCTGGTGTTGCTCGATTAGGGTGCCATGAACGGATTGTTGATCGTTGATAAGCCGCAGGGCATCACGTCTCACGATGTCGTGAGAAAGGTGCGCCGACTGTTTAAAACCCGCAAAGTCGGCCACGCCGGCACTCTTGATCCGCTTGCTACCGGAGTTTTGCTGGTTGCTTTGGGCGAGGGGACCCGCGTTCTTCAATTTTTGGTTGAAGGGGCCAAGACCTACCAGGCGACCCTGAAGCTTGGCGAGGTCACCGACACCCAGGATGCCGAAGGCCAGATAATCGAAAATCGACCACTGGTTGGGATCGATGAACCACTGGTGAGGTCTGCCTGCGCAGAATTTTCCGGCGTCATCAGCCAGTTGCCGCCCATGTTTTCCGCGGTCAAAAAAAATGGCATCCCCCTGCATCGTCTTGCCCGCCAGGGGGTTGAAGTCGAGCGGGAGTCACGGGACGTTACAATTCATCGACTGGATGTCGTCGGGGTCAGGTTGCCCTGGGTCGACCTCGAGGTCGATTGCTCCAAGGGAACCTATATCCGCACCCTTTGCCATGACATTGGTCAGTCCTTAGGGTGTGGCGCCCATGTGACGGCTCTGCGGAGGACCCGTAGCGGAAGCTTTACTGAAAAACAAAGCCTGTCCCTCGAAGAGATTGCCGCGCGGCTCGACGCCGGAGACGAGCCCGGATTGCTGAGCCTTGAAGAGGCTTTGCGGGAATTGCCCGCCGTCGAGGTCGTCGCCTCTGCCGCCGCTCGTCTGCAAAACGGCATTCCGCCAGAACTCGATGGGATCTGCGGAGATATGAATTATCGTTCTGGAGACACCGTGGTGCTTTTGCACTGCGGGCGTCTTCAGGCAGTGGCTTGTTTCGCACCGGAGCGAGAGAAGGAAAAGCGGGGTGACTTTGAGCTTCTGCGGGTTTTTAAAGGCCCCCAGGCGGCATGATAAGTCCTTTACACCACGAAGAAATTATGTTAAAAGGTGCGATGTTTTTTACACCCGAAACCAGGACTATTCTTGGATTAATTTTGTTTGAAAGGAGATGGCATAGTGTTGGCCACAGAACGCAAACAGGAAATCATCAGTGAATTTAAAACCCACGAGGGGGATACCGGTTCTCCCGAGGTTCAGATCGCTCTGCTCTCTGAGCGTATCAAGTACCTGACCGAGCACTTCCGCACGCACAAGAAAGATCACCACTCCCGTCGTGGACTGCTGAAGATGGTCGGGCAGAGAAGGCGCCTGCTCGATTATCTGAAGAAAAAGGAAGTCGAGCGCTACCGCACTATCATCAAGGCTCTCGGTATCCGCCGTTAAACTGGGGCAGCAGGCTCTCCATTCGCCTGGGGATCTGCTGCCTTTCGTTTTTTATGTCAATGGCTCTGGAGGTTGTCCGGAGAGAGGGCCTGGACCGCAGTTTACGCCGGTTCGGGCCCTGTCTCAGGCCATCCTCCTTTAGCCATGGTTTTGTGCCTCTGTGAAAAGACTTAATTCACCGGGTCTGGCTGCGGCCTGACTCGGGTTCGAAGGAGAAAAAAATGGCTCTACAAAAAGTAGAAATCCAATTCAATGGCAAGCCCCTGACCATCGAAACAGGGAAGATGGCCCGGCAGGCCGATGGCGCCACGGTTATCACCTATGGTGAGACCAAGGTTCTGTGCACCGCGGTTTCCTCCAAAACTGCCCGCGAGGGTCAGGACTTCTTTCCTCTGACCGTCAATTACCAGGAAAAATTCTATGCCGCGGGCAAAATCCCCGGTTCTTTTTTTCGCCGGGAACGCGGCTCTACCGAGCGTGAGACCCTGATCTGCAGGCTTATCGACCGTCCCATGCGTCCGCTTTTTCCCAAGGGCTACCTGAACGAAACCCAGATTATGCCGACCGTCATCTCCGTCGACCTCGAAAATGACCCGGATACCCTGGCCATGGTGGCCGCTTCGGCAGCCGTACATATCTCGGATATCCCTTTTGCCGGCCCGATTGCCGCCGTCCGCGTCTGCCGGGTTGAGGGACAACTGGTTGCCAACCCGACCCACGAGCAGCGCCAGAACAGCGACATGGAAATCGTCGTTTCCGGTTCGAAGGACGCGGTGATGATGGTCGAGGGTGAAGCCGATCTGGTTTCCGAAGAGGATCTGCTCGAGGCTATATTTTTTGGCCACGAGGCTCTGCAGCCGCTGATCGACGCCCAGAATCAGCTGCGGGAACTGGCAGGCATGGAAAAGCGTGAGTTCATCCTCCCCGGGGTCGACGCCGATCTCGAGGCGCGGGTCACCGCCCTTGCTGAAACCCGCCTTGCCGAAGCCAACAAGATTCAGACCAAGCAGGAGCGTTATGCCGCTGTTGCCGAAATCAAGGCTGAGGTACAGACTGCGTTGGCCGAGGAGTTTGAAGGCCGCGCAGATGAGATTTCCGCGATTCTCGGCTCTATCGCCAAGCGGGTGGTCCGCAAGATGGTGACTAAGGAGAGGGTGCGTATCGACGGCCGCGACATGAACACCATACGCCCCATCACCTGTGAGGTCGGCATTCTTCCCCGGTCTCACGGCAGTGCCTTGTTTACCCGAGGTGAAACCCAGGCCCTGGTCGCAGCAACTCTGGGCACCTCCCAGGATGAGCAGCGGATGGACAACGTGCAGGGGATGGAATTCAAGAAATTCCTGCTCCATTACAATTTCCCTCCTTTCTGCGTCGGGGAGACCAGTATGCGTTTGTTCCCCGGTCGGCGGGAGATAGGGCATGGTTACCTGGCCGAGCGTTCCGTTTCCCAGATTCTGCCCGCCTACGAGAGTTTCCCCTACACCATCCGTCTGGTCTCCGACATCCTCGAGTCCAACGGCTCTTCGTCCATGGCCAGTGTCTGCGGTTCCTCCCTGGCGCTGATGGATGCCGGGGTTCCGGCTACTGATGCGGTGGCCGGCATTGCCATGGGGCTCATTAAAGAGGGGGACGATGTCGCGATTCTTTCGGACATCCTCGGCGACGAAGACCACCTCGGCGACATGGACTTCAAGGTCACCGGTACCCAAAAAGGGGTTGCTGCCCTGCAGATGGACATCAAAATCACCGGAGTTAATCGCGAGATTATGGGGCAGGCTCTTGCCCAGGCCAAGGAAGGGCGGATTCATATCCTTAACAAAATGGCCGAAGCCCTCGAAAAACCCCGGGCCGAGCTTTCGGACTACGCGCCGCGGATCACGACCATCAGCGTCAAGACGGATCAGGTGCGTACGGTTATCGGCTCCGGCGGCAAGAACATTCGTGGTATCATCGAGGCCACTGGTTGTACCATTGATATCGAGGACGATGGCAAAATCAATATCGCATCTGCAGATGGAGACGCCTGCAAAAAAGCGATCAAGATGATCCGCGATCTGACTCAAGAAGCCGAGGTCGGCAAGCTCTACATGGGCACCGTCAAGAAAATCATGGAATTCGGCGCCTTTGTCGAGATTTTCCCCGGCACCGACGGTCTGGTACACGTATCCGAACTCGATACGACCCGGGTGCGCAATGTGACTGACGTCCTCAACGAGGGCGATGAGGTCCTGGTCAAGTGCCTTGGCATCGACCGGCAGGGCAAAATCAAACTCTCCCGGAAGGAAGCCCTGGGGCAGTCCCTCCCCGACGGGGAATAACAGCAGGGCAGGGGAATGATTCAAAAATCTACCCTGGATAACCGTATCCGGGTTGTTACCGAACATATTCCCGGTGCACATTCGGTCAGTGTCGGGGTCTGGGTTCAAAACGGATCCCGGCACGAACCGAGCCCCAAAAACGGGATTTCCCACTTTTTGGAGCACATGCTCTTTAAGGGGACCGAACATCGGTCGCCCCAGGATATCGCCCGGGAAATTGACTCGGTCGGTGGTGTGCTCAATGCCTTCACCGGTCGGGAGTACAGTTGTTATTACGCCAAGGTGCTTGCCAAGCATTTTCCTTTGGCGCTAGACCTGCTTTCGGATATCGTCCTCAATTCAGTCTTTGATCTCGACGAAATCGAAAAAGAACGCAGGGTGATTCTCCAGGAAATCCACATGGTGGAGGACACCCCGGATGACCAGGTCCATGATCTGTTCAGTCAGAACTTCTGGAAGGGGCATCCTCTGGGCCAGTCTGTGCTCGGCACCGGAGAAAGTGTTCGGGGGCTGAGCAGAGAAGATCTGCTGCAGGTCATGTCCGAGCGTTACCAGGGGGAAAACATCGTCATCTGCGTTGCCGGCGGCCTCGAGGACCAACCGTTGGTCGACCAGATTTCCGAGGCGTTCCAGAACGTTCCGTCCAGTGATAAACCGCTTCCGGTCTGCACCCTTCCCCAGTTCCAAAGACAGGTCAATATTTCCGGGAAGGCTCTGGAGCAGGTTCATATCTGTCTTGGCACCCGGGCCTTGCCTCAGGATCATCCCAACCGGTTTTCCTGCTACCTGCTCAATACCATTCTTGGTGGGAGCATGAGTTCGCGGTTATTCCAGACGATTCGCGAAGATCTCGGCCTGGCCTACTCAACCTACAGCTACCTCAACTGCCATTCCGATGCTGGAGCCCTGGTGCTTTTTGCAGCAACTTCGCCCGATGATGCGGTAAAGGTGGTCGCTCTGATGCTTAAAGAGTTGCTGAGGTTCAGGCAGGAGAGCATCTCTGCAGCCGAATTGTTTGCCGCCAAGGAGCAGCTTAAAGGGCATCTGCTGCTGTCGATGGACAGCACCGACAATCGCATGACCCGGTTGGCGAAAAATGAAATCTACATGGGGTGCAATATCTCTCTTAAAGAGGTTCTGCATGGATTCGACCGGGTAACCTCCGAAGACATTCTCAGGCTCGCCGAGTTTATTCTTCAAGACGATTACCTGGGCCTGCAGCTGGTTGGTAATGCCAAGGATTCGGATTTTCCCCTTGTTGATCTGACCCTTGGTTGAGGTTGTAACCCAAACACTTGGAGCGCTCGGTTCTGGCTCTTCAACTCCTGTTCGGTCGGACTCCATGACATCGCTTTGCTTAAAGATAAAGAAACTGCGCCCCGGCGCTGTATTGCCTCACTACATGACCACCTTGGCCGCGGGGATGGATCTTCACGCCTGCCTGGACGAACCACTGGTTCTGGCACCGGGGCAACGCGAATTGGTTCCGACAGGTCTTGCCATGGCCATTCCCCCCGGGTTCGAGGGTCAGGTTCGGCCACGCTCGGGGCTTGCATTGAAAAAAGGCATTGCGCTGGTCAACTCTCCAGGGACCATCGACGCTGATTATCGGGGCGAGATCGGCATTATCCTGATTAATCATGGCGCCCATGAGGTGGTAATCCAGAACGGTGAACGTATCGCGCAACTCGTCGTGACCCACGTCTATCAGGCTGAATTGATGGAGGTCGAAGACCTTGACGAGACCAATCGAGGGTCCGGCGGTTTTGGCCATACCGGAACCCAGAGGGTAGAGCATGACTGAACGTTCCAAGGTAAAGGGGAACGTAAACCAATCCCTTCTCGAATTTCCCTGTGATTATGAATTCAAGGCTTTCGGCCCAAGCGGACCGGAGTTTGTGCGGCAGGTTAAAACCGCGGCAGAACAGGTGGTGCCCGTTTCTGTCGAAGCCATTCGGGCCCGGCCCAGTTCCAAAGGTGTGTATCAATGCGTTTCGGTTGTGGTTCGCCTGCATAATCAGGGGCAGGTTGTGGCCATCTATGCCGCGCTTAAGGGAATCGACAGTCTGAAATATCTGCTTTGATCAGCAAGGTCTTTCATGCCTTCAGGCTCGTGTGGTAAACTTCTTAGGGAGTATCCACCCTGAACCTTGTGTGGAACACTGCGAGTCCAAGCTTTCTGAAATTTGCCAGGGAGGGAATCGATGCTTTTGCACATTAATCCGGAGAATCCTCAAC
>CALZIZ010000103.1 GCA_945787465.1 uncultured Desulfuromonadales bacterium
AGGCCGTCCATCAGATCGGGAAGATCCTCAGGCTTGGGGCAGACATAATGAACGAGCTGCCTCTGGAAGGAAATTGCCTGCCCGACATAGTTCTGATTTCCCCTGTAATCGGTTTCGCGGAAGCGGGGGGCGACAAGAGGGCGGTGTCAGGCCTGCAAGATTTCAAGATTGCGGTTCGTAAAGTCAACTGGCAGGGGAGAGATTTTTGTGGGGGCCGGAGATATACTCCTGCAAGGCGACCTTGTTGTGTAAACCCGAGTAAATGCGCCTGACGCTGCTTAAGGCTGCTGACGTGCCAAACTGTAAGTTTACAGGCTTTCAGGATTTGATATTCTTTTGCTCATGGTGTGCAAATCACCTGGGATTTTCCTCTAAACTGACAAAGAAACAAATTTTTCCCGCGGACCTTCCGTAAGGCCCAGGGGATACCTTGAATATCATGAAAGGGGATTCTCATGGATTTCAACCTGCTCTGGAGCCGCATGCTGCGAGCCGCCCGCCTCGACGTCCATCTTTACGAGGAAGTGGAAGCCGATCCCGACACCCTCGGCCCCGCCGGGTTGGTGGTTGTCCTGTCAAGCCTCGCTGCCGGCATCGGCGGCTTGTCACAGGGGGGGCTCGCCGGGCTGTTGGGTATCACCATTGCCGCCCTGATCAGCTGGGGGGTGTGGGCCTACCTGACCTATTACATCGGCACTCGGCTGCTGCCTGAGCCGCAGACAAAATCGGACCCCGGGGAACTGCTTCGTACTATCGGATTCGCAAGTTCGCCCGGATTGATCCGTATTTTCGGCATTATTCCCGGGCTGGCGGCCATCCTCAACCTGGTGGCGGGGATCTGGATGCTTGTGGCCATGGTTATCGCCGTGCGCCAGGCCCTGGACTACCAGAGCACTTGGCGGGCGGTCGGCGTCTGCCTGATCGGCTGGATCATCCAGACCATCTTGCTGTTTCTGGTTTTCTGGGTCTTCGGCATCGGGGCCCCGACTGAAACCGGGGCTGCGGCATCGTTGGGTTATTGACCTGGAGATCCAAGAAAAAAAAGGTGGCGGACCCTCGAGCGAGAGTGCTCTTCGGGGGGGGCTCCCTGACTTTCGCGGGTCTTTTCCAGGAGTTTTGTTTATCGGATGATAAACTTGTCAGGCGACTTTCAACCGCAGACCCATGGTCTGAAAATGAGGGAGGGGAGCCATGACCACGCCGATTCAGCAACTCAGCCCGTTGCGCAACACCACCCGTGCCGAAGACCCTGAGGCTCTGGCCGCGGAGCAGCTTCAACATTTTGGTATCGACCCCGAGGGGGATTACGGCAAGGCCCTCTTCAGGCTGACTCGCAGTCTCTACGAGGCGCAGGGGGCGACCACCGATCTGTGGGGCATTACCCTGAAGACCCTCGCCCAGCTTGACCGCAGCGATCGCATCGCCTGGTTCAATGCCAAGCGTTTCGTCTCTTTTCAGCTGGCAAAAATCCTCGACACCCTGCAGAATCCCATGCGGCGAACCTACCAGTCGATCAGCGTGCGGGAGCACGGCTTTGCCTGCAAGGGGGCCTACCCCATATTTGACAATGTAGCGGCCATCTTCAGCGCTACACCGGTGATCACCCGGACAGCCACCTACCTCTTTGCCTGCACCGAATGGGTGGAGGACGCCTTTAAGGGGCGGGAGCCGCTGCTTGAGATCTACTCGCGCCTGCTCAACCCGACCTCGATCAGCCTGGCCAACCACATGGTCGATCTGGAGGCCGGCCCCTACGCCCCCGAATATATGGCCTGGAACTTCAACTCGGGGATGGCGGCCATCGACGGGATTCTGGCCCACCTGGTCGGTGCCCGGGATATCGTGCTGTCGAGCCGCAACATCTACGGGGGGACCTACCAGCTGCTTCACGACTGGTACGGTAAGAAGGCCAATCTGGACCTGGCCGTTGAATGGTTCGACGGTTTCGACGCTCGCGCCTTTGAAAAGGCGTTGCAGGCGACCCGTGAAAAGCACGCAGACCGGCTGGCCGAGGGGCGGCGGATCTATGTTTACCTCGAATCGCCCTGCAACCCTCACGGAAACATCCTCGACGTGCCTGAGATCAGCCGGCTCGCCCACCGCCACGGCTCCATGGTGATTTGTGATGCCACCGTCGGGACCCCTTTTCTCTGCCCGGTGCTCAAACGGAAAGATCCCCTGGAGCGTCCGGACTTTGTGATCCATTCCTACACCAAGGATCTCTCGGGGAGCGGAACCACGACCGCTGGAGTCGTTATCGGGCGCAACGAGCGGATGTTTCTTCCCAAGGGGGAGAGCGTCACCGTCGATAGCCCCGACGGCTGCTCCGAGACCATCCCCTGGGATGAGACCCTTTTCTGGAACGTCTATTACGTCAAGGGGTCGTTTCTAGATGCCGACAAGGCCTTCGAGGTGCTGAGCGGACTGCGCACCTTCGAAACCAGGGTGTTGCAGAAGGGGATCAACACCATGGTGCTGGCCCGCACCCTAGACCTGCATCCTGACATCAACGTGCATAGCCCCGCGGTCGAAGGACACCCCAACGCCCCTCTTCGCCAGAAGATGATGCACCTTGGTTTGGCCGCGCCTCTCTTTACCATTGATCTCGAGGGGGGAGAGGGGCGCGCTCCTATCCCCAAAGAAGCCTTCAAACGCTTTTTCGACTGCCTGGAGCCGGCGGTGGGACTTCAGGTCAGCCTGGGGCAGACCAACACCATGGCTCTCTGTCCGGCCCTGACCAGTCATTCGGAACTCTCGGATGAGGCGCTTAAAGAAGCGGGGATCGCTCCGACGACCATCCGTATTTCGGTGGGGCTTGAGGATCCGCGGGTGTTGGTTGCCCATTTTCTCAGGGCTGCAGAATTGACGATTGAGCCCTCATGTCCCGGTTTCTGTTCGGGCTTCCCCGCTGCGGAGGAGATCGACAGGCTCTACCGCAGTACTTATCTCGAGTATCATCGCCGTTTCATCGATGCCCAGCCCGACTTTGCGACCCTCGCTACCTGAGCGGATGTCAATGCTGTCTGAAAGGACGCATTCCGACATTTCTTGACCTCGACCAATAAAATGAGCAGAATGCAGCAAATGGTTTTCCTTGGGGCGGACCAAACCAACCTATCGGAATGATAGAAAAAACAATCTGTAGTAGGATCGAACTTGACCTTAACAGCCCCTTTCTAGGTATGAAATGGGGCTGTAAGGGATTTCCGACAACCAGTAGAGGTTTTTTCATGGGGGCAGGGCGGTGTTTTTGCCGACTGGACTGTTGACAGGTTACTACCGGGCCAGAACTTAAAATATAGCTGTCACCGACAAGGAGATTTGATCCCGAATGGACGATGAAAAGATCAAGGTGCATACCGAAAGCGATCAGACCCTTGAGGTCGTGGTCACCAGCAAGAAAGCTGACGCAATATGGATCCTGGTCGGCGAAGGACCCCACAGCCTCAAGTGCAAGCTGACCCCCTCTCGCAACAGCCTTGCCTTCGTCGGAAGCCTGATGGGGCGCGAGATCATCTACCAGCGAAGCGTCAAGCAAGTTCAGGCGGACATCGCCCGGCAAAACCAAGAGCCCATTATACGTGTAAGGCGTTGATTGATTCAGCCCGTGAAATCGTAACGCCCGTGAGTCCGACGGAATCCCTCTATTGTCGCTGGGCATGGCGCCCTTACCAGCAGCGGGTCCTCGATGCGGTTGAGCATCACCTTGGCGATGACCGGCTCCATATCGTCGCAGCGCCCGGGTCGGGAAAGACCATTCTCGGGATCGAAGTCTTCAGGCGTCTCGGGCGCCCGGCGCTCGTCCTTTCACCGACACGCACCATCCGCAACCAGTGGCTCTATCGTCTGCAGGAGTTTTTGCCCGACGATGCACCCTGGCCCCCACCGTGGGCCGGAAGCGACCTGGATCGCCCCTCGTTTTTCACCTCTGTCACCTACCAGGCACTTCATGTCGCTTTTCCCGGGAAAAATCGGCAAACGTCTGAGGATGACGCGGAGGCCGAAGAACCAGAAGCGCTGTCGCAAGACGAAATCGGCCGCCTGCTAAATCTCTTCAAAGAGGCCGGAATCGGCACCCTTATCCTTGATGAGGCGCATCACCTGCACAGCGCCTGGTGGAAGTCCCTGGATAAGCTGGTGCGCAGCCTTCCCGGGCTCACCGTGGTCAGCCTCACCGCAACCCCTCCCTACGAGGTGACCGGGGCGAAGTGGCGAAAATATTCCGATCTTTGCGGCCCTATCGACGAAGAGATTTCTGTGCCCGAGCTGGTCAGGGAGCGAAACCTCTGCCCGCATCAGGATTTTGTCTGGGTCGTCGAAGCCCCCTCGGTTACGCAGAGGCTGCAGGCCTACGACGCCTCGGTCGATGACTTCTGCGCCCGCTTGTTTGAAGACCCGGTATTCAGGCTGGCCGTACAGGCCCACCCCCTTCTGGGAGAAGATGTGGAGCCCGTCCTCATCCTCGATGATCCCGAACTGGCCGTGGCGCTGCTGGTCTTTTTACGTGAAACAGGCCAGGAGTTACCCAAACGCCTGACCTCCCTGCTCGATATCGGCGAAGACGAGCTGCCCGCGCTTAATCGGCGCTGGTGGCAGGTGCTGGTCAAGGCTTACCTCTACGAAAGACGCTGGATAGACGTCTTTGACCGGGGGCCGCACCGAAAAGAGGTCGCCGGCACCCTTCGGGCCGCCGGCCTCTTGCGGAGGCGCGAGCTGCGCCTTGTCGAATCGCGCCCGCTCAAGACGGAACTCGCCCTGAGTCCGGAAAAGATCGCCGGTTGCGTGCAGATCTGCGGGGTCGAAAAAGAAGCGCGGGGCGAGAGCCTTCGGCAGGTCTTTCTCACCGACTTTATCCGCGACGAATCTCTCGACGCGAATAGCAGTACCGACCTCGGCGCGTGGCCGCTTTTTTGCGCGTTGACGCTCGATGCGGAGGAAGAGGCAAAGCGTTTTTACGGCCTGTTGACGGGGCGGCTGGCCATTATTCAGCAGGGGCTGGCCGAATCGCTTCAGGGCTCGGGAGGAGGGGCCGGACTGACCTTCACCCCCTTGAAAGAGCTGCCAGGTTTTGCCCGGGTGAGCGATTCAGGGCGGAGCCTGACGCCCTTTTTTACCCGGTTGCTCCAGGACGGCAGCCTGAGAGTGCTCGTCGGCACCCGCTCCCTGCTCGGCGAGGGGTGGGATGCACCGGTGATCAACTCCCTTGTTCTGGCAAGCTTTGTCGGCTCTTATATGCTGACCAATCAGATGCGGGGCAGGGCGATCCGGATCGACTCGAACAGGCCTGACAAGGCGGCGAGTATCTGGCACCTGACTTCCGTCGAGCCTTCCACGCCTTCGGGGTTCTCCGACATCGAGGAGTTGAAGCGAAGGTTTGCGACCTTTGTCGGGGTGAGGCAATCAGGGCCGGTCATCGAGAACGGCCTCGAGCGTCTCGATCTGCCCTGGCACTACCGCCCGGGGACCGCCCTTTCAAGGATCGATCCGCAGAGAAACAACGAGGAGATGGTCCGGCGCCTCGGTGAGATTGAAGGCCTGGGGCGGCAATGGCGCGAGGCGATCGAAACTGGGGGGCAGGGCAGGGTCATGCCGACGCTGCGAAGCCGCGGGCGGCTCCCTATGCGCTTCTTTCACCTGCGCCGGACTCTCCGGCTGCTGGCGCTCGAGGCGCTGTTCCTCTTTTTCGCAGGGACATTTGAATCGATGCAGGGGATGCGCCATGCCTCTCTTGAGGGTGGCGGGGAGTTTCTTCTCGCTTTAGCCGTGGCGGCTCTTGGCGGGTTCCTCCTTGCGCTGCCGAAGCTGATCAAATCAGCAATGGTCTTCTTCAGGCACCTACCCGTCGATGGTACGGTTCGGCAGATTGCCCTTTCCCTTGCAGAGGCCCTTCAGGAGTGCGGGCTGCTGCCTTCGGTAAAGGATGAGCCGAGGGTGCTGGTCGAACGCCAATCGGACGGCAGTGTAACCGCAGCGCTTGCAGATGCTGACTTTTTCGAGCAGGCCCTTTTCGCCGACAGCCTCGAAGAGATTCTCAGCGCGGTAGAAAACCCCCGCTATTTTTTGACCAGAAGCAAGAGACACTGGAGGTGGCTGCGCTCGGACTTTCACGCCGTACCCCAGGTTCTCGGGGCGGACAAGAAGAAGGCGGAGGCCTTTTACCGGGCCTGGAAAAAAAGGGTCGGTCCCGCAGCCCTGGTGTACACCCGTTCAACCGAAGGCCGCAGGTTTCTTCTAAGGGCTCGGGCCCGGGCCTTTTCTACCGCCATGGCCCCGCCGGCGGAGCGGTTGGACAGATGGCAGTAGGGAGCTTGTTTTCTATTGGGGGGCGGTCAGGTGGAGCGGGTTTGCTCATAGATCCAACCATACGCCGAGAGACGCATAGGCCTCAGTGTTTTGGAAAAACTCGCCAATGGAGGGGCGTCCCTTGTAAAGTTCCAGGCCGACCCGCCAGGTGCGGCTGGCTGAATGCAGCATGACTCCGGTTTGCACTGAGGTGTCGAGTCGCCAGTTGCGCTCCTCCATGGCCGTAGCGTCAAACGCGGCGTACCAACCGAGGCGCCCCTGCCAGAGGCTGCCCGGATGCTCGAACTCCAGGCCGCACTGCAACCTGCCGGGGGCTTGAACCTTTTGGTTTCCCAGGTCCACCCCCCACCCGCCATCGGCATAGAGGCGCCAGCGCTCGGCAGGCATCCAGTTGACTCCCAGGGATAGATCAAGACGCCGGTAACCGATGCGGTCCCGCCCGGTTCGCTGCAAATATTCATCCCCGAGATGGCTCGAGGTATGGAGTATCCCAGCCTTAAAGCCAAGTCCTTCCTCCCGTGCAGTGGTCAGAACAAAGCCGTAGTTACCATCCCACCCGAGATTGTCCTGGCCGTTTTCGAGGTCGAACTGGCCGTCCATCCCCCCTTCGAAACCCAGTTGAAAGCCCCGATCGGGTCGGCCAGGGGGGTGGAGCCGCGCCAGGCTGAAGCGGCCTCCGGCTTTGAGGGCGAAACGCAAGTCCCCCGCATCGGCGATTGTGCCATCGGGGAAGGCCATGGCCTGGATGGCGTTGCCCGGTCGATGCGGATCGGCGATATATGGAGAGTAAAGATCTCCGGACGGAGCAAGCAACAGGGTCCAACCGGAAGCATAGACCACCGAAGGCGGGGGTTCCTCCCCACGGCTCTGGAGGGGAGCAAGTATCAGGCAGGCCAGGCACAGAAGCGTCGCCTGTGTCCTGATGCTTTGCAGAAGGTTGGCGGTAGGGAAGAGTGTTCGAGACATAGATCACAGGTAGATGAGGGTAAGATTTCATAAGAAATGCACACTAGGAGCTTAACCTGCCTCTATGGAAAGTCAATTTTCAAGATGAAGTCCAGGGGTGGCACCTTGCGGGGGCATCGCGCATTGCATGCATCTGATATTCACCTTGACGGGCTATCCTATGATAGATAGATTTACCCTTTGCTTTGCCATTTCAGGAGTTTTTGCGAGTGCATCAAACAGTACACAATTGTTCAACCCTATGACGAACTCCATCATCCCCGCATCACCCTCAGCCCGGCTGGCCTCGCGACTGGTGCTGTTCAGCGTGCTGGCTACCGGTATCGGCCAGTCGATGACCTTTGCCCTGCTGGCGCCGCTGGGGCGGGAGGTTGGCTTGCTGGAGGTCCAGGTCGGCCTGATCATCACCTGCTCGTCGCTGACCTTCACCCTCACCAGCCCGATCTGGGGGCGCACCAGCGACCGGTGGGGGCGCAAGCCTGTGCTGCTGATCGGGCAGTTCGGCTACGCTTTCGGTGCCCTGCTGTTCGCCTCGGTCTTTTTCTTTGGCCTCGAGGGGGCCCTGTCGGGGCTGACCCTCTATCTGCTGGTTATTTCTTCGCGGGTGCTGATGGCCTCGCTGATGTCGGCGGCCCCAAGCGCCGCGTCAGCCTATATCGCCGATACCACTACCGCTGAACAGCGGATGGAGGGCATGGGGCGATTGGGGGCAGCCCGCACCCTTGGGGCGATTCTGGGGCCGGCGATGAGCGGGGTGTTTGCCGCTTTAGGGCTGCTGGCGCCGCTGTACATCGCCGCCGCTGTCACCCTGTTGAGCTCGGTTCTGCTCGCCGTGGTGTTGAGGGAGCCCGCCCGAACCTTCGAGAAGCAATCTGCAAAGCTCAAACTGAAGCTCTTCGACGGGCGGTATTTTCCGTTTATCCTGGTCGGCTTCGTCACCTTTTTGGCCTTTTCGATGGTGAGCCAGACCATCGGCTTTTATTTTCAGGACCGTTTCGCCCTCGACGGCCAGGCCACGGCTCAGGCCCTCGGCATGGGGATGATGGTGTCGGCGGGGATGTCGCTTTTTGCCCAGGCGTACCTGGTGCGCCGGGCGAACATGACCCCGACCCGGCTGATGCACCTGGGACTGCCGATCCTGCTGGTCGGCTACCCCGCGCTGCTGCTGGCCGGCAGCATACCGGCGCTGGTGGCCTTGCTGGGAATTCTCGGCCTGGGCCTGGGTCTGGTTTCACCCGGCTTTACCGCCGGGGCGTCACTGGCGGTCGGGCCCAAAGAGCAGGGGGCCGTCGGCGGGCTGGTCTCCGCCTGCCCGGCGGCGGGGTTCGTGTTGGGGCCGCTGGTCGGCACCAGCCTGTACCAGATCAATCCGGCATATCCTTACCTCTGCGCCTGCCTGCTGATGATTCCGCTGACAGTCTATTCCTGGCGGCTCTGGGGGACGGGGCGGGAGGGTTCAATTGCCTGAAAACCGATGAAAAAAACAGGGGGCAGTGCTACACTTCTGGCAAGATTTAATGTGTTCGCCCTTTAATCGCTATCCCATTGCATTGGAATCCATATGTATATCCTTGAAATCTTCAGGAAACGCCGAAAATTCACGGCTATTTTTGAGAAGGCCTGGCAGTTGATCAGCACCAATATCGTTTATCCTCCAGATACCAGCGATGAACCCGCACAGAAACTGGTATTTTTTGGAGCCCTGGCCTATGGCGCCGTTTATCAGTCCGCTCTGGCCGCCGGGATGAGCACCAGTGCGGCACATTACCTGGCGCGGATGCATATGCGCAAATACAAATTTGAAAACTTCCTCACCGAGGCGGTCGATGCTATCTTCGCTGCTTCTGATGACGAGGACGAGCAGAAATACAGCACCTTTTTTCTGGACCGCATCCGGGATATGGTCCAGACGGTTTTCGACAAAAAGGATGCTGCCTGCCCAGCCGATATCGAACCTGCCATGCTGGAGCTGTCCCGGTTTTATCGGAAAGTGGTCTTTAAAACTGACTAACCCGGGGGGCTCTCACCTGAGTTCAATCCAGGCATTCGTCGCATACCCACGGATCAAGGTTAAGGAAAGGAGCTCTGCGTGGCCGGCTCATCGAAAAAAGTCATCTATGCCGCCCTGTTCGGAAACGCTTTGGTGGCGGTGACCAAGTTTATTGCCGCGGCCCTGACCGGCAGCTCGGCGATGCTCTCGGAGGGAATCCACTCGGTCGTCGATACCGGCAATCAGCTCCTGTTGCTGATGGGGCTTCACAAAGCGGAAAAACCTGCGGACGAACGTTACCCCTTCGGTCATGGCAAGGAAGTCTATTTCTGGAGCTTTGTCGTTGCGCTGTTGATCTTTGCCGTCGGCGCTGGCGTTTCTTTGTACGAGGGGCTTCACCAGTTGCATGATCCGACGCCGATCGCTAACCCCTACATCAACTACATTGTGCTCGGCCTGGCGATCTTGTTTGAGGGCGCAGCCCTCTACTTCGCCCTGACCGAATTTATCCGCGCCAAGGGCAAGTGGGGCTACCTCGAAGCGGTTCGCAAGGGGAAGGACCCGACCACCTTTGTCGTGCTTTTTGAGGATTCGGCGGCAATCCTCGGCCTGCTGGTTGCCTTTTTCGGCGTCTTTCTCACCCAGGTGACCGGAAATCTCATCTACGACGGCCTGGCCTCGATTGCCATCGGCCTGATTCTCGGCGGCACCGCCATCTGGCTGGCTTATGAAACCAAGAGCCTGCTGATCGGCGAAAGCGCCAATGTCAAAGTCGTTGCGGATATCCGCAGAATCGTCGCCGGTTATCCCCAGGTTGAGCATGTCAATGAGGTACTGACCATGCACATGGGGCCCCAGTTTATTCTGGTCAATCTGAGCGTTGATTTT
>CALZIZ010000104.1:0-760 GCA_945787465.1 uncultured Desulfuromonadales bacterium
CTGCTCGATATCATGATGCCCGAGCTCAGCGGCTACGATGTCTGTCGGCAGGTCCGCAAACTCGACCCGCGGGTGCCGATCATCATGCTGACTGCCAAGAGCGAGGAAATCGACAAGGTGATCGGGCTTGAAATCGGTGCCGACGATTACATGACCAAGCCCTTCGGCCTGCATGAGCTGCGGGCTCGCATTGCCGCCCTGCTGCGGCGTTGCCGCAGGCAAGCCGAGGAGCCCCATGAGATGCCGGCGCTGCCCGAGGCTTTTAACTTCGGGATAGCCCAAATTACCCCCAGGCGCTTCGAGGGCAAGCTGTCGGGCCGGTCTTTTTCTCTGACCGCCAGGGAGATGAAGCTGCTGCAAATTTTTTTTCGGCACCCTGGCGAGGTGCTGAGCCGCAACGACCTGCTCAACCAGGCCTGGGGCATGGATTACCTGGGCACCACCCGCACCCTCGACCAGCATATCGCCCAGTTGCGCAAAAAGGTCGAGCCCGACCCCGCAAGGCCGCAGGTTATTCTAACGGTCCATGGCGTGGGGTATCGGTATCAGGGGGATTAGCTGAAAGATTGACAGTCGGCCTCAGGCGGTGATACACAACGTTTTTGTTCCATGTCGTGTCCCCGGGGGGCCAGCAGGGCTATTCAACCAACTCAGCCGGCGACCTTCTTCTTTTAAAAAATTTGCCACAGAGATCACAGTGACACAGAGTTTTTACAAGCCAATCTGCCAATTGAAGGTTTTTCTCTGTGCCTCTGAGTCT
>CALZIZ010000104.1:802-10944 GCA_945787465.1 uncultured Desulfuromonadales bacterium
GCCGGGCTGGTGCTGCTCGAAAACCAGAGCTACAGCCGTGGCCTGTTTCACTCCGAGGCCCGTACGATTGTTGAGCTTTCCGGGCAGCTCAGCGAAGCCGCCTCCGACAGCGGCGATGCTCCCGCTTCGGCCCAGCGCTTCGTGTTGATTCATGACATCCAGCACGGCCCCCTGCTCAAGGCCGGCCCTGACGGCAAGGCTCGCTTCGCCGCCTCCTTGGCCTACGTGAAAACCCGTCTGGCTCTCGATGGTCCCATGTCGGGGGCCTTTGCCGAGGCGCTCGGAAAAGTGCCCGAACTCGATGCGCTGCGGCTGTACGCCCGGGTCGGTTGGGCGGGGGAGAGCGATTACCAGCTGGTTCTTCCGCCCTTCGAACGTAGCTTTGAGGAGCAGGGCGAGCGGCTCACCCTGAAATGCCAGGGGGTGCGGGTCGAGGCCGATTTTACCAGAGGGTTCAAGACGGGGCGGGGGCAGGGCAGTGCCCCGGCCCTGGAAGTTGTCGGGGCTCAGGGGGAAATTTTCAAGATGGTCGGTCTGCGTTCGAACTTTGTCCTGCAACAGGCCTTTGACGGCCTCTCTCTGGGCAGCAGCAGTTTTTCGGTCGAGCAGTTTCAGATTTCCGGCCCCCAAGGGGGGCAGTCGCGGGAACTGGCTGTACACGGGCTGGACATCGAGGGCAAGACCGAACTTGCCGGCGATGCCGTTAACTACCTCTATCAGCTCGGGGTCGACCGGGTGCGCATTGAGGATGCCCTGCACGGCCCTGGATTGCTGGAGATGGAATGCCGCAGACTCGACGGGCCGACCATGGCCAAAATGCAGAAGCTGGTTGAAGAGGCCCAGTCTCAACCTCAGGCGGCCAATCCCGGCGCCTTTATGGAGCTGCTTCCGGGGCTCTTCAAACAGTCCCCCGAGCTTGAAATTACCCGCTTAAGCATGAAGACCACTGAAGGCGATCTGCAGGGGAGAGCCAAGCTGGTTCTCGCCGGGGACCAGATCGGGGCCGTTTTGCATCCTTTTATGCTGCTGCAGGCCCTTTCAGCTGAAGGTGAGTTCAGCATCGGCGAAAATTTGCTGCAGGCCCTGCTTGGCTCGACCATCGAGGGGAAGCTGGCCGAAGCCAGGGATGCGGTGGGCGAATTGGAACCGAGCGACGCGGCCCTTGCCGTTCTTGCCGGTGAGAGGGCCCGGGGGCAGATCGAAGCGGCACTGGCGCAGAACTTTCTGGTTCGAGAGGGGGATCAGTTGAAAACCGTGGCCTCCTTCGAACAGGGGCAGGCGGTGGTCAACGGACGGGTGCTCCCGCTCCAATAGGGAAATCCCACACAACTTCCTGAATCCGTGAGTTCTGACCGGACAATAGCGCAAGTCATTGACCTGCTTAAGCGTTCAAAAAATCACCGACGAACCGCTGGGTGCGCCTCAGATTTTTTGAAACACTTATTCAGGCCAAGCACTTACACTCTTTCCCCGCCCCCAACTCACGGATCCAGGAACTTGAAAAGCATAAAAAGCAGGCCCACCCGAAGCAGATTCAGGTGGGCCGGGTTTTTTTCAGGCCTGGGACATTCCGTTCTATTTTTCCAGCCTCCTGAAAGAGGCCGGTTGGAAAAGTAGTGTATCCCGTTGCGTTTAGCCGCGGCTGGCAACGGGGCGTGACAGGGGGGGGACCCGGCTTTTTTTAAGGACCAGCACGTTGCCGGCCAGGATCAGAAGTACTCCGGCTACTGCCGAAGGACTCCAGGTGTAGCCTTCTACGGCGGTGGAGATAGCCAGGGCGACCAGGGGGAAGAGCAGGGTGGTATAGGCGGCCCGGTCGGCTCCGATGCGGCCGATCAGGCTCAGGTAGCAGCCGAAGGCGATCATCGAACCGAAGACGGCAAGGTAGAGCAGCGAGCCGACGTAGGCAAAGGACGTATCGAAGCTGAAACTGCGTCCGGTCACCAGGGCGAGCAGGTACATCATGGCCGCGCCGTAGGCCATGCCGTAGGCGTTGGTCTGCAGGATCGGCAATTTTTGGCGTTGATTGCGCGCAGAGGCGATATTTCCCAGGGAGGCCGAGAAGGTCGCTCCCAGACACAGCAGCAGGCTTGTAAAACCATCATCGGCAAGGCTGAAGGAGGAGAGTTCGGGGGCGAAGACCATGGCGATGCCTGAGAGTCCGGCCAGAGCGCCGAGCAGCACCCGGGGTTCGATGGGAGAGCGCAGCAGCAGGGCGCCGTTGACCATGTTGAAAATCACCATGGTCGAAAAGACCACCGCCACCAGGCCGCTGGTCAGGTGCTCCTCGGCCCGGTAGAAGAGCCAGTAGTTCAGAGCGAAAAGCAGGGCCCCCTGCAGGGCGATGAACAGGTGGTCCCGGCGACTGAAGTGCATATTGAGCCGCAGCAGGCGGCACCAGAGAAAAAGCAGCAGTGCGGCGAAGCTGAAGCGGTAGGCGATAGAGAGCATGGGGTCGACCTGACCAAGCTGGAATTTGATCGCCAGCCAGGTCGAACCCCAGATCAGCACCGTGGCCGAGTAGAAAATAATGTTGTTCATTTTGTGGCCCCTTATGGCGCGCTTGTATTCGCCAGTTCTGTGGTGCATGTCATATCGTGGGGGCTGGAGTGAGAAGGTAGAAGGTAGAAGAAAACCCTGTCATGCCCTTAGACTTGAGCCTTGAACCTTGAACCTTGAACCTTGAACCTTGAATCCCTGCCTTTAACCCATCTCCCCCGCCAGCCACAGAGCCACCGAGAAATTCGGTAGGTTGGGTTGAGGTACGAAACCCAACAGATTTATCAACGCTGGCCCTTGTTGGGTCCGTCGCTGCGCTCCTTGACCCAACCTACCCGTTTCACCTGCCACCTGCCTTTATGTCATTTCCCCGGCCAGTCGCCCGAGGGTCTCGATGGCGCCGTCGATGCGCTCTGACCAGAAGGCGGCGTTGAGTCGCACGCAGTTGCGGAATTTGCCCGTTGCCGAAAAGGTCGAGCCCGGGGCGATGGTGATCCCTTCTTTTACCGCCCGGCCGTAGAGGCGTAGGCTGTCGACGTATTCGGGCATCTCCAGCCACAGAGTGAATCCGCCCCGGGGACGGGTGACCCGGGTCCCCTCGGGGAAGTGGCGACCGATGGACTCGCCCATAAGTGCCGTCTTGCGGGCATAGTCGCGGCGGATCGAGCGCAGGTGGTGGTCGTAGCCGCCGTTAGCGAGAAACTCGGCCACGGCAAGCTGGGTGGGTGAGGCCGAGGCGATGTTAAAAGTCATCTTCAGCCGCTCCACCTGGTGGTAATAGCGCCCAGGGGCGATCCAGCCGACCCGGTACCCCGGGGCCAGGGTCTTGGTGACGGAAGAGCACAGCAACACCCTGCCGGCGCTGTCATAGGCCTTGGCCACCGTGGGTCGGTCATTGGCAAAGGAGAGGTCGCCGTAGATATCGTCCTCGATCAGCGGAATGTCCCGCTGGCCCAGAAGCTCGACCAGTTCCTTTTTCTTCTCGGGCGGCATCATGCCGCCGAGAGGGTTGTTGAAATTGGAGATCAGCATGCAGGCGTTGACCCGGGTGTGGTCCAGGGCGTAACGCAGCGCCTCGAGGCTCATCCCTTCAGCCGGGGTGGCGGGGATTTCCAGGGCTCTCAGGCCCAACTCCTGGATCAGCTGCAGAAAGTTGTAGTAAGAGGGTGACTCGATGGCCAGGGTGTCACCCGGGCGGCAGGTGGCCCGCAGAGCCAGGGTGACCGCCTCCATGCAACCGCTGGTGGTGATGATTTCATCGGGGCGCAGTTCGCAGCCCGCAAGGAGCATGCGCTGGGCAACCTGGGTTCGCAAGCGCTTGCACCCCGGGGGGATGGCGTAAGAGATGCTCTCAAGTTTGTGGCGCCGGGTCTGTGTTGAGAGCATGCGATTGAGCTTGTCCACCGGCAGCAGCTCGGGGTTGGGGATGGCTGCGCCGAGCTGGATGAGGTCGGGGTTGAGCACGTCCTGCATCACCATCGCCACCAGCTCGCTGATGCTCACCGCCGTCGGGTTGAGCTCAGGGCGGCTCAGGTCAGGATCCTCGGGCACCTTGGGCAACCGGGTACAGACGTAGTAGCCCGACTGGGGGCGCGCCTCGATGACCCGCCGGTCTTCGAGAGAGCCGTAAGCTTCTTTCACGGTGTTGATGCTCACCGAAAGCTGGCGGCTGAGGGTGCGAATCGACGGGATCCGCTCACCGGGCTTGAAGGTTCCCTCCTCGACCATGCGGGCAATTTTCTGGGCGACCTCTTCGTAAAGCGGCACTTTGGTTGTCCTGTTCCGGGCTATAGGGCTCATGGAAGCCATCCTATGCGAGCTTTATTTGAAATAACAGATACAGTTGCGGAGATCCGGGATGGGTACAGTTGGAAAAACATTAAACTGTGTCAGGTACAAAAGTAAAGTTCTGGATCTGTTTTTTTCCAGAGCCTCAGGTTAAGCTTGCCCCATGACATGAACGGTAAGAGGGAGGACGAGGATGGAACTGCTGCTTGAGAAGAGGGAACTGCTGAGTATCGATGGCGATGCCGAAGGGCTGACCCTGAGGTGCCTTGATGGCGAGTTATGGTTGACCCAGGCTGGAGACAGTCGGGACCATATATTAAAGAGAGGGGATGGGTTTACCGTGCGCAAGCGCGGGCTGATTCAGGTTCTGGCCGGTGCAGAAGCGAGGGTCAGGATGGAGGAACGGACCCGGGTAGCCAAACCCTCAATGGGCTGGCAACTGGGCTGGGGGTAGGGTCGTATCTCGGACTAAACACACGGGGCCATGGCGGCCCCAAACGCGAAAAAGGCGCCAGAGGCGCCTTTTTCATTTATATGCAAAGGTAAAGGATTTTTATGGTAGGCACGCCCGGGATTGAACCGGGGACCCCTACCGTGTCAAGGTAGTGCTCTCCCACTGAGCTACGTGCCTTTAACCTGAGCGGCGTAACTTTTACCGAAATCGGCCGGTCCTGTCAAGCGCTTTTGCCAAAAAAATGATTTTTATTTTCGCGGTCCCCCTGTTCAGAGAAAAAGGGGACCGCTTCGAAGGGGCCGAAGGGGGGCCGAAGGGGGGCCTGGAGGGACACTTGCAGGTCTGGAGTCATTCGCGAACGTAGGTGTCAATATCAGTCTCGTGCACCATGCCCATCAGGTAGGCGTATTCGGACTCGATGATTTCGTAATGGTTATGAGTGGAGTGGGCATTTTTCAAAAAGACCTCCCGCACCTTCTCATCAGGTATTTTGTCGGCCAGCTCCCTGAGCTGTTTCTCAAGTTGCAACTCCTTGTCCATGGCCAGTTCCAGGGCCTTGCGCTCGTCGAGTTCTTCCATCAGCTCTTTTTCCAGGTCGGTGAGCCAGTCCGAATCCCTGGCCGGGTCGACGGCCATAAAGGCCTCGAAATCGGGAATATCTTGTCCCTCGTAGATTTCGTAGAACCAGTGGGCGTGCTCGGCCTCTTCTTTGGCCAGCACCTCGAAGGCCTTGCGGGCACGTTCGTCTTTCATATGCTTGGCCCCCAGGCGGTAGAAGTCCCGGGCGTTTTTTTCGGTCTGAATAGAACGCTTGATCGCTTCTTGCACGTCGACGTTTTCGAACATAGGGTTCTCCTTAAGGTAGGATGTTCTTCTGGTATAAGGGATAAACCAAAAATCCCCCTTGTCAACCGATCTGTGGCATCATGGGCCTGTCAAAAACTGCAAGGGGGATAATTCGATGTTCGGCATGGGGAAAAAGGTTAAGCGTGCGCTTCGGGCAGGCCACTCTGCAGCAGCCTGGCTGTTGTTTCTGACCCTTTTGCACACCGTACCCTCGCCCTGGATCCTTCCTGTCGCCGGCGGCCTGGCTCCTGCCGTATTTTTGCTGGCTTTTGGTTTCGCCAGCCTGTTTTCCACCGACCAGGGTGCGCTGGCCATGGCGGCGATGATGCTCGTCCCGGCACTGGTCTACTCAGGCATTTTCCTCGCTGGCGGCCACCTCTTGTCCAGACTCCTGGGGCACATCGAGCGGGCCTGGGTCCGCACCGGGCTGCTTGCCGGCCTGGTCGGCGGGCTGCTGGTTATGAGCCTGTTTCCCATCTATGCTTCAGGCGGCCACAGTCAAAGTTATACCCACAATATTCTCGACCTCATTGCCCTGCTGCGCGACTACCGGCTGCCCGGGCTGCTGGTGGTTGGGTACCCGATCGCCTTGTTGTCGTTGCTGCTGGGGTTGCTGGCCTGGCAGTACGCCCCGCCGCGCCTTTCTCTTCCCCGCCTGAAACTCTTCAGGCGCCTGGTTGCCGCAATCTTGACCGTGGCCCTTCTGGCGGCCTTTATCTATGTTCACCGCACCCTGCTGATCGTAAAACCGCTGGCCGAATTGGGCTGGGCCACGGCCCAGGTGAAACTGGCCCGGGCCCTGATTGAATCCTCCGGGAAGGAGTTTCACTCCGAGGTTTCGGCCAGAACCTGGCTCGAAAGAGCTGCTCAGCAGGGCCACCTGGAGGCGGCCGTTGAACTGGCACGCCTGGCCCGGAGTGCAGAAGATCGGGAAAAATGGCTGAGAATCTCCGCCGAGCAGGGCGATTCTGAAGGTCAGTACGAACTGTATCGGTTGCTGCTGCGAGGCAAGGGGGCACCAGAGCGACGGGCTGAAGCCCTGGCCTGGCTCAATAGGGCGGCAGCCAACGGCCACGGCCGGGCCCAGTTCGAGCTGGGCGGCTTCTATATCCGTGGCACTGAACTTTTTGGCGTGGCCCAAGACCCTGCAGCCGCCCGCACATGGTGGGAGCGTGCGGCAGACCAGGGGCAGGGCAAGGCCATGCAGGAGCTTGCCTGGCGCTTCGCCCAGGGCGTCGAAGGTTTCCCCCGCAACCCGGCAAAAGCCATCGCGTTCTGGCGGCAGATGGCTGAAGGCCTGGGAAAAGGCCTCTACGGCTTCGACCGCAACGAGGCTCAGGCTGCCGCCTGGCTTCAGCGGGCCGAGGAGCTTGCGGAGCTGCTGTGCAAGGCCGATGCCGGCGAAGCCGATGCGCTTGCCACCTTGGGCTGGCAGATTCTCAAATCGCAAAATCCTGGACCGGGGGGCAAAGAGCGGGGGCTTGCCCTGCTTGAGCAGGCCGCTGAAAAGGGCGATGCCGAACTCCAGTATGATCTGGGCGCAATGTTCATCTTCGGTAACCATGACCTGGCCAAAGATTTCGAGCGGGGCCACCGTTGGTGGGCTCTGGCCGCAAAGCAGGGCCATCTGCGTACCATGGAGTATCTGGTCAGCGGTTACCAAAACGGTAATTACGGCTATTCCGTCGATTTGCTCGAGGCCAGGGCGCTTGTCGAGCGGTTGCTGGTGGCCGCCGAGAAGGCGCCGGACGAGGCGAAACAGCAGCGCTGGCAGGCGGAGCTGGCCCACCTGCAGCGGCTGTTCAAACTGGCTGGCGGAAGCTACCTGCCCCTTGCCGGGCTTCGGGCCAAGGCCGAGGCCGGGGATGCTGCCGCCCAGTACCAGCTGGCCCGGCAGCTTCTCGTCTCGGGCGCAGCGGTCGACCGCGATGAAGGGCTGCGCTGGTTGAACAGGGCCGCCGATGGGGGGGATGCCGAAGCCCAGTATCGCCTGGTGATCTATTTTGAAAATCAGGCCCACATCATGCGCGACGACCCGGCCCGGGGCGTTCGGCTGCTGAGCGAGGCCGCCATGCAGAGTCACCCTCAGGCCATGTCCACCCTGGCACTGGCCTACGAAAAGGGGCGCTACGGGCTGAAGCGCGACTTGTACAAGGCCCTGGAGCTCTACCAGGCGATACTCGATGCCCACCAAAAAGGGCGTTTCGAGCAGGAGCTAGATGGGCGCTTTCTGGGTTTTCAAAAAAGCCGTATTGAGGTGGTGACCAAGCTCATCAAAAGCATAGAAGAGAGGCAACAGCGATACGAACAGGGCACTGAACTCGAGCGGAGCATCATGCAGATCGAGGACCGGTATCGGTAGCAGTACCAGAAGACGGTCAACCCCCTCGACCGCAAGAACGTTTGGCCATAGGGACAGCAGAGATTTCGCCAAGAGGCGAGGGGTTGCGGCTAAGGTTCTTGCAGGAAAAAGATGCTGAGATTCTTGGGGTACGAAAGGACTCCGGGGCGGGTTTTTGATTTTTTCTCACAAGTCAAGGAAATGCTAATAGCCAAAACCGAAATTCAAGTTTTGCCACTCCCCCTCACTCCTCCCGCCCCTTGGCAAACCTCTGACCGAACGCCTCTTCCTGCTCGGGGCTGCCGATCAGAATCAGGTTCATGCCTTTTTCAAGCACGGTTTCGGGGGGCGGGACGACGATCGGCTCTGTCGCCTGCGGGGCTTCGAGGGCGACGATGGAGCAGCCGGTCAGGGGGCGGATGCGTGAGTTTGCGATGGTCTGGCCGGCAAGGGTTTTGGGCAGGGGGCGGCGAAAGACGTTGATCCCTTCGCTTAAAAAGGCCGAGGCCTTGGACTCGAGCATGTTGAACAGGATGCTTGCGCCGACCGAGGCGTTGGAGACCACGAAGTCGGCTCCGGCGGCGTAGAGCTGCTCGACGTTTTCGTCGCTGTTGGCCCTGGAGACGATGCGCACGTGGGGGTGGATGTGGCGGCTGGCCAGGGTGAGAAAGATGTTGGTGCTGTCGTCGTTGGTGGTGACGATGACCCCCTTGGCGCGGTCGATGCCGGCCTTGTTGAGGGTATGACGGCCGGTTGCATCGCCATAGATCGTGATATGCTCGGTGCAGCCCGGGTTCTCCTGGCGGTCGACGAGGATGAAGGGCACGGGCTTGCGCTCGAGAAAGGTGGCCGCTGCACAGCCGACGCGGCCGTGGCCGAGGATAAAGACCAGGTCGTCTTCGGGCACCTCGCCGGTCAAGCGCTCCAGGCTGTCGAGTTGTTCGTGGGTTCCCGCTAGCACCATCAGGGCTTTGGCATCAAGAAGGGTCTCGCGCGAGGGGGTGGCAAAAGCCCCCCGCTCCCAGACGCCGATCACCGAAAGTCCGGTGCGCTGTCTGATTTGCGCCTGCTCGAGGGTCTGGCCTGAAAAGGGGGTTCCGTGCACCGGGATTTCGGCGATCTGCAGGGTGCCGAAGGAATCGAGCACGTGGGCCAGAGCGCCCCGGGTGGTGGCCCGGGTGGCCATGTAGCGGCCGAGAATCTTGTGCAGGGGGATGACCTGGGTGGCCCCTGCAAGGCGCAGCAGGTCGGCATGCTCCGGTTCGTCGACCATGGCGGCGATGGGGGTCTGGCATTGAGCTCGGATGGAGAGGCAAATGTTGGCGTTTTCGGGGTCGCTGAGGTTGGCGATGATGTAGCGGGCCGAGGCGATGCGCACCGCAGAGAGCACCTGGGGATCGGTGGGCGAGCCGTAGACCACGCGCATCCCCTCATTCTCTTCGAAATGCAGGGCCTGATCGTAGTCGGCGGTGACCACAACGAAAGGCATTTTTCGCGCCTGTAGCTTGCGAATTAAAGAGTGGGTGACAGGGTCGATGCCGAAAATCAGCACGTGATCTCTGGTCTCCTGGGCAAGCTCCAGAGTCGGTCTGTAGCGCAGCCGCTGTTCGATCCAGGGGGCCAGAAACAGACTGATCAGGCCGAAGGGCAGGATGATCAGCAAAAAGACCACCCCCGACACCGTGACCACCGCCGCGAAGACGTAGCCCAGATCGGTGTGAAAGGTGATGTCGCCGAAGCCCAGGGTGGTCATGACGGTGAGGGTCCAGTAGACCCCGGCGATAAAAGAAAATTCCCTCCCCTCCAGATGCAACATCAGGTAACGGAACAAGGTGGCGTAGACCAGGGTCATCGCCACCAGAAAGGTGCAGTAAAGAATCAGCACCTTGAGGTTCTGCTTGGCCCGCCCCCTGAGAAAATAGGCAAGTTCCGACGCGATAGATTTCATTTTAGCAGATCAATCCTTAAGAATTTTGAACCCTTGGATGACTATGCCATGGGGATGCCCAACCGTCAACCAACAACCCGGCCCCCCCGATTCCAATCCCATCGCCATCGGGTATACTTTTTAGCAACTTTCTACGGACCAGTGTCCAGAGGGATCGAGCGCTAGAGTTTTATCACCCGGAAAGGGATGTCCATGGAAAAACTCGCCGGCCTCCAAGGCATTTACCGGGATCTTGCCGTCATCGGTGGGGAAATTCTGCTTTTGCT
>CALZIZ010000105.1 GCA_945787465.1 uncultured Desulfuromonadales bacterium
GCACCATGTTGAGACTCCTCTGACTGCCGCTTTGCTGATAATGGGACATCAGCAGTTCATGGATCGCCGGCTGGGGGAATTTGGGAGCGCGGCCGAAACCGCCATGGGCCGAGTCGAAGACGGCCGCAAACTGGCCGGCCGCAGCATCGATGAGCTCGGCTGTTGGCACCTGCGCTGCCGAAGCGCCCTGGAGGCTGCCGCTGTTGCGAATCCCCTCGGCTATCTGTTCCGCCGATTCCTCAAGCTCGGCCCTGCGCGAACGCCAGGCCCGTTGAATCTTCTCCAGCAGGTCCTTGAAACTCTCATTGGGAAAGTAGGTGCCGGCAAAAAATGGCTTGAGCTCAGGGGTCAAGACCACCGACATGGGCCAGCCGCCGCGCCCGGTCATGCCGACCACCGCCGCCATGTAAATCGCATCGATATCGGGGCGCTCCTCGCGGTCAACCTTGACGCTGACAAAATAGCGATTCAGCAGCGCCGCCGTAGCCTGGTCAGCAAAGGATTCCCGTTCCATGACCTGGCACCAGTAACAGGTCGAATACCCTATCGACAAAAAGATCGGCTTGCCTTCGGCGCGGGCCCGATCAAAGGCCTCCTCGCCCCAGGGGTACCAGTCGACGGGATTTTCGGCATGCTGCAGCAGGTAGGGGCTGGTTTCAAATACCAGCCGGTTGTTACCGGCCGGAGGGGCCTGCTGCGCCATCGCCAGTGGGGCCAGGACAAGCAGGCACAGACAGGCGAGAAAATTAAACCAGCGAACCAAAGCTTGCATCAATGATCCTTTCCAGCCCGGCGCATGGCTTCGACCAGGGCTTCGGCGCCAAACAGGTCGGGCAACCGCTGCACCACCTCTGCTTTTCGGTCGAGGACCACGGCAAAGGGCAGGCCGGCACCGCCATAGCCTGCAAGCAGGGCCTCAAGGGCCTGATCCGGCTCGGTCAGATCGACCCGATAAGCGGTAATACCCTCTTCTTCAGCCGCCTGCAGCACCTCGGGGGCGCTGTACACCGTCTGTTCCAGCACCTTGCAGTTGATGCACCACTCGGCTGTGAACTCGATCAGCACCGGTCCGCTGGTCTGCAGCCCGCTGAGGGCCGCAGAATCGAGGGGCCGCCATGGAAGGGCCGCTCTGGTGTCAGAACCCAGGGCCAGGGTGACCATAACCCCTGCAGCCAGCGCCAGAATCGCAGGCAGCAGCCGCCCGGGCCAGCTCTGGGCCTGCCGCCAGGCCCAGGCGGCCCACAGGCCAAGCCCCAGGGCCCAGAGGATCCAAGCGTTTCGGACCCACGTGATTGGAACCAGGCTGTGCGCAAAAAAGATGCTTCCTGCCAGGAGCAGAAACCCGAGCAGTTCGCGCATTCTGACCGACCAGGGTCCGCTGTGGGGAAATTTCTCCATCAACCGGGGAAAGACAAGCAGCAGCAGATAAGGCAGGGCCAGGCCGAAGCCGATCAGAAAAAACAACCAGATCACCACCGCCGGAGGCTGGGTCAACCCATAGACCAGGACCCCGCCGAGAAACGGACCGGTGCAGGGGGTGGACAACACAGCTGCCAGCGCCCCGCTCAGCAGCGGGTCGAAATAGCGATGCCCCTTGATACGATAAACCCATTGCGGCAGCTCCGGGCTTACCCCGAAGAGGGTCCCCACCCCGGCCAGGGCCATCAGGACGACGAGCAGGAGCAAAAAACCGCGGGACTGAAACAAAAATCCCCATTGCAATCTAAAGACGGCAAGCGCGCCGCCAAGGAACAAAAAAAGCCCCACCGCCCCGGCAACGAAGAAGAGGCCCGACAGCAGACGCTGGCGAACCGTGCCGCCTGCGGCATGGATTATTCCGCGAATTTTCAGGGGGATGGCCGGCAGCACGCAGGGGGTGAGATTGAGCAGCACCCCGGCACAGATGGCCACCAGGCTTTGCCCCAACAGGCCCGACATCTTCTCTCCTTTTTTTGTGTAATAAAATTGTACTTCTTTGGTCATCTTTATTCAAACGATCCAGGCGCACCAGGCTTAAAAAAGCCGAGAGCCAAACAGCATAGGCATTTGCTTATTGTGGTGATTTTTTTGTGGCGAAAGGCCTCCGACAAGCCGAACAAGCCTTACGCTCATGTCGGGCAAAGGGCGGATCTTTGATTGTCTGAAATGTCAGGGTTTGTCAGTGTACGGAATGGTTTTTGCCACCCGCTTGCTTCGCTCACGCGAGACTCAGAGGCACAGAGTACCTCCTATTTTTAGCGGCTACACAAAATGGCCGTAATAACAACGTATTTCTTTCTGTTTCGGAAGTATTTTCGAAAAGCACGAAACTCTATCCTGTTTGTTCCTTGAACTTTCAAGAATTGGTGTTATCTAATAGATCTGCTCTATGAAATGCTTATGGTGGTGCAGAGCCGGAGGGAGAAAGGTGGTTTTGAGGGCAAGGAAACCGTAAGTATGCATCGGGAGATTATTTAAACCTGGCTCCGTGAACTGGGAGGTGGAAAAGAGTGTAAGTGCTTGGCCTGAATAAGTGTTTCAAAAAAAATTCTGAGGCGCACTCAGAGGTTTGTCGGTGATTCTCTGAACGCTTAGGCAGGTCAATGACTTGCGCTATTGCCCGCTCAGAAATTACGGATCCTGGTTAAAGAAAGGAGGATTGCGGAACGGGGCCAACTGTTACCCAAAAAGAGGGGGAGGAGGAAGGTCGAAATAGGGAAATGTCCATTTCAGCTAATGCTGCTCATCGCGCAGTCGCGCTTAGGACGTTCGGTGGGCTATGCGTATCCACCTGTTCTGGTCCGGAAAACAATCTAATTCGTAGAGCGTAGAGGAGGCAAGTAATGACATCACGCGGATATTATTTCTGGGGCTTTGGGAATTTTTCCAGACTATCCAGTACCTGCATTGGGCTTGTTTTCGGCTGCATCCTGGCCTTGTTGACAACCCCGGTGTTCGCACAAGATGGTGCCGCGATCTATGCGGGTAATTGTGCAGGCTGTCACGGCGCTGACGGCACTGGGGTCATCGGACCAGATCTGACCGTAACGACCCAAACCCTGGATGAGATCATTAACACCGTCACCAACGGTCAAGGAACAATGCCCGGATTCTCACCCGGTCTGACCCCTGATGAAATCGAGGCCGTGGGATGCTTCACTGACAGTCTGGATGGCGCTCTTCAAGATCCGGTACGGTGTGCTGAGGGACCTTTGTGCGGTGACGGTATGATCGAGCCACCCGAAGAATGCGATGACGGTAATACCACGCCCGGCGATGGCTGCCGCGCGGACTGTACCTTCGAGGTGTGCGGTGACGGCATCCAGGACCCGCAGGAAGGTTGTGACGACGGCAACAACGATGACGGAGACGGTTGCTCCGCCAATTGCACCCTCGAGGAGGAGCCGGTCTGCGGTGACGGGGTGATGGATCCCGGTGAACAGTGCGATGATGGCAACAACGACGACGGAGACGGCTGCTCCGCCAATTGCACCCTCGAGATGGAGCCGGTCTGCGGTGACGGGGTGATGGATCCCGGTGAACAGTGCGATGACGGCAACAACGACGACGGAGACGGCTGCTCCGCCAATTGCACCCTCGAGAAAGAGCCGGTCTGCGGTGACAGGGTGATGGACCCCGGCGAGCAATGCGATGACGGCAACAACGACGACGGAGACGGTTGCTCCGCCAATTGCACCCTCGAGATGGAACCGGTCTGCGGTGACGGGGTGATGGGCCCCGGTGAACAATGCGATGACGGGAATACCACCTCTGGCGATGGCTGTTCAGCGAACTGTACCATTGAGCAGCAGCCACCGCAGCCTTTGACCTC
This sequence comes from uncultured Desulfuromonadales bacterium, assembly GCA_945787465.1. Lineage (GTDB taxonomy): Bacteria > Desulfobacterota > Desulfuromonadia > Desulfuromonadales > Trichloromonadaceae > CALZIZ01. The sequence goes on from CALZIZ010000105.1 coordinate 3,812, forward strand.
GCTGGAACTGTTGGGCAAGGCGCTGTTCTTCGACACCAATCTGTCCACGCCCAGGGGCCAGGCCTGCGCGGTCTGTCACGGGCCGAAAGCCGGTTGGACGGGCCCGGACAGTGACATCAATGCCCATGGCGTGGTGTATGAGGGCGCAAAGAGAAAACGCTTCGGCAACCGCAAGCCACCGAGCTCTGCTTATGCCACCCCCAGCCCCATCTTCCATATGACAGACGATGGGCAATTCATGGGAGGTAATTTCTGGGATGGGCGCGCTACCGGTGAAAAGTTGGGCAATCCTGCCGCCGACCAGGCCTTGGGACCGTTTCTGAATCCCCTTGAGCAAGCCAATCGGCGAGAGAAAACGGTTTGCGTTCGCGTTAAGCAGTCCAATTTTGCCAAGAAACTCACAGGTCAGAGCTACGAAGAGCTGTTCGAGCAGGCCTTTGGTCCCTGCTCACTCGATTGCAGGAGAAAGAATGCGCTTGAGACCTATGATCGCATCGGCCTGGCCATCGGCGCCTATGAGGCCTCCAGCGAGGTGAACCAATACAGCTCTAAGTACGATGCCTACTTGGCTGGAATGGTAGAGTTGACGGATCAGGAACAGTTGGGAATGGAACTGTTTACCGGCCAGGCCTTGTGTTCTGCCTGCCATTTGATCACCCCGGGCCCCAACGGTGAGCCGCCGCTGTTTACCGACTTCCGCTACCACAATCTCGGTGTGCCCAGGAACACGGAAAATCCATTTTACACCCAACGCAGGAAGTTCAATCCTGACGGTGCAAACTGGATCGATCCCGGCCTCGGTGGTTTCCTGGCGACACGGCCGGAATACCAGCAGTTTGCAGCAGATAACATGGGCAAGCATAAGACGCCGACCCTGCGCAATGTGGACAAGCGGCCCTATCCGGGATTTGTGAAGGCGTTCATGCACAACGGCGTGTTCAAAAGCCTCGAGGAGGTGGTGCATTTCTATAACAGTCGAGATATAACACCGGGCTTGTGGCCCGAAGCAGAAGTTGGTGAGAATCTATCACCGCTGTTGGGCAACCTGGGACTGACGCCGGCAGAAGAAGCGGCCCTGGTAGTCTTCATGAAGACTCTGAATGACGGATTCATGGCGCCTTAGAATCGTAGGCTCCTGAGCACCACAAAAAGCCGCCCTTCGCAAGTGAAGGGCGGCTTTTGAATTCGGGTCTATTTTTAGGCTAGGAGGCTGTCGGACTTGACGGACCGTAACGAGAAATTGGATGTTCGAGGCCAGATTTTAGAGAATTTGAGAGCGAATAGCAGGGCTATTTGTCGAAAATTGTCTAGAATATGGGCCGATCAGTCGATTTCGCAGTAGGTTCATGTTAAGCCCGACAGCCTCCTAGAGTCACGTCAATCGACAAGTGTCGGATAAAGCCTTAGTCGCTATGGATGCGGCCAGCCAGAGCAGAAGTGACTGGTTCAGTTCAATGCCCTCTCCATTCATAATAAATACGCAGATGTTTTCGATATTGACGAGATCCCGGAAGAGGAGCGTCTGCATGCAGCAAGACAGGTGGCCGACAGGGCTCTGGCCACGCAAAAAGAAGATGTCTTGTCATTGCCCTGCCTAAGCGATCAAAAAATCACCGACGAACCCTTGGGGGCCTCTCGGCAATGTTAAGGCTGAAAACAGTCGAGGAAAGCTTCGATCTGTGCAAAATACTCGCGGGCATTGACGAACATAATGTCGTTGTGGTTGCCCCGGGGGAAGATTTTCAGGGTTTTGGGTCCGGCGGCCCATAAGTGGAGGCGTTCACCGTGGGAGACGTCGACCAGGCCGTCGTGGGCGGCGTGCATGACCAGGGCTGGCCCGGGATAGGCGGCAAGCTTGCGCTGATGGTTCAGGCGGGCATCGACCTCGGCCTCCAGGTCCTGGCGGCTGGCACCGAGTTCGGCGGGGTCGAGACGCAGCAGCAGTCGTTCGAGCACGTCGGCCACGGCGCTTTCGAGAATCAGCCCGGCAACCTTGGGAAACAGGGATGCCGCATGAATTGCGAAGATCGACCCGACCGAGCGGCCGAAGAGGATCAGGTTCTCTTCTGGCTGGCCGATGGCCCGGATCAGAGGTGCCACATCATCGAGCATTCTGCCGAGCTGCGGGACGCCGGACGAGCAGCCGTAGCCGCGAAGTTCGGCCAGAAACAGGTTGCAACCCATCTGCTCGATGATCGCAACGAAATCCCCCAGGTAATCCTCGACGATTTCGCCGTTGCCATGGAAATGAACGATTGTTTTCGCCGCAGGATCGACCTGCCGGTAAAAACAACCAAGCCGGACATCTCCGCAGTCAACCCAGAAGGGTTCGGCAAGCCGCCCAGGGCGGGGGAAAAAGTACCGCTCGGAAATCACCGGATGATCAAGCAGCGATAAACTCATAATCCAGCCCCAGATTCCAGCATTTTAAATTCAAAATTGATTTTTCAATGCCCGCCCCTCCAGAACAGCTCGTAGAGGGTGAGGATAATTTCGAATACGATGAGAATGGTGATATACCACTCCACCCGTAGCGAGCGCTTGTTCTGGAGCATGCTCAACAGGGTTTCAGCGGTGCGGGAAATCAACTCCAGCTTGCGTTCCAGGGCCAGGTGGCGCTCGGAGAGTTCATACTCGTCTTCGAGGCGGGCATAGAGACGCTCGAACTCGGGTTTATTCCAGAGCAGGTCGGGCTTATCGCTGATCTCCACCCGCCCGACCATGCGCCCCTGGATCAGCAAAGCATCACCGATGTGGCGCAGCAACTCCCGCCCCTTGGATCCCGGGCGACCAGTGCGCTGCAGAGCCTGGGCCAATGGCTCGATACGGCGAAAACTTTTGGCCACGGCCGCTTCATAATAGTCGAGCACCACGCTTTTCGCCAACACCTCAGCCACCAGTTGCAAGTGCTCGAGGCTGAAATCACGAAGAACGATTCCATCGTCGCCGGCCCCCTCCGCTTTGTCCCGGTCGGCTGTGAGGGTTACATCCTCGCTCTCCGCCTGGTCGTAGGGATCGATAACAAAAGGGCGCAGCGCCTCGACCAGAGAGGTCTCTTCCACCGCATTGAGGCCGAACAGCACGACGACCCCATACCGAAACAACGCCGCGCAGCCACTGGCTCCGGCGGTGACCATCAAGGGGCTTATGGCCAGGCGCTGGGCCTGTTCGAAACTGCGCAACTCCAAACGCTCGCCCATGAAAAGTGCCCTGGCCTTCACCCTCTCCAGGCCGGCAAATAGCATCTCACTCATCAAAAAGCACCACAGAAACAAAGTTGTCCGGTTAAGATTTTCCACCCACAGAATTTGACAACCTGGAACCGAAAAATCCCCCTGGAAGAATACAGGCAAAAAGCCACAAACGAACAAATGCCCTATCCGAAGGACAGGGCATTTGTGTTTTTATGAGAGGCGTAGTTTACCACGGCCAGCTTTCTGCCAATTCGTCGGCTCAGGTTTTAGTGGGCTGCATGCTGTTCAGCTCTTTTGGAGACCTGTTCAGATGGTGAACCTTTCTCACCTGTCCTTTTTCCGGAGGTTTATACGCTCCGAGCGAATGGGAACATACGGCTTCATTCGTTAGGCCGCGTAATACACGCTTCTCACAAATTCGGGATGTGGGTCGCACCTTTTTTTCCCCAAAATCGATGGGTGTGGTCATCGACTTTTTTTTGCGGGGACTTGCCTGAGAACGCGAGGTAAGATTAACGTTCAGGCTTTATGGCTCTTTCACCACGGTTCTGGTGTTCGTTGCTTCCGCAAGCCATCAAGGTCGGCCCGCATCCCTATCGAATCAAAGATCTCTTTTTCTTCTGTCTTGTACTTGTATTATACCACCAAATTTAAAAATGAAAGGTGCCAACAGAGATTTCTTTTAATCCCTTGAAATTCTTGCAAAGTGCTGCCGTAAGGAGTGAATAGAAAAAGCAAAGAACTGTTGCTGAAATCTGCAAAAGATCAGCAAATGAAGATCACAACCTGTAGGAGCGACTTCAGTCGCGAAGCTTTTTTATGAAAACCATTCGCGACTGAAGTCGCTCCTGCAGGGGGCTGCGTGCCCTGAGGCGGTATTGAAAGCCAATTAGTCAGATCCAGATCGCCTTGGCCGCTCCGCTGAGCTTCTGCCAGAGGCCTTCAGGTTCGTCGGAAAAAACCGCATCCTTGTCGGCGGGGGCGACCTGCCAGCTGCCGCGGGCGATTTCTGCGGCCAGTTGCCCCGGGGCCCAACCGGCATAGCCCAGGTAAACCCGCACCCGGTCATCGCGCCCCCCCTGCCCTGCCAGATGCCGAATCATATCTTTGACCCCGGCCAGGGAGACACCATCCAACACAGAACTGGAACCTGCGGGAGGCTGCTCGCTGCGCAGCAGAGCCATCGGCTGGTAGGGGGAAACGGGCCCACCGAAATACAACCCGTCGATCCGCCCGGTCAACTCGGGCACAAGCCTGGTGGGATCCATGGAACTGGGACGATTAATGACCAGTCCCACAACCCCGCTTTGATCAGCCTGCACTAGAAGAATGACCGCTTCATGAAACCGCGGATCGTTCATGGTCTCATCGGCGATCAGAAAATAACCGACCCGCGGGGCGGGTTGGCTTGCCGCGTAAAGACTGCCGGCACCAATGACCAGTCCGCTGGAAATAAAAAAAGCCAGGACAAGGTGCAACACCAGCCGGAGGAAGGGGTTCATGGCGATCCTTTCGGAACAGTTCAATACCTTTCAACTATACCAGAGAACCAGGGCCTCCAGTGCCCCCCAGAAGCTGCCGGCCTTACCGCAACGGCGGAGCAAACCCTGTTGACCTGGAGCCGGACCCCGGGTTTATACCGTACCTGGTGCGCAGGATGGTCTTGATCTTCAGAGCGGTCGGTTCGAAAAAACCGGGCATGTTGTCGCTGCAGCGCAAGGCCGCGGTGAAATACGCCAGGGCCTTTTCGCGGCTGCCCAGGCGCTCGTAAATGGTCGCCAGGTTATACAAGGGCACCGGAAGATATGGGTTGACCTGTGTCGCCTTTTGAAGGTGATCGATGGCCCTCCAGACCTGCATGCGTTGATAATATGCCCACCCCAGATTGCTCAAGGCAAAAGCCGACTGGGGATTAACCTCAACAGCTCTGGAATACAATGAGAAATTCGAATTCCATACCCGGTTCTGGCGCCAGCTAAGCCCCGCCAGGGCCCCGACAAGGACCAGGACCACCAGAAGCAGGGCCAGGCGACGGCCTCTGAAGAGTCGCTCGAGCAGCAGGGCGACAAGAATAAAGACGCCGACCGAGGGAACATAGAGGTATCGGTCAGCGGCAAAATAGCTCAGGGGCAGGAGGTTGGCGACCGGCAGAAAAAAAACTGCGGACCAGACCAGGGCAAAGAAGCAGAGCGCAGAGCGCCGCCAGCAAAAATACAGGGCTGCAACATAGCCCAGCAGGCTCAGCAGGGCGGCAATCACCCAGGGGTCCAGCAAGGAGGCGGGAACAGGATAAACGTATTCCACCGCCAGATTTACCGGAACGAAGAGCTTTAAAAACAAAACCACCCAGGACTTCAGCACCATGGCGTACCAGGTCAGCAGCTCCGGCGGCTGCAGGTAATTGGCGTGGACCACCAGGCTCAGGTGCATTTGCCGCTGCAGGGCCGGCCAGCCCCCGACAGCATGCACCCAGTAGATCAACCCGCCGGCGCAAGCGATCAGGCCAAGCGGCACCAGCCAAGGCAGACGCAGCAAAATCCGCTCTTGCCTCTGTCGGACATCGACCAGTTCATAGGCCGCAAACATCAGCGGCAAAACCGCTGCGTTCTGCTTACCCAGGCAGGCCAGGCCGACCAAAAACCAGGCCGCCGCTACCCATGCCCACTTTCTTGAATGGGAAGCAAAGGCCCGTTGGTATGCCAACAGGGCCAGCAGCCCGCAGGCGAGCATCAGGCTGTCCTTGCGATGGGAAATATTGGCCACCACCTCGACCTGCACGGGATGCACCAGAAAAAGCAGAGAACTCAGCCAGGCAACGGCGCGGTGAGAACTGAGCCTGGAGATAAGAAGAAAAATCAGAAAACCGTTGAACCCATGCCAGAACAGTTGCTGAAAATGGTATCCCCAGGGGTTCATGCCGAACAGCGCATGATCCAGAAGAAAGCTCAATTCTCTTAGCGGACGCCCCGGGTAGGTATTTTGCCAGAAACCGCTCCAGGACTGCACGTCGGGATTGTTGACGATGACCGGAAAATCATCCATGGTCCAGGCGTTGCCGAAGGTGTTGGCATACAGGGCACAGGCGATGGCCATAGAGGCTGCAAAGGCCA
>CALZIZ010000106.1 GCA_945787465.1 uncultured Desulfuromonadales bacterium
GAAATGCTGGACCCGATTACCCCGCAGTACCTTGACGACCTGCTCAGCTGGGGCGCCATCGGTGCCCGGACCACCGAATCCCAGCCCCACCGCGAGATGGCCAGCGGCCTCTCCTTTCCGGTCGGGTTTAAAAACGGCACCGACGGCAACCTGAAAATCGCCATCGATGCCATGGGCGCAGCCCGCCACCCTCACAGCTTTCTCGGCATCAACCGCGAGGGGCGGACCTCTATTGTCAAGACCACCGGCAACCCCGACGTGCACATGGTGCTGCGCGGCGGCGACGGCCGGCCCAATTACGGCCCCGAAGATATCAACGATGCCGAGCAGATGCTGACCAAGGCAGGGCTCAACAACGCCATCATGGTCGATTGCAGTCATGCGAATTCGTTCAAGGATCATGAACGTCAGGAGCAGGTGATGCTCGAGGTCATGGACCAGATCGCGGCGGGCAACAAGTCAATCTGCGCCCTGATGGTCGAGAGCAACCTCGAAGCAGGCAACCAGCCGATCAGCGAAGACTTCTCCCAGCTCAAGTACGGGGTGTCCATTACCGACAAATGCGTCGATTGGGCCACCACGGAGCGTATGCTGCGCCAGGCCCACAAGGTGCTTGCCGATCGCGGTGGCCGCACCATCGCCTGAGCCCCGCAGTTTGGCCATTCCGGCATAGAAGATTGAGACACCAGCCATGCTGAAAAGAACCAATGAGTATGTCATGACCACCGAAAACCGCGACTGCGCTGAACAGCCCACCGAAAGTCAAACACCCTGCTGTCCTGGGGCCGGTTCTGCAGAACCGGCCGCTGCGGCGAGCTGCTGCCCGCCGCCGGCCGATGCCAACGCAGCCTGCTGCCCGGAAAAACCCGGGGATGTCCCCGGGTTTCGAATCTGGCCTTTTGTCTGCGGCTGGCAGAAGACCCCGGTCGGCGAGGTTCCCCAAGTCAAATCGACCCTGGAGCGCTGCGACATCCTGGGCCGCTGGCAGATGCGCTGGGGGTTGGGGCGCATGCGTTACACCATCGCTCCGGGCCTCTATGCCATCGGCACCCCTGGCCCTGGCGCACCGGTGCTGGTATCGGCTAACTACAAGCTTAGCTTCGATGCGCTACGCAGTGCTCTTGGGGGGATCGACGCCTGGATCCTGGTGATCGACACCAAGGGCATCAACGTATGGTGCGCGGCCGGCAAGGGAACCTTCGGAACCGAAGAAATTGTTCACAGGGTCAACCTCGCCCGTCTCGACGAACTGGTGGCCCATCGCACGCTGGTGGTGCCGCAGCTCGGAGCGCCAGGGGTGGCTGCCCACAAGGTCAAAAAAGGATGCGGCTTCAAGGTCATCTACGGCCCGGTGCGCGCCTCCGACCTGCCCGCCTTTCTGAAACTTGGCATGAAAGCCAGGCCTTACATGCGGCGCGTGACCTTCACGACCAAAGAACGTTTGGTCCTCACCCCGGTTGAACTGACCGGGATGTGGAAAATTTCCCTGTGGGTGATGCTTGCGCTTATGGTCCTCGGCGGCATCGGCGAGAACGTTTTCTCGCTCTCTGCGGTCTTTTCGCGAGGAGGGCCTGCCATAGCCGTCTACCTTTCGGGCCTGCTCGCCGGTGCCGTACTGACCCCCACGTTGCTGCCCTGGATTCCCGGGCGGGCCTTTGCCGCCAAAGGTGCCCTGACCGGTGCCGTACTGGCCCTGCCGTTGCTGTTTGGCCTGGGCGAAAGCCTGGGCCCCTTCAGCTGCGCCGCCTTGGCCCTGGCCCTGCCAGCGGTCGCCTCCTACTGCGCGATGAACTTCACCGGCAGCACCAGCTATACCTCACCTTCGGGAGTGGAAAAAGAGATGCGCCTGGCCATCCCCCTGCAAGGGGCTGCAGTTGTCATCGGGGGCATTGCCTGGCTGTGGGGAGCATTTTGAGGATCACTGGAAAGGATAACTAGAGAGAATGAAGAACATGCAATACATATCCGGTGTCAGTACCCTTCAGTTAAATCAAGCGATCTGCATCGGCTGCGGGATGTGCGAAACGGTCTGCCCTCACGGGGTTTTCCGCATCGACGAACTTAAGGCCAGCATCCTCGACAGGGACCGCTGCATGGAGTGCGGCGCCTGCGCCAAAAACTGCCCGGTCAACGCTATTGAGGTCAATGCAGGGGTCGGCTGCGCCAGCGCCATCATCTACGGCTGGCTCACCGGCAAGGAACCGAGCTGCGACTGCGACGGCGGCTCGACCTGCTGTTAGTTTCCATCCGGAAACAGCTCTTTTCCGCAATCTCGGCGTCAATCTGCGACCTCGCTTGTGCGACGTACGATGTACGTCTCCGCGCAAGCTCTTGATTTCCTTGACCTTGCGAAAAATTGCTCGTTTCCCATATGTAAACTGCGCTAGTTCCATCAATAGTCTCCGGATGGAAACTAGCTAAGCTGCCCAAGCACGCGCTCGGCGATGGCGTCGGCGATACTCAGCGAGGCCGTCGCCGCGGGAGACGGGGCGTTAAGCACATGGACCATGCCCGGCCCTTCAACAATCCGAAAGTCATCGATCAGGTTCCCCTTGCGGTCCACCGCCTGAGCCCTCACCCCAGAGCCCCCAGGAATCACATCCTCTTCAACCAACTCCGGAACCAGGCGCTGCAGGCCGTTGACAAACGCCCTTTTGCTGCAGGAGCGCCAGAATTCCCCCAAGCCGGTGCGCCAGTGACGCCTGGCCAGAGGCCAGAAACCGGCAAAGCTCAAGGTCTGCCAAGTGTCGCGAGGCGAAAAGCTCCACTTGCCGTAACCCTCCCGTGACAGGGCCAAGACCGCGTTGGGGCCGGCCTCAAGACGTCCGTCGATCATCCGCGTCAGGTGCACCCCTAAAAACGGAAATTTGGGGTCGGGTACCGGGTAGACCAGCTGGCGAACAAGGTCCCGGCGGGCTTCGATCACCTCGTAGTATTCACCACGAAAAGGGATAATCTGCAGCCCCGGATCCATCCCGCAGCTTAAGGCCAGGCGATCTGAATGCAAACCAGCGCAGTTGACCAGCATCTTGCCCCGCACTTTGACGGAGTTGCCCTGCAAAATGACGGACTCTCCTTCTCGGGTCACGTTTTTGACTTTCCAGTTGGTGGCGATCACCCCTCCGGCCTCCACCACCAGTCGGGCCATGACCTCGGTGACCTCCCGGTAATCAACGACTCCCGTCTCGGGCACCCAGAGCCCGGCGATTCCCGCTGCGTGGGGCTCGTACTCACGCAACTGGCCGGCATCAAGGCGCTGCAGGCCACATAGGCCGTTTTCCCTGCCGCGCCGCTCAAGCTCCGCCAACGGCGCAAGTTCTGCGGCATGGGTTGCGACCACCAGTTTGCCGCAACGGCGGTGGGCAACCTGGTGATCCGAGCAGAACCTGTAGAGGGCTTCCCTGCCCGCCACGCAGTTTCTCGCTTTAAGGGAGCCGGGCCGGTAATAGAGCCCGGAGTGGATCACTCCGCTGTTATGCCCGGTCTGATGGGCAGCAAGCCGGGGTTCTTTTTCCAACACTACAAGCCTCAAACCAGGCTGGCGCTGGAGCAGCACCATCGCGGTGGCGACCCCGACGATCCCTCCGCCGATGACAACAATATCAAAACTGCCCTCGCAGTCACTTCCCGCACCGACATCAGCCATTGCGAACCATGGCCTCGACCTCGAGTTTTACATCGTCGATATTCACCCGAACCACCTTGCCGCCCTCGCGCTCGCTGCGCACCAGGCCCTCGTTCACCCATTCGAGCAACCGACTTTTGGGAATGCCGAATTTGGCCGCCGCATCCTCTGGGTCATACCAGGTTTTTACCAGGGACATAAGGACCTCCTTAAAATTGGAGTGATTTGTGCATCAAGTATAGCGCAGATTTCACCGGATTGTTCCCTGGCAGAAGAATCTGCCCAGGAGCCTGACAATTGCTTATAATAGCTGTAAATCACGCATCAACCATCAAATAGACCTGTAAACTATGCAAACTGCCATACTCATCATCGACGATTCCCAGACGGTTCGGCACCAGATCCGCGAAATCCTCGAAAAGACAGCGCTTTTCAAGGGGTTTTATGAAGCCGACAACGCCATCGACGGATTCAAGCTGGCATTGAACAAGTCGGTCGACATCATCCTTTGCGACCTTGAAATGCCGGGAATGGACGGATTCAAGTTTCTCAGCATGGTCAACACCCGTGCTGAACTACGCGATGTCCCCGTCATTATGGTGACAAGTCGCGAAGACCAGGAGACCAAGGTCCGCGGCTTGGAACAAGGGGCCAGCGACTACGTCACCAAACCCTTTGACCCCGCCGAACTGGTGGCCAGGGTCAAGGTTCAGCTGAAAATAAAGCAGTTGCAGGACAGCCTCAAAGACAGCAACCAGGCGCTTCTGGAACTCTCCAACACCGACCCGCTGACCCGTCTTTGCAACCGCCGCTGCCTGATGGACTTTCTGGACAAAGAATTCAAACGTAGCGAACGCTCAAAAGCCCCTTTGTCACTGGTGATGGTCGACATCGACTTTTTCAAACGCATCAACGACAGCTATGGTCACCAGGAAGGGGATACGGTACTGGTAGAGATGGCTAAACTGCTCAAAAGCCACGTGCGCGACTACGACATGGCTGCCCGTTTCGGCGGTGAGGAGTTCGCCCTGGTGCTGCCTGAGACCGACATCACCAAAGCGGTGCAGGTTGCCGAGCGCTTACGCGAGGAAGCCAGCGAGTTAAGCTTTCAAGGAATCATGGAGAAACTCAGCATTACCATCAGCCTCGGCGTTTCCACCTATCCCCGGGGGCAGATCAGAAATGTAGACGACCTGATCCGCCACGCCGATTACGCCCTGTACAGCGCCAAAGAATCAGGGCGAAACCGCGTGGAGATTATGGACGAATAAGAAAGGCCGCGCATCTTGCGCGGCCTTTTATCTTTCTGTTGGGTGCCGAAGCTCTGTCATGCAAAGTCAAGATCAATGACTTGTGGCAAACCGCCCCTGCCGCGAAATCCTCAGGCGAAAGATCAGACTCCGAACACCCTCAATGCTGGAGCCCCGGCACAAGCCCGCGGCGATGACCAGTCTTCTGGGCCCACCACATCGATAAACAGCTATTGCCTGCTGATCCTGAGGTCATCATACCAGGCCACTGCCCTTTCACCGGTCTGGTCGGTGTCGGTCATAATGGCAATGGCCCCGACCGGCGGCGGCTCCTCCCCGAAAAGCCTTCGATAATCCTCGTAAACATTGACCCGCTCTTCCAGCCAACTTCCAGCCCGTTGATCTCCGCTTTGCAGAGCGATCATAATCGCATTGGCGAAATAGCTGTTGGGCAACCAGCTCTCTCTGGGCACTCGATTGGCCCAGATATAGTTGATGCTGCGGCTTTTCGGGGGAAACCAGTGGGGAAAAACCACATAGACCCGGGCGGGATAATCATCGCCGCTCTTGCGCCATCGCCGCTCTTGCGCCTCGCATCGCCGCCTTCGAGGGTCTGCTCGATTTTCCAACGCCAGGCAAGGATCGGATAGTCCCGCAGGTCGTAAGCCTTCTTGAAAACCAGCCCCGAGGCGGAGGCGACGGCCTCGGCGCGCAGGACATGCCCGCCGCCAGCTTCAGGCACCACCGTATATTCGGTCTGCCCTTCAAAGGCCTTGACCTCCCACCCCCGGGCGAGCCCCTGCTCGAAATCGTCGATCACCAAAGCCGGCTCAGCTGCCGGCAGTTGAGCGGCGGTGAACAATAACAGCATGACGACAACGGCGAGAGGCATAATAGATGAAACGCCCTTATCAGATGAAACGGCCGGCCTTCAGAAACTGACGAGCCACATCACGGGGAGACTTCTCGCTGACCTGCTGCTCCAGATCATGCATGGCTTCAACGCTAATCGCACCACCGAGCTTATTGATCAGCCTCGCCAGCGCAGGAAATTTCTTCAGGGTATCCTTCCGCACCACCGGTGCAGGTTCGGCTGGGAAGTCTCCCTTACCGATATCGCTGGCATTAAAGCCCAAGGGCTTGAGCCATACCAGGTTGAGGTCCTGATTGTAGGTGGCCTTGACCGTCTGATAAAGAGCGGCGGGATCTGCCAGGGCAGCTTTTTGCAGAACCTCCACCTGGCCGACCCCGGTATATTCGATATACATATCCAGGTCGGCTTTCAGGAGAGCATCGTGGATTGTCGCGGTGGAATCAAATTTCACCACTTTAACCGTGGTCCCGGTGCGCTCAACGATAAGTATCGAGAGCATTTCAGCCAGGATATCCTGCTGGGCAGTGCCCTTGGATCCGATCACCAGGGTTTTCCCGACGCAGGCCCCGGCGGATGAGGCGATCGCAACAACCAGACAAAGGGCGACCGTGGTTGCAAAAAACCTGGAAACTTTTACGCCGAACATCATAAGCTTTCTCCTTGGTCAGTCTCTTTGGCAATCCCCCAAGAGGGCCATCAGTGAATTTTCCCGATCTCAGTTTCCGGAGGTTGCGGACCGGGTTCGACCTTGCCGAATTTTTCTTCGTATTTTTGCAGGTTCTCTTCGAGGGCCTGAATCAGGCGCTTGACATGCCTGGGCGAGGTGACCACCCGAGAGCGGACCTTAGCCCGCGGAACCTGGGGCTGAACAAAGATAAAATCGAGTATGAACTCGGCATCGGTGTGGTTGACCACCGCCAGGTTGGCATAAACGCCCTGGGCGGTGTCCTCATCAAGCTGAATTTCCATTTTGACCTGATTGGTCTTTTTTTCGGTCATTTAAATCCTCCGGGGAATATGCTCTTGCAGACATCGCGCGCAAAATAACTCTCATTATCGCACAGCACCCCCACCGAGGAAAAGCAGGTTATTGCTTTGGTGCGACCGCCGGACCGGCGTCGGTGACCGGGGCAAGCAACCAGGGCCGATATCGAACCTGGTCGAGCAGGTAGCTTTCAGGGCCTGACTCTTCGTAAACGACCCGCTCCAGGTCGTGGCGGTCGAAAAACATCTCCAGGTTTGCATCTTCACCGGCTTCAGCAAGCAGAGAGGTCTGCTTGCCCCACCAGTTCTTTCGAACATCGACGAAACCCTTAAAATCATCGGCAGAACGAAGCCAGGGCAATTGGCGTGCCTGACTGCCCTGGGCTTTGGCGAGGGCCAGCCCACGGGAGCCGACCCGTTTCTCCCAATCCGCACTCTGCTTGGCCCCCAATTTGACCCCGGTGGTATTGGCGAGAAAGTTGTTCTGTATCACCTCGGGATAGGACGAAAAGTCGCAGAACAGGGCCAGGCCATTGTTGCTGAGGATGTTTTTTTCAACCCGGGGATCGGACCGGCGGCTGTTGTGCAGGGCAACCCGGTTGCGATTGATGCGATTGTGGGCCACCAGCGGGCAGCCGAGTTGATCGTTGCGCAGGGCAACCTGATTGCCCGTAAAGGTGTTTCCCTGAACAACCGGCGAAGAAAAAGAAAAACTGACCAGCGCCTCTGCGTTGCCTTTAAAGAGGTTGTCGCCAATCAACGGGCTGTTCTGGGTCTGGTTGCAATAGATGCCGGTCTGGTTTTGCTCAAACCGGTTATTGACGATCTGCCCAGGAAAGGTACGCATCACCTGAATGGCCCTGATATTTTCGGCAAAGTAGTTGCCGGAAATCGTCCCTGAGCTGTTATGGGCCGCAAGAATAGCCGCTTTTTTGTGGCCGATAAAACGATTGTCGCGAATGATCGGGGATGAACGCATTTCGGTATCGATGCCAATGGCGTTACCTTCGAGCAGACAGCCCTCGATGGTGGGACTTGACTGGCGCAGCAGCTTGATGGCGGTCTCGCACCCCCGCAGGTTCACTCCCCGCAGGATGAAGTTCGACCCGCTGCTGCTGATTGCCGTCTGGGCGCCGTCGAAAACCGCACCCTCGATGCGGGTTGCAGGGTCGGCATCGAGAAGGTCAATCCCCTGCCAGCCCGGCACAGCAGCAAAGACCACCATCGCCCCGGCGCTGCCCTCAACGACCAAGCGGCCCTGAACGGTGATTTTTGCCTCCGGCACAAGGGGCCTGACCACCGTTGCCGGAGCAATCCTGAGCAGAGCACCTTCGGGGATGACCACCGCAGCGCCGAGTTCGACCTCCCCCTCCCAGCGGGTTGTTCCGTGGAGGGTTCCTGAGACTGAGGCCGCCAAGGCGTCGGGCGCAGCGGCCAGAAGCACCAGGGCCGCGGCCAGGCAATATGACAAAATCGTTCTACCCATCGGGCTCTCCTTGACCCCAACCTGCCCGGCGTAGCGCCGAGCACTGAAGATTCATCCGATTGAGCACTACAATTCTAATGCCAAAAACTGCGGGGGTCACTTGACCGGGTCAATGAGTTCGAGAGCATAGACATGGTTATCCCGGGCGCCGAAAACCAGGCGGCCTGCGACGATCACCGGCCCACCCTGAATTTCCCGCGGCACTGCGAAGCTGACAAGCTGATCCCCGCTTTGCTTGCCAAAGACCGCCAGAGCACCGCTGTTGTCCCCGACAATGACCCGCCCGCGGTAAACCAGCGGCGTGGCGTAGGACGGCCCGGCCAGGGCGCGACGCCAGATCGTGCGGCCTGTTTTCGCCTCGATCTTCCAGAGCCCGGAGCCGGCGGTGGCCAGGTAGAGAGCCCCGTCGTCAAAAGTGGGCCCGCTGTAATAGCAGATTTCTGTCAGTTCCCGGCGCCATAGCTCCGCTCCGCCATGATCCAGAGCAACCAGGGTTCCCTCGCGGTTTATGGCTGCGACCCCCTGGGGGATTGCAGCAACCGCCGTGAGTAACGGCGCCCCCAGCTCCGCCTCCCAGATGGGGCTGCCGGACAGGCTCAGGGCAGTCAGCACTCCGGCGCCGCTGGAGATATACAGCCGCTCACCTGCGACCACAGGCGCAGAGCGCAGGGGCTGGCCGGCAGCGTACTGCCAGCGCAGCTCTCCGGTGGCGGCATCCAGTGCATAGAGGGTGCCGTTCCAGGCTGGAAGCAAGAGCAACTCACCTGCCAGCAGCATCCCCCCCTGACGATGGTCATCCGCCTTGGAAGCCGGGTAGTTGAAACGCCACAACACTGTCCCATCCTCGATATCAAGGGCGAAAGCCTCCCGCCCCCAGCTCTGACCGTAGACCGCCCTGGCGTCTATGGCCAAGGCAGCATCCATGACCTCGCCCATGGGGCGTGACCAGCGCAGCCCTCCCCGATGATCAAGAGCATAGATCCTGCCGTCCCAGCTTGGCACATAGAGGCCCTGGGCATCGGTCGCGACAGGGGCGTCGACGAAACCATCGGTTGCAAACCGCCAGAGCTGAGCCAGGCTCAGCGCATCCCGGGGCCCGGTGCCGCTAACCCATTCGGATGCCGGCTTCAGGGCCACAGTGCCGATCTCGGGGTCGCGCTTGCGATCGTAGACGCTCTGGGCAGCCTCCTGCGGGTCGGCGGTGCCCCACCAGTTGTCGGCCAGCTGGACCTCGCCGGTAAAAAAATCGCCGAGCCGGAAATTATCGCCATTGCCGTAAAGATTGTTGTGATGGATGGAGACGGGACGGTCGGTTTCGAAAAGAAAGATGCCCGAGCCGTTGTAACGCACGATGTTGCGGAGCAACTCGACGGAAGAATTGCGGAAATTGATCCCCTTGCCCTGGTTGTGCTCAAAGAGGCAGTTGCGGATGGTGAATTTGGTCTGGCCGAGTCGGCAACCGTCGATGTTGCCGATGACCGTGCAATCCTCCATCAGGCCTTTGGTGAAGTGGGCATGAAGGGTGTAGGCCGAGTCGCGAAATTCGCAGTAGCGAAAATAGATATCTTTGGAAAAATCAACCCGAATCTCCAGCCAGTCGCCCGGACGGGGGTCGGCGGCTGCACTGCCGAAGCGGATCGGCTGCTGCCGGGTGCCTTCGGCACGCAGCGCGCCTTCAACGATCAGGACACCGTCGCCGAGCCCGTCACGATCAAGGTCCTTGCGCACGAAGGCGACCTCGGTTCCGGGTAAAATCGTCAGGGTCGCCCCCTTGAAGACCTTAACCGAACCGTCGATCACCACCTGGCCCTGCCAAATGGTATCTTCAAGGATTTCGGCATCCTTCAGAAGCAGCGGCTGCGCGGTCTGGCTCAGCCCGGCGCACCCCCCCAGAACCAGCAATGTCAGCAACAGAGCTCTTACCACATCTCCTCCACGGTGATCCCGGGCCGTTCCAGGGCAAATCGTCCAGCATCACAACAAGAGCTGCCAAACTCACGGGCGAAAAAAACCGGCTTTGGCTCATCTACATCTATCTTGAACCCAGATAATCGCCGCTGATCTGGCAAAAAGTCGTCACCACCTTCGGGGCTATGGTCAGATCTTTATCAGAAAAACAGCTGATATCCCCAGCCGAGCAGGATCGAGGCGGAAAGGCTGATGGCCAGAAAGCTCAGCACCACCCGCTTGTGGAACATGCCCCAGAGGGCAATCATGGCCGGAATGCTCGAGACCGGCCCGGCCATCAGCAGGGTCAGGGCCGCTCCGCTATCGATACCACGCTGAAGCAGCCCGGCCAGAATGGGGATGATGGGGATCTGGTTGGTCGGCAGCGGCAGGCCGATCACCGCCGCAGCCAGCACCGATGTCAGGCTTTTCTGACCGACCAGCACGGTGATCCAGGAGATGGGGACCAGGGTCACGATGATGGCTTCAAGAACAATGGCCAAAAGCATGTACTTGCCGACGAAGAGCCCCGCGTCGAGGGTGCGGTCGAAAATGAACCGCAGCCGGTTCTTGCGGGGGACGATGCTCATGGTCCTGACCGCTACCCCGTTGGCGCTACCGATCTCATAGGCGCTGGCCAGGGTGCCGTCTTCGCGGTAGACGGGCTGCAACCGCACCAGGTCGCCGGCCAGAAAGCCCCGGTTTATCAGTATCTGGGTCACAAGCCCGGTGCTCAGCCCGACAAAACCGGCCCCGACCACCTTGAGCGCCGCCCACTCGGGCCCGAGCCCCTGGTAGGTGAGCAGCAGGGCATCGGGCCCCATGACCGGAGAGGTGGCGAGCAGGGCCATCAACGGGGCCATGGGTGTGCCCATCATTGCCAGCGAGATCACCACCGGCAAAATGCCGCAAGCACACAGCGGCGAGACCATGCCGACCGCTACCGCAAGGACAATGCCCCAGGAACCGGCCCGGTTCACCGAGTCACGAATGCGCAGATCGAGGCGATAGCCCTTGATGACCCCCACCAGCACAATGGCCAGCAGAAAAAACCACCACATCCGGGCGATTTCCTCGCCGATGACACTTAGAATCTGCATCCAGACCGAGTCAGGCATGACAATCCTCGCGAGGTGGCCAAAGGGCAGGGTCCACCTGAACGTCTTTCAGATTCAACAACTCTTCATCATCCAGGGTCCTCAGGCGTTCGAGCAGGCGGTCGAGAAACGCCTCCCGCTCCTTCTCCCGGGCGGCAAGTTCATCCTCGCAAAGCCCGGGGCGGGCCTGCACTAGAGCCTGAGAGAGCTGCCGGTATTCGCCGGCCATAGCCAGAGCCTTGGCGCTGAGCGATACTTCGATTGCAGTTTCGGCGTCTTTTTCACCCAGGGTCAGCGCATGATGTCCCGCGCTTCCGACAACCAGGGTCCCTGCCTCACGGCTGCATCCGGTGGTCAGCTCGATGCCGTCCACGGCGCAGGTTCTGGGGGAGAAAAATGCCAAAAGACCGGGCGAACCGCCCTGACTCTGAAAAAGCTGTCGTGCGGCATAACCAAGGCGCACGCCCAGGGTGCTCATCGGGCAGCGGTGACCGTGCCGGCGGTAGACCGCCTCGAAAATCTCAAAGGGAGGCGGCCCGGCGGCCTGGGGAGAATCAGAATTCATAGTGATGGGGGCAGTCGGTGTCGCGGATCTCGTGATACTTGGCGGTCATGTCGGGGGTGAGAAACTGCCGCACCTCCTTGAGAGCCCTGAGAAAATGCTCCATGGTCACCACCTCGGAATCCTCTTTGATGGCGTTGACAGTGGCCCGCTTGCACAGGCTTTCAATGTCCCAACCGACATACCCCTCGCTATTTTCGGCCAACTGCCTGCGATCGATACCGGGTGCGAGGTTGGGCATCTGGTCCATGTAGATATCAAGCATCCCGAGACGGTCCACGGCATTGGGCGGATGGACAAAAACCTTGCGGTTGAAACGCTTCTTCTCCTTGATGACCGCCTGGTCCACAGTATCGATACGGTAACAGGAGCCCAGAAGCATGATGTTTTCATATCCGTTAATGCGGTCGATCTGTTCGACAAACAGGCGGTTCAACTCCTTGTCGGCAAAGGTCGGCGGCACCGCCCGCAGATTGCCCGGGCTCCACTCGTAATCGCAGCCGGCGCGAGGCGCCAGCCATTCGCAGTCGGAGATGAATAACACGCAGGGAGCTTCGTGAATTGCGCAGTCAAAGGCCTCCACCAACTCTTCGCCCTTGCCGAGCATCTCCTGCCCGGAGATGTAGACAAAGGAGACGCCCGCTTCTTTGGCGCAGGCCTCTGCCAGCATGGTGATGCCCGTACCCAGAGGTCCCCAGAGCATGACCCCGGCGGGAATCCCCAGGTTGTGCTGGCGGATCAGTTCGGGCTTTTTCAGCGGCAGGCAGACCATCTCCTTAAGGGTCTCCTTGACGTCGGCATAGCCGCCGATGTCGTCCCAACTCAAGACCGGTTCACGAACCTCATAAAACAGGTTTCTCAGTTTTCTGTGCATTGCGCTCTCTTACTCCCGGAAAAGAATGGTGCCTGCAGCATCCCAAAGGTCACCACAGGCGTGGCAGGTCGTTCTAGGAAAACACAGCAACAACCATGCCACACAGCGAGTGACGAGTGACAAGTGCGCCCGATGTTTTTTCCCCGTCACACGTTACGCGTCACATGTCACGCCTTTCAAGCCCCTAGCCCCCAGCCCCTCGCCTTTAACTTACAAATCATTGAGCAACCTGTAGAGCTTCTGCTCAAGGCCCCAGGCTCGGGCGGCGAGATCCTCTTCGCCCTTTTCCTCCAGCAGCAAGCGGGCCCGGTCAAGGTCGCCATGGGCCTTGAGGAGCACCGGGGTCAGTTGGGACTCGAGGCGGATGCGGGGGATTTCCCCCACCAGTTCTTCGAGTTCGGCCAGATTCTCAACGGCCTTGACGACCTGGCGCAATTCCACGGAATCTTCGGTGGCGCCCTGCCCCTTCAGGATATCCAGGAAACCGCGGACGTCGCCGATGGTTTCACGATAGCGTTCCGAAATACTCATGGCGATATTTCCTCTCTTCTGCATGAATCTGGTAGAATGCCCAAAGGGGCCTATAGTAGACAAAAACCCTTTCCAAAACAACGAAAAAGCCGGAGAAAAAAGTTGACTTCGGCCGAGCATCGCTGGTAGTTTGACGTTTACGAAGTTTGACGCCCTAGGGGAGTACTTAGGCTACTGAGAGTCTCGCATTGCGGGATGACCCTTTGAACCTGATCCGGATTATACCGGCGTAGGGAAGCGGCGCGCACACCGAAGATTCACTTATCGGGGCCGCCTTGCGCGGCCTTTTTGTATTTATGGATATCTACCTGAACGAAAAGAAACTGACTGTTGCCCCGGGAACGAGCATTTTTGAGCTTCGCGACCGAAACAAACCCGGCGCCGATGTGGTCATATTCAACGGTTTCCCGCTGGCAGCCGACCGCTCACTGAGTGAGGGGGATCGAGTGGTGCTGATCCGTCGCGGCGAGCAACCAAGCGCCGAGGACCTCGAGGCACTCATGGCCTCGCGCCACACCCCGGGGGTACACAGGCGCATCAAGCAGGGCACCGTCGGCATTGCCGGAGCCGGAGGGTTGGGATCGGCAATCGCCGTGGCTTTGGCCCGCATCGGGGTCGGGCACCTGGTGGTGGCTGATTTCGACGTGGTCGAACCCTCCAACCTCAACCGCCAGCAATACTTCGTCGACCAGATCGGCCATCCCAAGGTTCTGGCTCTGCGCGACAACCTGGCCCGCATCAACCCTTTCATCAAGGTCACTACCCACAACAGGCGTCTTACCCCCCAGAACATTCCCGAATTGTTCGCAGAGGTTGACGTCATGGTCGAGGCCTTTGACGCCCCGGACCAGAAAGCCATGTTGACCGAGACCTTTCTCTGCCTGGTGCCCGGAAAACCACTGGTCGCAGCCTCGGGGATGGCCGGCTGCGGCCCCTCCAATACGGTCACCACCCGTCGCGCAGCCACAAATTTCTACCTGGTCGGTGACGAAACCACCGCGGCCCGCCCCGGCGAGGGGCTGATGGCCCCGCGGGTCGGCATCGCCGCCCACCACCAGGCCAATGCCGTGTTACGACTGCTGCTGGGAGAGACCCCGGCTTGAACTTTGTATGGAGCAGCCCATGATCATCACCGTCAACGGAAAAGATCGCCCATTAAGCGCCCCAGCCACGGTCGAGCAACTGCTCGAGTCCCTTGAGCTCGATGTCAAGCGGGTGGCGGTGGAGTTGAACCAGGCCATTCTAGCCAAGGACCGCTTCGCCAAGACCAGCCTGAAAGAAGGAGACACCCTGGAGATCGTCCAGTTCGTCGGCGGAGGTTAACTGCAGGCAAAAGGTGAAAGGTGAAAGGCTAAAGGTTTAATCTTTACCAAAAAAACTGGCTCCTGGCTCCTGAGATTTTATTTTTTAACGAAAGAGAATAAAGAACATGGATGAACTGATAATCGCCGGACGGCGTTTCAAATCCCGCCTGATGGTCGGCACCGGGAAGTTTGCTTCCAACGCCGCCATGGTTGCCGCCATGGAAGGCTCAGGCTCTGAAATCGTCACCGTCGCCCTGCGCCGAGTCGATATCGACAATCCAGGCGACAGCCTGCTGCAACACATCGACCGGGAGAAATACCTGCTGCTGCCCAACACCAGCGGCGCTCGTGACGCCGACGAAGCCGTGCGTCTGGCGCGTCTGGCGCGGGCCGCCGGCTGCGAGCCCTGGGTCAAGCTTGAGGTCACCCCCGACCCCTACTACCTTCTGCCCGACCCCATCGAAACCCTCAAGGCGGCCGAAATCCTGGTCAAGGAGGGATTCACCGTACTGCCCTACATCAACGCCGACCCGTCGATGCCGGCCTTGGCGCCCCCTCCCATGCAGCGCTGGCCATGGAGATGGGCGCCGATGCGGTCCTGGTCAACACGGCGCTGGCCGTCACCCCCAATCCCGGAGCCATGGGCGCAGCCTTTAAAAAGGGTGTCGAAGCAGGCCGCGAGGCCTACCTGGCCGGGCTGGGCGAACAACGCAATAAGGCCGAGGCGTCCAGCCCCCTGACCGGTTTTCTGCGGGACTGAGGCCGAGGACATATTCGCCTTTCGCCCGATCGCTGCGCTCACTCGAACACGCAGAAATCGCAGAGAAAAGGCTTTCGCCACAGAGATTAAGTAGAGGGGCTCAAAAGATTTCCGGGTTTTCTTCGAATCTGCTCTGTGTTCCCTGCGTGCTCGAGCGACAAAAAGACGCTGGCAAGAGGAAGGTTTTAAAAAAATGAGTTTTCTCGACGAAATCAATCAATACGATGCGGGCCGGGTTCTGGATCGCATTGAGGGAAAAAGCTCCGGCGACGTGGAGCGTGCCCTGCACATGGAGAGACTGGGGACCGAGGATTTCATGGCCCTGCTCTCCCCGGCCGCCCAAGACTTCATCGAGCCGATGGCGAAGCGGGCCCACCTCCTGACCCAGCAACGCTTCTGTCCAACGAGTGCACCAACGGCTGCCGCTACTGCGGCTTCAGCGCCAAGAACAAGGTTCCAAGACGCACCCTGTCTCTCGACGAGATCGAGCAGGAGGCCGAAGTCCTCCACCGCCAGGGATTTCGCCATATCCTGCTGGTCACCGGCGAGTCGCCAAAGGCCTTGGATAATGAGTACCTGGCCTCAGCCGCCCGGCGCATCAGCCCCATGTTCAGCTCGATCAGCATCGAGGTCTACCCGATGGAAACCGCAGGTTACCAGCATATGGTAGAAGCCGGGGTGGACGGGCTGACCATTTACCAGGAGACCTACGATCGCCACCTTTACGCCGAGATGCACCCCTTTGGCCAGAAGAGTGACTACGCCTTCAGGCTGCTGACCCCCGAACGCGGCGGGGCCGCCGGGTTACGCCGCATTGGCATCGGCGCCCTGCTCGGCTTGGGCCAGTTTCGCAGCGAAGCCTTCTTTACCGGACTGCACGGCCTGTACCTGGCACGTCACTACTGGCGGACTCAGCTCAGCGTCTCCTTTCCCCGCATCCGCCCTGCAGACGGCGGCTTTCAGCCCCTCAACCCGGTCTCCGACCGGGACTTTGTGCAACTGATCTGCGCACTGCGCCTGCTGCTGCCCGATGCCGGTCTGGTCCTCTCCACCAGGGAGAGCGCCGAACTGCGCGACAACCTGATCCCGCTGGGCATCACCCAGATGAGCGCCGGGTCCTGCACCGCCCCCGGCGGTTACGCCGGCGACGACCACAGCACCCAGCAGTTTGCCATCGACGATGAGCGCAGCCCCGAAGAGGTCAGCAAGCTCATCCGCGCAAAGGGCTACGAGGCGGTCTGGAAGGATTGGGACAGCGCGTTTTTAGATAAGAGCCAGGCTAAGGGCTAAGGGCTGAGGGCCGAAAAGGCGTGATATGTAATATGTAATATGTGATGTGTGACGGGCAAAATGCTTCGAGCGTTCTCGTCACCAATCACCAATCACCAATTACGCCTTTACGCCTTTACGCCTTTCACATTATGATCGACTTCGATCTCTATCTAATCACCGACCGCAAGGCCGTCCCCGCAGGGCGAAGCCTGCTCGAGGCGGTGCATGGGGCCCTCGACGGCGGCGTTCAAGCGGTGCAGTTGCGGGAAAAGGACCTTGGAGCCCGGGAGCTTCTGGGGCTGGCCGAGGACCTGCGCGCTCTTACCGACCGTTACCGGGCCAGGCTGCTGATCAACGATCGCATTGACGTGGCCCTGGCCGTCGGGGCCGACGGGGTTCACCTGGGCGGCCAGTCGTTGCCGGTGGCCAAGGCCCGCGCCCTGCTCGGTGCCCGGCGCCTTATCGGGGTCTCCACCCATGCCCCCGAAGAAATCAGCGCCGCCCACCGGGACGGAGCCGACTTTGCGACTTACGGCCCGGTTTTCTTTACCCCCTCAAAGGCTTCATACGGCTCCCCACAGGGGCTTGAGCGCCTGCGCCAGGCCTGCGCGGGTTCTCCTCTTCCGGTCTTCGCCCTCGGCGGGGTCAAGCTCCATCACCTTCCCGATGTGATGGGTTGTGGAGTCCGGGGAGTTGCCGTCATATCTGCCGTCCTTGCCAGCGCCGCTCCTGCCGAGGCTGTCCGTAGCCTTCTGAGTGGGATAAACACGCAATAATTCTGAATACATCCCTTGTCCTACCCTGCTCCCTCGATTAAACTGAAGTTTAACCAGAATCCGCGAGTTCTGACCGGGCGATAGACCAGGTCATTGTACTGGCCAAGCATTCAAACAGTCACCGACCAATCTCAGGGTGCGCCTCGGATTTTTGAAAGCCTTATTCAGGCCAAGCTCTTCCACCCTTTTCTCGCCCCGAACTCTACTGATCCAGGGTTAACCTTTGGTTTAGCTGCCCGTCGGACCATATTCAGGCAGGTGAGACAACGCTATCTTTCCCTGATCGAGGCCCGGTATGGAAATCGTCCTAGTCCTGACCATACTGGCGGTGGCTATTTTGCTGTTCGCCACTGAGTTTATTCGCATGGACCTGGTCAGCCTGATGGTGCTGCTGACTCTCGGTTTGACCGGGCTGGTTTCGGCCGAAGAAGCATTTGCCGGGTTCAGCAATCCCGCGGTCATCACCGTAGCAGCCATGTTTATACTCAGTTCTGGTCTGAACAACACCGGGGCGCTCGGACCAATGGGCGAAAAGGTGATGCGCATCGCCGGCAATAGCGAACCCCGGATGATTGTCGCTATCATGCTCTCCTCGGCCTTTTTTTCTGCTTTCGTCAACAATATCGGCGCCACGGCCATGCTCATGCCCCTGGTTGTGGCAATGGGACAGAGAAGCCGCACCAGCCCCTCCAAGCTGCTCATCCCCCTGGCCTTCGGGTCGCTCATGGGCGGAGTCTGCACCCTTATCGGCACCCCGCCCAACATCCTGATGAATACCCTGATGCAGGAATATTCGGGACAGTCCTTCTCCATGTTTGACTTCACCCCGGTGGGGCTGGCCGTACTGACCGCGGGAGTTCTGTACATGGCCCTTGTCGGCCGCCATCTGCTGCCCCGCCGCAAATCGGGAACCCTGACCGAGGCCTACCAGGTCAAGGAATACATAACGGAGGTTGAAATCATCGAGGGTTCTCCCCTTGCGGGTATGACCATCGCCGGAAGCGGCCTGGAAAGGGATTTCAACCTCAAGGTCAGGGCCATTTTGCGCGGCAAACAGAAAATCCCCTTCCCGAGACGCAACCGCAAATTCAAGGAAGGCGACATCCTGCTCCTCGAAGGAAATCCCGAAGGGGTCCTCAAGGTCCGCAAGAAAAAAGGTCTCGAGGCCGTTCCCGAGCGCGACAACCCGGTGCTCGAAGACACCAAGGCCGACAATCTGGTGGTGGTCGAAGCCACCCTGAACCCGACTAGCGAAATGGTCGGCAAGACCTTGCGCGACGTGCGTTTTGCCGACACTCACGGGCTGATCGTCCTGGCGATCTGGCGCAGCGGCGCACCTGTGGTCAAAAAGGTCGACCACGTCATCCTCAAGTTCGGCGACGTACTACTGATGCAGGGCCCCGAAGAAAAGGTCGCCCATCTGGGCAAGCATCATGGATTTCTGCTGCTGGGGGACGTTACCGCCTCAACGTACCTGCCGCGCCGGGCACCAATGGCGGTGGCCACCCTTGTCGCGGTGGTGGTTCTGGCGGCCACCGGAATCCTTCCGATCATGTTGTCTGCGACCCTGGGCGCCCTGGTCATGGTGTTGATAAGGTGCCTCACCCCGAAAGAAGCCTACGAGAGCATCGACTGGTCTATCATCGTGCTGATCGCCGGCACATTGCCCCTCGGACACGCCATGGAAAACAGTGGCGCGGCAAAGTATCTGGCCGACCTGATCATCGGCAGCGTCGGCCCCTTTGGCCCCTGGGTGGTGCTTGGAGCGATATTCCTGATGACCTTCACCTTAACCGAGGTCATGAGTCACGCCGCCGCTGCGGTCCTGATCGCCCCCATCGCTTTCAACACCGCCCTCGACCTGGGAGTGAGCCCCAAGCCGTTTTTCATGGCTGTCGCCATCGCCGCATCATCCTGCTTCATGACCCCCATCAGCCATCAGTCCAACGCACTGGTCATGGGCCCGGGGGGCTACAAATTCTTCGACTACATAAAAGTCGGCACGCCGCTGAACCTGATGATCTGGATTCTGGCCAGCCTGCTGATCCCCCTGGTCTTCCCGTTCTGAAGATCCGGCTCGGCCCTGCACCTGCCCATCAAAGCATCCCTCCCCGAAAAACTGCGCCCTTCCCGGCCTTCTCAAAACCGATTGAGGGCATCGACCCTGGCGGCGCATATGAAATCGTTTTCAGAGAGTCCGCCGATGGCGTGGGTGTGGTAGCTGACCCGACAGCGGTTGTACCCCACCTGCAGATCGGGATGATGGTTCTCGGTGTGGGCGATCCAGGCGACGGCGTTTACAAATGCCATGGTCTGATAGTAGTTCTTGAACTGATAACTTCGACTGAGGCGGTTATCGACGACCTCCCACTCGGGAATACTCTTTTGCAGGGCTTCGACCTGCTCGCCTCTCAATGGCGGGGTGCTCCCCTCGCAAGGCTTGCAGTGGCGCTCAGTCAAGGCTGGCGAAGAATTCTTTTCGGCGCTCATGAGACCTCCCGGGTTATCACCTATATCTTCTTTTAACTCTATCCCAGTTCAAAAACCTGTCAAAAATTGAGCATGACTAGTGAAAGAAATCAATTCTAGTGTTATAATGAAGCCTTACGGGCAAAACAGCGGCCGCCGAAACGCCCTTCCCTGGTCGATTATTGGACAGTATGACCACGCGCAAATTGCTAAAAGGCGAAACTCAAACCAACCGCCTCGCCCCTTCGGTGAAAGCATTCATCCAGGTCTGCCCTATGGCAGTTATGGCGCTGAATCACCAGGGACGGGTCATTGCCTGGAATGAAGCCGCAAGGAGCACCCTCGGTTTTTCAGACCAGGAGGTTCTCGGCCGCGCCAATCCCCTGAGTACAGGGAAGGCGACCAGAGAGTTCCGCAAGAGCTTCGCCGAAGTGCTTGCCGGAAAGCCCCGTTCAAGCCTGCAACTCGAATGGACAGCCAGGCCCGCAGGCCCCTTGCGCCTCACCCTGACCCTCTCCCCTCTGCTAGACGACGTCAGTGAGCTGATGGGGGTGATGGTCGCCTTAGAAACCGACAAAGCCCTCCTTGCCACCCCGCCGGTTCAGCCCCCCCAGGAGAAGATGGCCCTGGCCACCCTCGACGCCCTGCCCCAGCACATTGCCATTCTTGACGAAACCGGCACCATCCTTGGGGTCAACAGAGCCTGGCGTGAATTTGCCGAAAAGCACTGCCCAGACCCGCAGCAGGTCTGCGAAGGCTCAAATTATCTGCAGGCCTGCGAAAATCCCGCTGCCGAGGATTGCCCCGAGGCAACCGCCTTTGCCGAGGGTATTCGGGCGGTCATGCGGGGAACCTTGCTGGAGTTTTCCCTCGAATACCCCTGCCACTCGCCGACCAGGCCCAGTTGGTACATGGGCAGAGTCACCCGATTTAACGGTGACCAGCCGCTGCGTATCGTAGTAGCCCATGACAACGTCACAGAACTGATGCAAGCAGAAAAGGCGATCCAGCAACTCGCCTATTATGACCTCCTCACGGGGCTGCCAAACCGACTGCTGCTCCATGACCGCCTCGGCCAGGCATTGACCCAGGCAAAACGTGAAGGGCACAAGGTGGGGATTCTGTTTCTTGATCTCGACCGCTTCAAGCTTATTAACGACACCCTTGGCCACGCCGCGGGCGACCGCCTGCTGAAAACCGTTGCGGAAAGACTGAACGCCTGCGTTCGGAAAAGCGATACTGTGGCACGCATCGGCGGTGACGAATTTGTGGTCATCCTGCCTTCGGTCGCCCATACCGAAGACCCCACCCTGATCGCCCAGAAAATTCTCAAAACTCTCGGCCAGGCCATAGAACTGGACAAGCAGGAGGTCTTCACTTCGACCAGCATCGGCATTGCCATGTATCCGGGGGACGGGCACACGGTGGAGAACCTGATCAAAAACGCCGACATGGCCATGTACCAGGCTAAGGACCGGGGTCGGAACAACTACCAGTTTTTCTCGACCGAAATGAATGCCCTGGCCAAGAGCCGCCTGACCATGGAAACGGCTCTGCGCCAGGCCCTCGAACGTAACGAGTTCAAGGTCTACTACCAGGAGCAGACCGACCTGGCCACCGGGGCCATCACCGCGATGGAAGCCCTGCTGCGCTGGGATCACCCGGAGCTCGGTCTGCTCAACACCAGCGACTTTCTCAACCTGGCCGAAGAAAGCGGGCTGATCATTCCCATCGGCGAATGGGTGCTCGAAACCGCCTGTGCCCAGGCCATGGCTTGGCAGCAGGCAGGCTTTGCGCCGATGCGGGTGGCGGTCAACCTGTCGTCACGCCAGATCATCCATTACAACCTCGCAGACACGGTCAAGCGCATTCTAAAAAGACAGGGACTGGACCCCCAGTGGCTGGAGCTGGAGTTGACCGAAAACATCATTATGGCCCACACCAAAGCGGCCCTGGAAAAGCTCAGGGAACTCAAAGAGCTCGGGGTCCAGGTGGCCATCGATGACTTCGGCACCGGCTTCTCCTCCCTGAGCTACCTCAAGCAGGTCTCCCTGAGCCGGCTGAAAATTGACCATTCTTTCATTCGTGACTTCATCCACTTTACCGGCGACAGCAGGGTGATCAAAACCATCATCGCCATGGCCCACAACTTCAACCTCAAGGTCATCGCTGAAGGAGTCGAAACCGACGAGCAACGGGATTTTCTGCTACAAAACGGCTGCGATGAAATCCAGGGATACCTCCTGAGCCGCCCTGCCCCGCTCGACGAAGTGGAGAAGTTACTGCTGCAGCAAAAACTTTAACCGAAGGTCGACGCCCCCAAACAGGAGGCCTTTGGGCATCTTACCCCTCCTCAAGGAGGATAACTTAGCCCCTTGAAAACCCCAGCCTGAAACAGCAAGAGCCTCCAGGGTTCAACACCTTGGGGGCTCTTGCCTTACGTGGCAACCGTTTGCGGGAACCCCGGCAGAAACCGACGCCTTCCTACAAAAAAAATGTGTCGCTAAGACGAACTGAAGCAGAACGAGATAAGAGTCTTCCGGGTCATGGCTGCCTCCTCCGTTCGACAACGTCTCGCCGTTCTTGCTGAATATGCCAGAGAGGAACGAATCCGCTAGATAACCGGTCCAAACTGATGGAGACAGGAGTTGGATTACTTTTTCCGCGTTAAACAAATATGTCGTTTACCTCCCCGTTTTCTTGATAAAAAGAAATGCTTGCTATTTAATTGATGAAGTTACCCCTTATCCCTAAGGAGATTCCTATGCCTGAGAATCCAAGCAGCAAAGTTGTTTATCGTTATGTGAGCCATCTAACCCGGGACACCTTAGCCCTGATTTTAGCCGGCGGGCGTGGCACCAGACTTCATGAATTGACCGATTTTAGAGCCAAGCCCGCGGTTCACTTTGGGGGGAAGTACCGTATTATAGATTTTCCGCTGTCCAATTGCGTTAACTCAGGCATTCGCCGGATCGGCGTACTGACGCAATACAAGTCACATTCGTTAATTCGGCACCTGGTGCGGGGCTGGAGTCATTTTAAAAAAGAACTTGGAGAATATGTTGAAATATTACCGGCCTCCCAACAATTCTCCGAAGAGTGGTATCAGGGAACCGCAGATGCGGTGTATCAGAATCTCGATATCATCCGTGCTTTAAAGCCTAAGTTTATATTGATCCTATCCGGGGATCATATCTATAAGATGGACTATCGTTCGATGCTGCTGGCCCACGTGGAAAGTGGCTCCGAGATGACCGTCTCTTGCCTTGAAGTGCCGATCGAAGAGGCCGCTGGCGCATTTGGGGTGATGTCCGTCGATGAAAACAACCGCATTTTACGGTTTGACGAAAAACCTGAGAACCCGACCCCCATGCCAGGGAATCCGGGTATCACCCTGGCCTCCATGGGCAACTACATCTTCAACACCGATATTCTATTAGATCTCTTGGAAAAGGACGGCAAGGATCCTGGTTCCGATCATGATTTTGGTAAAAACATTATCCCGGCCATTCTCAAGGACCACAAAGTTTACGCTTACCCGTTTCGAGATCCAGAAACCGGCAAACTGGCCTACTGGCGCGATGTGGGATCTCTGGATGCTTTCTGGGAAGCGAATATGGAACTGATCTCTCCAAACCCGGAACTCAATCTTTATGATCCGGACTGGCCAATCTGGACTTATCAGAGGCAGTTGCCGCCAGCAAAATTCGTCTTTGATGATGACGAACGTCGAGGCATGGCCGTCGATTCGGTTGTTTCTGGCGGCTGCATTATCTCTGGTTCACATCTAAAAAAGACACTCCTTTTCTCAGATGTCAGGGTCCACTCTTACTCGAGCATCGAGGAAACGGTGATCTTGCCGGAGGTTGTCATCAACCGGCATTGCAAAATCAGGCGTGCCATCATCGACCGCGGTTGCGAAATCCCGGAAGGAGCTGTCATCGGTTTTGATCCTGAACAAGACAAGGCAAACGGTTTTCGTATCTCGTCGAAAGGTATTGTGCTGGTCACTCGCGGAATGTTGGGGCAACCCGAAGGCTATGCGTGAAATAGTAGCGATCGCCAGGGTTAGTTCATGTGGGAACAAAGGGAACCTCCAGGCGTAGAGCGCGGCGCATAAATCTTTCGCCGAGGGATTCAGGGAAGAAAAGCGGTGCGGTTTTGTAACCCCCGCAAATTATGAAAGGCCCGCCTTATTTACCAGGCGGGCCTTTGGTTTTTTTAAACATTGTCTAACAAAACCACTGGTTATGGGGCGTCGAAGGAACGAGAGTTCTCCAACGGGTGCTCAGACGGATCGTCCTCTAGCATGTCGGCATCGAATGTCGCACCGATGGGAGTGGGGGCACGAACGGTGAATTCGCTACGTTCATCAACCGGGACCGGGCCGCGTCGCGTTATGCGCCAAGCCGCAAATGCACCGATTCCGCCGCAAGGCATTGCCATGCTTAAGAAAAAGCCCTTGGGCCCCAATTGCTCCATGAACAAAGCTGTAAAAAGCGGGCCGACGACCGCTCCGACCCCTCCGACCAGCAGCAGGGTTGCGTTGGCGCCAACCATTTGGTCCGAAGAGAGATGGTCATTGGTATGGGCGGCGCACAGCGAATACAGGGGCAGACAGAAACCGCCAAACAGGGACGCGAGGAGAAAAAGCGACCAGCTGCTTTCCACCCCGGTAAAGGCCGCAATCACCGCGCAGAGTGCGGCAAGAAGCGAGCAGCCGATAATGATCAGGCGGCGGTCCACCCTGTCGGACATCTTCCCCACCGGCCATTGAAAAAGGACACCGCTGAAAATCAGAGTCCCCATAAATAGAGAGACTTCTCGGACCGAAAGCCCTATCTCCGTGGCAAACACCGCTCCCATCCCGAAAATCATGGCATAACAGCTATTGATCAATAAACTGCCGACAAACCCCAGAGGGACTAAAGCGTACAGTTGTTTGATCTTGACCGCCTCGGGGGCATGAAATGAAGGGGCCTTGGTCGCGGTGACCAGAATAGGGATAACAGCGAGGCTGACGAGTATGGAAATCAGGGTAAACAGCTCATAGCTTGTTGGATCCCCCAGGTTCAGTAAAAACTGCCCTCCCCCAATACCAAAAAAGACGACCAGCATGTAAAAAGACAACAGGGACCCTCGGGTTTCGTTGGTAGCTTCAGCATTTAACCAGCTTTCCGCGACCAGCCAGATGCCGATAATCGAAAAACCCGTAACAAACCGCATGGCAGTCCATACCCATGGATTGATATACACCGCGTGGACCAATATCGCTGTGGAGGCCATCGAGGCCAGGGCGCCAAAGGTGCGGATGTGACCAACTCGGTTAATGATAGCGGGAACGCGTAACGAACCGACGAAAAAACCGATATAGTAGCCGGACATAATCATGCCGGTGATGGCGGTATCGAAATTCTCCAGGGCGGCCCGCACTCCCAGCAACGACCCCTGCATCCCGACGCCCAGTCCAATTAGGCCCAATCCGAGGAATAATGGCCAACAACCGAGGACAGCTATGAACATTTTTGCAGGATCTCCCTTGTGATGCCTGTGAAAAGTATTTCGCCTGACCAAAAATGGTCAGGCGAAATCGAAGTCCTGAAACAGGACCAAAGCAGGCGACTATAACAATAACTGCAACAAAACTTCGGTCACGATATGCGGATCAGGCGGAGACATCTGTCTCCAAGCTGCCCCCGTTTCTGCTCTCTACATTCGATGAGCAATGACACAAATCCTTGCGGTCGGGCTAGTAGTACTCCTCCTGGTAATCCGGAACCTCATTGAACCAGTCAGGCTGCCTGCGGGCCTGCGTCAGCGCCGCTTCAGCCTGGGCGATGATTTTTTCCCGGTCCCGTTGCTCAGCGGCTCAATGGCCTGAAAGTAAGCATCGTTGTGCCGGCGGAACATGGTCAGCAGCGAAAAGTATTCGGGCGACAGGGCATTGATCCAGTCGGCTGTGGCAATGGCATGCTCGCCGCTTCGCTTGCGCCCCGCCAAACCGAGGATCGCCGTCACCGACAGTTTGATCCCCGCCTCCTGGGCCTTGCGGCACAGGGCCAGCATCTGGTCGGGTGCATAACCCTTTCTGACAAGTTTCAGGGTCACGGCATCACCGCTCTCAAGCCCGAAGTAAAGAATGCGCACCTTCTTCTGCCGCAGCACTTTGAGCTCTGCTACAGTCTTGGTCGTCAGGCTGTTCGGCGAAGCATAGATCCCCACCCGGGTCAAGCCAGGAAAGGCAACTGCCAGCTCATCGAGGATTTTCACCAGCCCGGCCTGCGGGTAGACCAGGGCATCACCATCGGCCAGAAAGACCCGCTGGACATGCGCCCTGTGCTGCGCGGGGATCAGCTTGATCTCGGCGAGAATATCCTCGACGGGGCGGATGCGAAACCGCTTCATCTTGTACATGCCGCAAAAACCGCAATCGTTCTGCGAACAGCCGACTGTGGCCTGAATGATTAGCGATCGGGCCTCTGAGGGCGGCCGAAACACCGGCTCTTCGTAGTCAAAATAATAAAGCATGGGAATCCTTGATGGTCATTTGTCATTTGTCAATCGTCACTTGAATATTACAGTTCGCCACCGTCAATTCAAAATTCAAAATTCAAAATTCAAAATTGCCTTTCACCTCTCCCCCAGCCGCTCGATGGCGCGCAGGTGCATGCGGGCCTCCTCGGCAACCTCCTTGCTGCGGGCCACATCGAGGGCGGCGAGAAAATAGTGGTAGGCGCTGGTGATCTGGCGGTGCCTGTGGATCATTGCCTTGCCGGCGCCCAGGTAGGCCCGGTCGAGCAACGGGTCGCTGGGGCGCTCGGCGATAAAACGGCGAAACAGGGCCAGGGCCCGTTCGTGATCCCCCGCTCCCAGCAGGGCATTGCCCATCGCCACCACCTCGGCCGCGGATACCTGCAGGCGCTTCTGGCGGCCCTCGATAGCGCCATAAAGTTGCGCGGCGCGCCGCACTTCACCCTCACCGATCAGGCGGGAAACCGCCTCAGGCCCGTCTCCGGGCTCGACGCCACGGGAAACCGAAGCCCGGTCGCGATGCTGGCGCCAGGCCCCGGGCAGGCGGTCGGCGCCTGCGGCCAATCCGAGACCAGCCACGAACCCACCGATATGGGCACCATGGGCAACCCCGCTGCCCGCCCCTCCTCCGCTGATGAGAAAAGGTACCAGGTTATCCACCAGCAGGTAAAACCCGAGCACCCAGCGCGCCGGAATCATGAAGGTGGTCATGATGAAGGGGAAGAGAAAAACGAAGGTGCGCACCCGGTTGCGGGGAAACCAGAGAAAGTAGATACCCAGCACGCCGCTGATGGCCCCCGAGGCTCCGACCAGGGGCACCTCGGAATCACTCATGAAAAAAGCGAAGAAGAGCGTTGCCGCCACGCCGGAACCTATATAGGCGAGCAGGTAACCGATG
>CALZIZ010000107.1 GCA_945787465.1 uncultured Desulfuromonadales bacterium
TGTATCACCCCCCTCGCAAACCCGCATGAATAGGGCATGACCTCGGGTTCGTGAGCTTGCCCTGAGCTCGTTGAAGGGATTCCCGCCGCCTAAATTTCACAAGAAAAGACGAATATAGAGAGTCGTTGGCTGAGAACTCGACGCTGAACACCTCTGATATCGGTCTACCCCCGCGGATCAGCGGTGTACACCCTGCAATTTCAACTACCTACCTATTTTAAGATTAACTGCTAGAATCTGTACCACCTATGTACCAGGCGCCTCGCAAAGTCTTGCTGTTACTGGGGGGTGGCTCGTTGTCAATGGTGACTTCTTAGGATTTTGTTCCGGTTATGAGGAGCCGTGTGTGGCGATTAAACAGAGCTGTGTGCTGCACTTTGGTGCATGGAGGGGTGGTGGTGTGCCCTTGTTCATCTGATCTCCCACCTGTTATTCCATGAACTGCTCTATATTTCCTTTTCACCAGCAACAAGCCATAGAGAAATGTCAATAGTTGCTAATTTGGATATTGATACCAAGATCATACCTTGACAACTAGCCATTTCGAAGATATTTTCCTGATGTACTGGTGAAAGAAAATTCCGATACTTTAGACACATTCCCAGACAACCATGACTTTTTCTGATGGTCGAAAGCAAAAAATTTCGGAATAAATTCCTCCCCCACCGTATCTAACCAATTAAACCCGCCCGGTGTGGCGCCGCACCGGCAAATCGGGGAAACCCCATTCACGAAAATTCAGAGCACACAAAGGAGGAATGACATGTTCAGAACCATTACCGTTGCCCTTAGCGTTCTTCTTCTCAGCGTTTCCCTTGCCTTTGCCGGCGGCTGGGCCAAAGACAAAGGCCTTGATCAGGTCACCCTCAAGGGAGAACTGGTCTGCGTCGGCTGCAGCCTCAAGAAGATGGACGGGGCCAACGCCCAGTGCAACCTTTACGCTCATCACGCCATTGGCTTCAAAACCGCCGACGGGCTGATCTGGAGCATTGTCGACAACGAAAAGGGTCATGACGTCATCCGCGCCCACAAGATTTTGGAAAAAGGCAAGAAAGCCACCATCACTGGCTGGATCTACCCGGTGGCGAACTTCATCGAGATCGACAAAATCGAGGTTGAAGGCGTGACCATGGAGCAGATCCAGGTCGCCGCCTTGGAGGAGGACCAGTTGATCGCCAAGCGTCTTGCCACCCGCAAGCTGGGCCAGGTTCCCACCATGGACCATGACCACGGCCACAGCCGTTAATCTCTCGGCTCAAAAGGACCGTCATGCTCGAAATGCTTAACGGATCCGGGATGGAGGCCTATTTGGGGGCCTCCATCCCCCTCGCCCTGGCCGCCGCCTTTGCCGGGGGGGTGCTGGCCAGCCTCACCCCTTGCGTCTATCCGATGATCCCCATCGTTTCGACCTATGTGGGGTCCAAGACCATCGGCGAGAAGACGCGGTTCAGATCCTTTACCCTTTCGATCGCCTACGTGGTGGGCATGGCTCTGGTCTACGCCGCTCTGGGCTTAATCGCCGCCCTGACCGGGCGCCTTTTCGGCGAGATCAGCACCAGCCCCCTGGCCTATTTCGTTGTCGCCAACATCATCATCCTTTTCGGCCTGCAAATCCTCGAGGTCATTCCCCTGCCATCCCTTCCCTCTTTGCAAAAAAGCGGCGAGGGACAGAAGGGCATTCTCGGCGCCCTGCTGGTCGGGGCCGCTTCGGGGCTGGTCACCTCGCCCTGCACCTCGCCGGTGATGGCGGTCCTGCTCACTTACGTGGGCACCAAGCAGGACGTGGTGCTGGGCGCCAGCCTGCTCTTCGCCTTCTCGCTCGGCATGGGCATCCTGCTCATTGCCGCGGGAACCTTCTCCGGAGTATTGGCCTCGCTGCCCAAACCGGGCCAGTGGATGGTCACGGTAAAAAAACTGCTCGGCCTGGCGATGATTGGGCTCGGGGAATATTTCCTGCTCAAGGCCGGCCAGCTGATGTTCTGAGGCATCAACAGGAGCTCCTTATGGTAAAGTATTTAAAGACCTTTTTGGTCACCTTTTCTTTAATTGCCGCATCGGCCCTGTACTCCTGGGGCGCGGGGGTAGGAGACGCTGCTCCTGAATTCAGCCTCAAGACCCTCGACGAAAAGCCTCTGAGTCTGGCCGACTTCAAAGGAAAGCAACCGGTGATGCTGGTATTCTGGGCCACCTGGTGCCCCATCTGCCGGGAAGAGCTGCCGCAGGTGAAGAAGATCGCCGAGCAGTTCGGCCCCAAGGGCTTGAGCGTGGTCGGCGTCAATGTGGGGATCAACGACTCGCCGCGCAGGGCCAAGGCCTACCGCGACAAGTACGGCATCGACTACCCGCTGGCCTTCGATGAGGGCAGTGAAGTCACCCGCGCCTTCGGTGTCGCCGGCACCCCCACGGTGCTGATCCTCGACAAACAAGGCATCATCCGCTACCGCGATGCCGTGGTACCGAAAGACCTGGAGGACCACTTTGCCATGCTCATGGAGTAAATGGTGATTTTCAGCAAACGACACAGGCGGAACCGGTTCATGGAGGTCGCCTACCCCCACCTCGATTCGGTCTACAACGTGGCCCTTCGCCTTTCCGGCAACGCCTTTGACGCCGAGGATCTGACCCAGGAGACCTTTACCGTCGCCTTCCGCAAGCTCCACCAGCTCAAGGAGGCCGAAAAGGCCAGGGCTTGGCTGCTGTCGATTTTGCGCAATCTGTTTCTGCGCAGCCGGGAGAAAAACCGGCCGGACCTGCTGGACGTGGCCGACGACCAGAGCTACGCCGCCGCGCTGGACAACCTGGCCGGTTCCGACTGCCCGGAAAAAACCTTCTTCAAGCAGGCCGATGCCCAGTCGATCCAGCGCACACTGGACAGCCTGCCGGAAAAGTACAAAACTCCGCTGATCCTTTTTTACACCGAAGAGTGGTCCTACCGGGAGATCTCGGAAGCGCTCGAGGCGCCGATGGGAACGGTTATGTCGCGTATCTCCCGGGGACGTGACATTATGAAAAAGACTCTGTTGGCCGAAAGCAGGCCACAGGGCAAGGGCAAAGTCATCACTGCGGACTTTGCCCAGACGGAAAGAAAGAGAAAGAGGTAAGCCGTGGAATGTAAACACTTCAAAGAATGGCTGCCGGTTCGGGAACCGAGCGACACGGCCAGCGAGAAAGAGGCCAGGAAGCATGCCCGAACCTGCTCCACCTGCGCACGCCTGCTTGCGGTAGACGATGAGCTTGAGAAGACCCTCAGAAATGATTTCCGCCGCACCGAGGCCCCGGCCCGATTGCGTACCAGCGTTGCCATGATCGCCGAAGAACCGCCCCGACTGAAACGGCGGCCGCGCTGGCCCTGGCTCGCGTTCCCATCCGCGGCACTGCCAGCCCTGGCGTTACTGCTCCTGGTCTTTTGGCCCCTCGGCCAGGGACTTACCAGCATCGAAAGTGTCGCCCGGCTGGCCGAAAAAAATCATCTGGCCGGCTATACCATGGAGTTTCAAGCCGGCGCGGTCATGGATGTTTCGGCCTGGTTCCGCGGCAGGCTCCCCTTCGAGGTCGTCAGGCCGGATCTCAGTGGCCGTGGTTTTGAGTTTCTCGGCGGTCGCAAGTGCAGCCTCGGCGAAGAGGATATTGCCTACCTGTTCTACGCCAAGGACGGAAAGCGCTATTCCCTTTTTGAACTCGATGCCGAAGATGTCCAGGTCGAATTGCTTGAGGACAAGATTTACCGCTATCCGGTTCGGGATTGCATCGTGGAGATATGGAAAGAAGCGAACAGGGTTTTCGTACTGGTCGCTTAGAGAGGATTCGGGACAACAGGGGACACCGCTCGGTTTACTGTCGAGCTACCTGAGGTTTGGGCAGGACAATGAATTCTGGAGGCCGGGTCTCGAGCGGCTCTCGCGGGTCGGACCACAGCAACTCGCTGACATTATAATGAAAGCATTGAATTTGGGGTTAGATTCTAGCCTTATACCGCCCATTTTCCCTATGAAACTGCTTGTCCAAGGGATAGGTGGGAAAGCTCACCCCTTCCCATTACCTTTCATCAACCCCACCCCTCCAGTCTTCTTCTCCCTCGTGTCCCTGTAAATATCCCGCAGATCCTCACTCTCAATCCGGAAGTACCGCTCAAAGGCCTTGTTGGTGGAGTGCATCGTGGCCCTTTTAATTTCTTCAGGGGTCCGAAGCTTCCTCAACGCGATCGCCGAGCTGCGACGGGTCCCGCCGTAGAGGTCCACACCCTTGCCAAACTGCGGTCCAAAACGGTGTATCACCGGTGTATCAGCCAGGAATGTCAAGTTTTTGGAAGGTGAAAAGAGCGGCCTGCCTGGGGTTCTATGCAATCCTATCTCCTCGAAATTACAATCCGTCCGACGGGAACCAGTGCCACCAAGATGAGCCCGAAACAGCTGACGACGGCCGCTCCCGTCGGTAGATCGAGCCTGGCCGAGGCTATGAGGCCGAGGGCACTTCCAAAAAAACCGATGACCCACCCCAGAATCAGGACAGACTTGAACGAGTCTGCAAAGAGCAGGGCACCGACCACGGGGATGATCAGGAAACTGAACACCAGAATAATGCCGGCCATCTTCACCGACTGGACCACCATGAGTCCAAAGGTTACATAGAAGAAAAAATCCCAAAAGTGAACAGAGACCCCTTCGTCTCTTGCTCTTTTCAGGTCGAAAGAAATCATCTCGAATTTCTTGTGGAACGTCAGATGGATGGCCGCCAGCGAAAGATAGAGCAGCGCCGTTTTCAAGACCTCGGACCAGGAGACGAAGAGGATACTTCCTACGAGCATGGCCTTGAGTTCTTCCAATCCGTGCACGGCACGGTCCAGAATCAGGATAGCCATGGCTGTGCTCACGGCGTAGACAATGCCGATCACCGCCTCCTGGGGCACCTTGTGGTCCCAGTTTCGGGTGAAGGTGAAGAGGGCGGCCCCAAGAATAGTGAACACAATCGACAGCAGAAGGGACTCCATGCTTTCAAGCTCGTAACCCAGAACAAGTCCGACCGTGGCCCCCAGGGCCGCCACCTGGGCCAATGCAAGGTCCACGAAAATCACACCGCGCCGGACCACGTGAATCCCCATGTAACAGTGAAGCCCGGCGATGACCAGACATGCGGCAAAAGGAGCCGCGAGCAATTGAACAAGGTCCGCCATATCCCTTCTCCTTATCTCTTTTCCATGGCAGCGGCAAGATGGCGTACGATGCTGTCTATCAGCATGAAATAGTCTTCGGCCTCTTGGGTCCCGCCCACGGAATTCGCCACCTTGACGATCTCGGCGCCGGTTTTTCCGGCAACCAGCCGCGCGGGCTTGTCATCGTAGAAGACTTCCATGAGAACCACAGTAATCTTTTCCTCTTTCATCTTCCCGATGACCTTCAGGATATGGCGCGGACTGGGCGGTATGCCCGGCTTGGGCTCCAGGGTCTCCGCTTCGATAAGTTCGAAGCGATGCAAGAAGTAGGGCCAGCTTCGATGATAGGTAATAATGCGGCGGCTCCGAAAGGGAGCGAGCCCCCCCCGCCAGCCTCGCAAGTCATCCCGCTTGGATTGCTCTTGCAGAAACTCCCAGAGCTTTCCCTCTTGATCGGCGCGTGCAAGATGCTCTCCCCCTAATGCCTGCACAAGCTTCTCACCGTAAAGCAAACCATAGATCTTATTCCGGAAGCGATCAAAGTTGTTCCGGTACTTCCGGTCATGGGCTGGGTCGATCTCCGAGAGTCTTTCCTGAATATTCTTTCCCATGGCCACGGCATTCAGAGGATCGAGCCAGTAATGGGGGTTCCCGAAAGGATGAATGTCTCCTTCAGCCCGATCCACTTTGCCAACGGGAACCTCGAGACGCATAACGCCCCGGGAGCAGTCCAGATGGCCGGGCTCTCCGATGCGGATTTTCCCGTTTCGGGACCCCTCTATGATCAGGCGTTCGTAGCCGACTTCAAGGTCTAGACCGATCCGGATAAAAAGATCCGCCCGCCGGGCCTTCATCATGAGGCTCGGTTTGGCTTCTACGAAATGAGGGTCCTGTCTTCCGTGGGCCAGGCTGAAAGCCTGGACGCGCGCACCGCCGATCTGATCGGCAATCGATTTCAAATCCGGTGTGGTGGTGACCACACTCAGGAGATCCGCGGCGTCAGGGAGCCGGTGCCCAAATAGTACGATCACTATGGCGGATATGGTCTGAAGCATATATTGGCTCAATTTCATCACGCTTGCTCCTCAGTCATGACGATCAATATTCGTGCGCCCGGTGCGGTCCGATGCCGAAATTGCACTGCAGCCAGAGCTCGTCGATATCCCGGTCAAAGTTTCGTTCAGTCCGCTTGTACTGGAGCCTCCAGAAGGCGAACTCGCTCTGCTGAAAGGTGAGAAGCCCCGAATAACCGTTCTCACGGGAATCATTGTCTTCGGGAAACTCCGAGTAGTCATAACGAAGTCCCGCCGTCCATCTTCGACCGAACTGATACCCCAAATAGGAATAGAGGCCCAATGAATGGATCACATTCCCCGGGTCCTGGTCTCTCTGGCTGAAGAGTGCTTCATTTTGAAAGACCAAAGACCTGTAGAGGCCTTGCTCTTTAGGACGCCACCGATAGGTCAGATCAACGCCTTGCATGTGGGTCCGGGTCCCGCCATGTCCTTCGTCATTGGGGCCTGTAGCGTAGCTCAACCCCAGTTGAAAGTTGGAAGATTGGGAGAAGTCAAAGAAGCTCTTGAGGTGGGCCAGGTAAACCAGATCATCGCCTTCACCACCGGCAAAGCTCTCCTCATTTTCATTGTTAAAAACCTCCAGGGTAAGCTCCATGAACTGGTCCCAGGGATTGGGAATGAGCCGGTTCACTGAGATCCCCTGTTCGCTCATCCCTTCTTCACCAAAGAAGTTGACTACCATGTTGGGGTAATCTACCCAGGGCATGCGGTGGAGGTGATAGAGGTTGGCCCTTCCAAAACGTGACCGGAACTTTCCCACCTTGGCCTGAAGCTCCAAAGGCAGTTTCAGAAAGGTGATATGCCCTTCCTCCAGATCCAGGTGCCGTTCGTCCCCTTCGTCTTCCAGGGCGAGAAAGAAATCGGCCCGGGCATAGGGG
This sequence comes from uncultured Desulfuromonadales bacterium, assembly GCA_945787465.1. Lineage (GTDB taxonomy): Bacteria > Desulfobacterota > Desulfuromonadia > Desulfuromonadales > Trichloromonadaceae > CALZIZ01. Next base: position 7,104 of record CALZIZ010000107.1, read on the forward strand.
TCCACCGATGCGGAGAAGGCCAGCTCCACCTCCCGGACTGAGAACCGGTCTCCCAATTCATCTTTTTCGTCTTCGGTGATATTTCCAACAAAGTCACCGATCACACTGATTTTAGGATTGAAGGCAGTCAGGCCGGCATAAGCTCCCCTGGGCGCGGCCGGTGTTTCCTCCTCTACTCTTTCCGTATGGCGCTCCTTTGAAAGCTCGTCAATCTTCTTCTCCAGACGCTCGATTTCCCTTTCATATTGCCCCCGGATCTTTTCGAGATCATCCTTGAGCTGCCGCAGCTCCCGCGAAAGATCCTGCTCCGCTGCAGCAATCTCTTGGACAAACGAGATCTGAGTAAGCAATAAGAGCGGAAGAAGTATAAAGATGCAAAGAGTGCGGTCCATGATTCTCCTCTCTTTCAAGAAATGAGAATGGGAACAGCTGGTTTTTCTCAACGGGCCTATTGATTAATTGGTTCTCTGTGTGGGCGAAGCTAGCTATGCGAGAGGAGGCGCTCGGGCTGTAAAGGGGTAGGTGAAAAGCATCTTCTTATGCAGCGGGTCTGACGGGGGGCCGATCCTATTGCATGAAGAAAGATGCAGCCGTTCAAGAAGCTTGTTCTTGGAGTCGTGGGAGAAGACGCCCGCATGGTGACACAGGCAATCGCATTGGATGGAATCATGAAAATGGGAACGACCGCCATCGCCATGACAATGATGGACCACCGGAACTATAGAGATGCTCAGGAGAAGAATTATTGTGAATAGATATGACTGCTTCGAACGACGCATCATCATCCTTCCTCAGGCCCAGGAACCAAGCGATGAAACCATATCAAACACGGCTTTGATTCTCAAGATCTTTTCTTTCCGTGTTGCAGCGGGCCTTTTTGAATCTCAAGACAAAACCACTCACGGTATTTTCACCCCTTCCCATTACCCTCCCACAGTTCCTCCACCTCCCCCCGCCCCACCGTGTCCCTGTAAATATGCCGCAGATCCTCACTCTCAATCCGGAAGTACCGCTCAAAGGCCTTGTTGGTGGAGTGCATCGTGGCGCGCTTGATCTCTTCAGGGGTCCTGCTCAGTCACTGTGCTGAAATTGTGCTGGAAAGGGTCGAAATGTACAGAAAATAAAGGAAAGGACAGAAACATTGGAATGGCTTTAAGGTTTTGATTCTAATAGGGGAAAGGGGAAACCGGACGAAAATCAATGCCTTACAAAAAATACCTGTTTGGCGTTCGCAATGCTGAGGTCGTGGTTGACGTTTCTCGGTAAGCTGCCGAGAAACGTCCAATGAGCGGAAGGGTTCATCGGTCTCGGCTTATGGACCCGGGGAGGCGCCGGGTCCATCTCCCCGGTGCATTGTCAATCCCGATCACCTCCACCATTTTTCTTTCGAAACAAAGTGTTCGAAAGAAAAATCCCGTGGCACACCGCTTATCGTGCTACGCCGGGCGGGAAATTAAGAATGTCCCCCAAGTGCTTTCGCAATCCTTTCCTGTCCGGTTCTTCGATCTTCACTCTTCTGCTTTTGGTCTGTTGAAGTTTCCGTCATCCGTTACTCTGTCCTCTGATCTTTCGCTGCCCACTGGCCTTTATCCGCCATCCCTCGGCTGTTAACCTGTCCTCCGTCTTTGCTGTCACCTTTTATCTGACATTCGAGCATTTGAGGCGCCGTAGGGGAACGACCAGGGGGTCATGCACTTCAATCTTGTCAAGCAGCAGCCTTTAGTGAAATTCCTATCCTGAAGAGAGTTGATCCTCGGCAGAATAAAGACCAGCTCTGTTTTAGACATTGAAAACGGATCTACCCATATGGTAGTATTTTGTTCATGAAATCGATTAAGTATACCCGGCATGCCAAGAACCGGATGCGATGGCACAAAATCTCGGAACAGGAGGTAGAGTTAGCCATTGAAAAACCTGAACATATGGGATCCTCGGAAACTGGAGCTTCAAACGTTTGGATCAAAACATCTGGCAGATATCTGAGAGTGACATACAAGGAAGAAACTGATAGACTTCTGATAATTACGGCCGTAAAAAAGAAGAAGGGTTGGAGGTAACGAAGAATGAAAATAGAATATGATAGCGAAGCCGACGCCCTGTATATTCAACTGCGCGACGCATACGTGGACAACAACATTGACATTGAAGAAGGCGTCACCGTTGATGTTGACAAAGGGGGTCACATCATTGGTCTCGAAATCCTGGACGCCAGCAAGAAATTGTCTCTGAAAGATATCGCAAACATATCCATTGAAACCCTTCCGGTTGGGCAGAAAGCAACCAAGCCCGTGAAGTCATAAAGGTCTCCCGGGCGCTTTCGCAATCCTTTCCTGGCCGGTTAGAAGATTCGAAGCGGCTTACCGCTCACTGAAATACCGCCCCCAGCCCACTTTCCTTTATCCGTCATCCGCCTGCCCCGTTTGAGGCGAAGGCTCTAATGGGGTCCTCTGTTAATCTGGCCTCTGTCCCGGTCTTTCACTATTTCCTATTTTCCATTTGCCACTTCCGAATACGCTGCAGAGCACGCAGAGGCCGCAGAGAAGGGCGCCTCTCTTTTCAAAAGGCAACGACGCAAAAGTATTTCACCGCCCGCTCGCCCTGTTAGAAGTAGGCTTTCAGCGGGAAGGAGCCGTTCTTGGCCAGCCAATTTGAGGTGCTCAACTTCTAACAGGGCTCGCTGCACTCGCTAGAGACGCAGAGTACGCGGAGGAAAAGCAAGCAGAGGTTTCTTCGGTTTCGCTGTTTGATCTCTTCGGTATGTTGATGTTTCCGTCATCTGTCATTCTGTCCTCTGTCATCTGGTTTCTCTCTCGCCCAAAAGAAAACGAACCAAAAGAAAGGGCGCCCGGTCACTTGGCCCTCCCTTGGCGAACTGCCCTGCACTTCTCGAAACGAAACGGGCGTACGGTGGCGCATTCCGCAAACGGAGCGACATTCGAGTGCCGCAGATCCGCCTCATCGGCGTTACGCTCCCTGCGCCATACCGCAGCGGGTA
>CALZIZ010000108.1 GCA_945787465.1 uncultured Desulfuromonadales bacterium
CTTCATGGATGTGGCTTCGGTGATCAACCAGTATTCTCTGGAAAGTACCGTCGACCTGCGGGCGATGTTCCAGACTCCGGCCACCGACAGTGCAACTATTGGCGGTTCTGGTAAATATTACGACCGACCGACCATCACCTACATTCCGATGATGGGTGAGAAGTTTACCCGCAACCTGATGACTCCCATCCCTCCGGGGGCGATCATGGCGCTGGTGCAGGCCGGCTGGCCCATCGATTTCGTCTTCTGGCTGAACGTCAAATCGGTTAACGGCCTGCGCAACCGCTCCTCGGCTCAACTGTTTGCCCATTCGGGAGACCCGGATTTCGTCCGCCTGCTGAAGGCGATGCGGCGACTTCAGGCGAGCGGCGCCATCGGCTTGCGGGTGAAGAAGAATGGGGACGGTCATGAATCGATCATGATCATCCGCAAGGAAGCTCTGGAGGCTATTTCCGGAGAACAGAAATTTATCCGCGAAACCCTAGGCTTGTCGCCGCATGCCAATGAACTCCGCCTGGTCTTCGGGTTGCTGCCGGAGGGTGACAACGAGATCGCCCTGCTGACCCGCTCGATGTTGGAGATCCTGGTGGAGATGGCCTTCGGCATCGATATTCCTGCCGAGCATATCGCGGAGAATCGTGCCACGCCTTCCCCTTCTTTCAGCCAGGATGAGACCGGGCTGCCGAGGCTCATCCATGTCAAAAGCGACACTGCACGGCCGACCGACGCCTTCGTGGCCGTCCCCTACAGGGACCGCTGGTTCTACATCGATGACCGGGACCTCAACTCGAAGCGGATGTTCACCTTTCTGATGATCCTCTTCTCCCTGGCCGAGACCGGGGGCGACCGGGGAGCGCCGATGGTGACGATACCGGCTGGATAATTGGACACCTTGAGTTAAGACTTCTCTAACAAGGAGGCGACATGAGCAAGTTACTGAAAAAAAAGGCTTGTTCTCTGCTGCTGCCTGCTGGTTCTCGGTAGCAGCCTGGCCTATACCGAAGAGTACGTTTCCGATGATTGGCAGTTCTCCTTTTCCCCCTACATGTGGGCCCTCTCTCTCGATGGCGATGTTGCGGTCACGGGGAACAAGAACAGTGTCGACATTGGCTTCAACGATATCTGGGACAATCTGAATTTTGCCGGGATGGTGGAATTCGAGGCCCGCGAAAACAGGCTGGGAGTGTTCATAAATCCCTTGATCTCCCAACTTGAGGACGATAACGACCTGCTCGACCTCACGATCGACTTGGACATCGTCAGTTTCGGCGCCTTCTACCGGCTCGGCCCCTGGACCCTCGATCCTTCGGTCGACGCCAGGGGCGACATCGTCGTCGACCTTTATGCCGGCGGCCGCTGTCCTGGGCATTGGCACGGGGCAACTGAAAGGTTTTGAATCTGCTGATTCTCATGCCGTCGGGAAACAAGGTCGCCATTGAACAGATCGTGCTGGTTGCGGGTGCCCCCCCCGATTAAAGCATGTTTCCATGTTATCCCCCCTCTTTTTCCCCCTTTATGGGGGATGGTTGGACAGAGAAATTGGCTTATTCTTTTTACGTGGCGTTTTTAGGTTTATGACCTCGCAATATAACCATGAGGGAGGTTACAGAAAAGGAGACGAACATGGTCACGACCATTCGCGTATTAAGAATCATGCTCATGCTGGCCATCCCTCTGGTGGTGTTGACCACACCGGGGCAGTCCTCAGCGGCTGATGCGGCGAAAATTGATCGTGAAGTCGCAGTGGCACTGCAGCACCTCTACGACAGCACACCCGCGGCCCGGATGCTCTCAAAGGAGGCTAAAGCGATCCTGGTCTTTCCGGACGTGATCAAGGCCGGCCTTGTTATCGGCGGTCAATACGGCGAGGGGGCGCTGCTGCAGGGCGGGAAAACCATCGGTTACTACAACACGGTGGCGGCGTCCTACGGCCTGCAGGCCGGGGCGCAATCCTTTGGCTACGCCCTCTTCTTTTTGACCGACTCGGCGTTCGATTATCTGCAAAAAAGCAAGGGCTGGGAGATCGGGGTCGGACCGAGCGTCGTCGTCGTGGATGCGGGCGTTGCCAAATCACTGACCACGACCACCGGCCGCGACGAGATCTACGCCTTCTTTTTCGACCAGAAGGGGCTGATGGCCGGAATCGGTCTTCAGGGTTCGAAAATCACCCGGATCAGCCCGGATAAGTAAACGAGGCCGATGTACGAAGCCTGCTGCTGCTGGCCTTTATCGTTGGCCTAACGGCCTTCTTGCCCATCGGCCCGAGCAACCTCATTCGAACTCACCCTAACCAGGAGAGATGCCATGGAAAAACACATCCGAATGTTCAGCAGCCTGGCCGTGACCTTGGCCATAGTCTTCACCTTAGGCTGTTCGGCCCACAAAATCGAAGAAATAGAGCACTCCGGGTTTCTGAAAAATTATCAAGAGTTGTCCCCCGGGGCGAAGGACCAGGCGGTCATGGTCTACCGCAACAAGGAGGTCGACCTGAAGCCCTACAACAAAATCATGCTCGAGAAGGTGCGCATTTTTCTGAGCCCCGAAGGCAAGGAGCAAGGGGTGGATCCGGACCAGCTCAAGGAGCTGGCGGACTACTTCAACCAGGCGCTGATGACTGAATTGAAGAGTGGCTACCAGATGGTCGACCAGCCTGGCCCCGATGTGTTGCGCATCCGAACGGCCATCACCGATGTGGTCCCCGGAAGTCCGGTGTCCGGAACCACCACCAGCATCATCCCGGTCGGCATGGTCATCGCCGGCACCAAGGGCGCAATCACCGGGACGGGGATCGGGGTCGGCCAGGCGGCGGCCGAAGTGGAAATCCTCGATTCGGTGACGGGCCAGCGCATTGCGGCTGCGGTTGATCGCCGGGCCGGCGGTCAGGCCCCCTTTAAGGGCAAAATGACCGATGCCAAGGACGCCATGGATTACTGGGCCAAGAGGATCAGGCTGCGTCTGGACCAGGAACGAGGCGTCCGTTAGGGTCGACGCCTGCTGTCGCCTAAAGGCGAAGTTGCTCGGTGCCCTTGCTCTGCGTAACGCTGGGCTGAGGACGGGCCGGGATTCTCAGTCGAAAAACGCACCCTCCCCTATAATCACGAGACATTTTGGATATTTATATTAATATTATTGAAGGCAAATTTCACACACCCCCGATGGAGTCGCCGGCAGAGATGAAGGTGCGTTCTTTTCTGGGGTAAAGGCTATCATGTTGATGCCCCACTCTTTTATTTCAAGGAGGTCTAATTGATGAAACCCTGGCCTAAGCGTGCAAAACAAACCCTGGCACTAGCCTTCGCCTTGTTGTTGATGGCCCCAAACGCCTTTGCCAAGGCCCCCTTCGAGCGGGAGGTCGGTGACCGGGCGCCGATCTTTTCCCTGGCCACCACCCAGGATAAGCTGATGAACTACGACCGGGACTACTACGGCAAGCACCACCTGATCCTGACCTTTTTCCCGGCCGCCTTCACCCCGGTCTGAACGGGGGAAATGGAGGGTCATCAGAGGAATCTCTACCTCTATGACCGCTTCAACGCCCGCGTTGCGGGCGTCAGCCGTGATCCCGTGGATATCCTCAAGTACTGGGCCGATGATCTGGGCCTGACCTTCCCCCTGTTCTCCAACCCCGGCGGACACCTCGGGGTCTGGTTCGGGGCCCTCAAAAAGGGCGCCCCCATGTTCTCTCGCACCACCGTGGTCATTGACCGCAAAGGCGTGGTTCGCTACGCCAAGAGCGGTACGCCTGACTACCGGGAGATTCTGCTGCTCTTGAAGCAGTTGCAGCAAGAGGAGGGCGGGCAATGATGAAACCAACACTGAGAAACCTGTTCGCCATTGCCATGGGTGGCTTGTTGCTGGCCGGTTGCGCGACCATGAGCAACCAACCAGCCGACCCGTTGGCAAAGATTATGACGCCTGAGGGCAAGGTCGTCTGGCAGCAGGAGTACCAGTTCGATCCTCCGCCCAAGCCCTGGAACCTGATCGATCTCGATGAGGACGATATCTCCCTGGCCTTTTTTCGCGGCTGCCAGGACAGCGATCCGGGCGTGTACCCCTGCGAGTCGACCTTTGCCTATGCTGAAGAGCCCTTCGGCTACTCGCAGGACCTGCAGCAGCGCCAGGCAGAGTTTTTCCGGCGCTTTCTCTGGGCGGCAAGGGTCAATTTTCAAAAGCCGCAGCTCACCCCGGTCCAGGTGCTGGGGGCAGAGGGACTTCAAGCAGACATCGAGGGGTTTGAGCCGGTGCTCAAACATAAGGTCTGGGCACGGGTGGTTTTCGCCAAACGCGGCGAGCGGGTGGTCGCCTTCTACCTGACCCAGTGGCGGTCGCAGGAGGCCCCATACGATAAATCGGTGGCTGAGGATTTCGACCGCTTCGTGCGCTCGTTCCGATTCCTGAAACCGTCTTTCTACCAGACACTCTGACCAGGAGGCTGTCGGGCAGAGCATGAACCTACTGCGAATTCGGCTGATCGGCCCATATTCTCGACAATTTTCGACAAATAGCCCTGCTATTCGCTCTCTAATTCTCGAAAATCTGGTCTCGAACATCCAATTTCTCGTTACGGTCCGTCAAGTCCGACAGCCTCCTAGAGCAAAGAAACCGCTGTTCCCTTTTTCTTTTCCCGGGGAGGGTCGTGGCGATGAAGACCCAAGGTGTTTTTTATCCATGAGACTTTATGCAATGGTTCTCCTTCTCCTTCTTCTGCTTTTGTTGGTTTTTCTGGACTCCAGGCCCAGCTTGGCCCAGCGTTTTTACTTAGAGCAGGTCGGGTTGCGTGGTGGAGTGTCCGACAACCAGTTCAATGAAGACTTTGAACAATTCGAGGCCTTCATTAAATGGGGCCTGCCATGGCGCTGGCAATGGCCTTCGGGAGTACACCTGGACACCCGGTTGGATGCGACCGCAGGGATTTTAACTGGCGGGCACGAGACGGGCTTGGTCGGCTCGGTCGGTCCCAGTCTCGCCCTGAACATCGCATCAGGGGACATTTTACTGCTCGCCGGCACCGGCATTACCCTGTTGAGCGAAGACCGTTTCGGCCGGGAAGATTTTGGCGGGCCCATCCAGTTCACCAGCTATGCAGGGCTTAGCGTCCTGCTCGGTCGGAACTCGGTGGCGGGGTACAGGTACCAGCACATGTCAAACGCTGGGATTTATGATCCCAACCCTGGGCTGAACATGCACATGTTCGAGCTGGCCTATCATTTCTAGAATTATCACGCTGAATCCGTGAGTGTGTTATCGCACTGCCGATTTTTGCAACCTTGCAGAGGTCAGCAGGTGAGGGGTAAGGGGTAATTCGGTAAACTAAAACAAAGCCCTTCTTTTCCCTCACTCTTTACGCCTCACCCCTCACGGATTCAGGTTTCAGTATCTGGTCGTGCCCTACGTGCGGTTCCTTAAAACCAAAAAGGAGAAAAGGGGGTAAATGATGAGGTGGAAAATGCTGTGCTGGTTGTTGGGAGGACTGCTATGCACTCAGGTCGCCTGGGCCGCTTCCCAGCCTTACGACTTCCCTTTTGTCAATCCTCTCCAGGCCACGGTCATCGGCACCCCCGATGCCTATAAGCCCGATCTGCCCAAGGAGGTCCCGACCCGCATCTACCGGATCGAAACGCTCCTCGACCGGGAAATTCCAAAAATTTTCTGGTATCAGGACGCTCTGGAGTTCTCGCTGGTTAACCAGAAGAGCCCTGCTCCGCTGATTTTCATCATCGCCGGCACGGGGGCCGAGCATCATTCGGCCAAAATGCTCGATATGCAGAAGGCCTTCTACCAGGCCGGGTTTCATGTGATCTCCATCTCGTCTCCCACCGTTATGAACTTCATTGTCACCTCCTCGACCAGCAGGGTCCCGGGCAACCTTGAAGAGGACGCGAAAGATCTCTACCGGGTAATGGCCCTGGCCCTGCAGAAAGCTCAGGACAAGATCGAGGTCACCGACCTATACCTGACCGGTTACAGCCTCGGTGCCATCCAGTCGGCCTTTGTCGCAAAGCTGGATCAGGAGAGGCGCCTGTTCAATTTCAAAAAGGTTTTGATGATCAATCCGCCGGTCAGCCTCTACAATTCGGTAAGCATCCTCGATCGCATGCTCGAAGAAAATATCCCCGGAGGAGTGGAAAAATTCAACGACTGGTTCGATGAGGTCATGGAGAGACTGGCCGAAATCAACCGCGAACTGGACCTGTTTCGCATGTCTGGAGACATTCTCTTCGAGCTTTACAAAAGATATCCTCCCACCGATGACTTTTTGGCGGCCCTGGTCGGGCTATCCTTTCGGATCTCGTCAGCCAACCTGATTTTTTCCACCGATGTCATGAACGGGGGCGGCTATATCGTGCCCAAAGGAGTCAAGGTTACTGCCAACACCCCTCTCACTGATTATTTCATTGTCTCTCATCAGACAGGCTTCACAGATTATTTCCATGAACTTTTCTATCCCCATTATCGCCGGCAGCAGCCCACATTGACAGAACCTGAGCTGATCGACCGCATGAGCCTCAAGGCCATCGAGCCCTACCTGCGTTCGTCAGCGAAAATCGGCCTGATCCACAACGAGGACGACATCATCATGGCGCCGGGTGAAATCGACTGGCTGCGCCAGGTGTTCGGGGACCGGGCCAGGATCTACCCCAACGGCGGACATTGCGGCAACATGGGGCACGCCACCAATGTGGCCCATATGCTGGCCTTTTTTACCGGGAAGGAGGGACTGCAATGAAGCCGAAGTATCTCATGGTAAAGGCCGTCCTGCTGCTCGGTCTCGCTGTCGTGGCCCTTCTGGGGGGCTGCTCGGCAACCCTGCCTCCATCGGAGGCCCCGGTTCGTCCCGTTGAAAAGTATGTGAAGGCAGAAGGGAAATATCCGATCGTGGTGTCCGACCCGATCGAGGGATTCAATCGGCGCATGTACCACTTCAATTTCTACTTCGACAAATACCTGTTTCTGCCGGTGGTCCGCGGCTATCGGTTTGTGATGCCCGATTACGCTGAAGACCGGGTGTCCAATGTGCTGGACAACATCCTCGAATTCACCAACCTGACCAACGGAATTCTGCAGCTCAAACCTCAGGCGACGGGGATTACCCTGGGCAGAGTGGTCGTCAATTCAACCGTCGGCATTCTCGGTCTCTGGGATCCGGCCACCCAATGGGGGCTGCCGCGCCAGGATGAGGATTTCGGTCAGACCCTCGGATACTGGGGCGCCGGCAACGGACCCTACCTGGTTCTGCCGATCCTGGGACCGTCTAACCTTCGCGATATCATCGGCAGCGCAGGCGATGCCTCTATGTTCAACGCCGTCGACCCCTTCAATTTCGATCAGAACGATGACTGGGGCTATATATTTAACGGTGTTTACGCCGTCGACAAACGCAAGCGAATACCGTTCCGTTACTACGCTTCCGGATCTCCGTTTGAGTATGAATGGATTCGCCTGCTGTACACCGAAAAGCGGCTTTTGCAGATAAAACAATAACGCAGGCTTTGCATACAGAAGGAGAGTTGCAGATGAAAAAGTTTATTTATGCCCTTCTTTTCCTTTGCCTGCTATGTCCCCTGCCCTCAAGGGCTGAGGGGCCAGGAAACGAGGTCAGCATCGGTACCGGAAGTCCGACCGGAGTCTACTACCAGTTGGCAAATGCCATTCTTAAGGTTGTCAAGCGGCAGGTCGAAGAAGACACCCTCTCCGTGAAACCCCTGCCGAGTGAAGGCTCAGTTTCGAACATTGAAAATGTACTCAGCGGCAGGTTCGATTTCGGGATTGTCCAGTCGGACAAACTCTATCAGGCCGTCAGGGGAGAGGGAAAGTGGAGCGAAAAGGGCCCGCAGACCCAGTTGCGGGCGGTTATGGCCTTGCACCTCGAATCGATCACTCTGCTCGCCACGGAGCAAAGCCAAATCCGCACTCTTGCCGATCTGGCAGGAAAAGAAGTGAATATCGGCAACCCAGGGTCAGGGACTCGGGAAAATGTCGAGAGTCTGCTAAAATTCGTGGGCTTATGGCATCAGGTGAAGCGTTTCGAAAATGACCCGATCGACGCCGTAGATGATCTCGTCGCGGGGAAATTCGACGCTGCATTTCTTACCGTCGGCCACCCCAACCTCGCCGTTCGCGAGGCCACCTCCCTGTCCCGGGTGAGGATTATTCCCATTGAAGACCCCAGGCTCGCCTCAATCGTCGAGAGCCGGCCCTTTCTTTCGCTGACCAGGATTCCCGTTGGCTTTTACCCCAAGCTTCTCGAGCAACAAAGCGACGACGTGCCGACCCTGGCCCTGCGGGCGATTCTGGTTACGCGGGCAGATCAACCCGACGAGAGGGTGCGGGCCCTGACCAAGGCTGTTTTAGCCGAGCAGAGCTATTTTCGTCAACTGCACCCCTCGCTGGCTCAGGTGACATCTCAGCGCATGCTGGCAGATCTGACCGCGCCCCTGCACCACGGTGCGGAAAGCGCATACCGAGAGGCCGGTTTGATTAAATAAACGGATCTATAACCAAAACAAAGGCAGGGTCACGAAGGCACCAAGAACAGCAAAAATCACGAATTCCCGCAAGCGTTGAGTCAGTTTTCCCTGGCATTGGGGTATTGGGATCATAAACCCCCATGGTTTTCTTCGTGTCTTGGTGCCTTGGTGGCTAATATTGGGTGACCTTCTTTTGGCTTATAATTCCGTAAATAAATAGGACCATTAGCAGAAATGGCCGACACCAAACACACAGCCGAGATGTCTCCACCACAAACCGGCCTGAGCATCAACAGGGCAGCGGATAACTCGCTTCTGGTTGCACTGCAGGGGGCCTGGACAATCGAGGCTGAATTGCCTGGCCTCGAGGGGCTCCGGAGCGCGCTCGCCGCGGGGTCACCGCCCGCGCGACTGACTTTTGATGCCTCCGAGTTAACCGAGTGGGATTCGGGACTGCTCACCCTTCTGCTCAAAATCAATGAAGAATGCACCCAGAATCAGATCCGGGTGGATAAGAGCGGCCTTCCCTCCGGAGTCCAAAGGCTTCTCGATCTCGCCACCGCGGTCCCCGAACGCAAAGGGGCGCGACGGGAGACAAAGCGCGAATCCTTTCTGGCACGGATCGGCAAGCGAGCCATCGAACAGCAAGGTACGATGACAGAGACGCTCTCTTTTATTGGCGAGCTATGCCTCAGCATTGGACGGCTTTTGCTCGGCAAGGCCAGGTTTCGCAACTCGGAGTTGTGGCTTTTTGTCCAGGAAACCGGCGCTCAGGCCTTGCCCATCGTTACCCTGATCAGCATCCTTGTCGGGCTGATTCTCGCCTTTATCGGCGCCGTTCAACTGGCCATGTTCGGTGCCCAGATCTATGTGGCCAACCTGGTCGGCCTGGGCATGGCCCGGGAAATGGGCGCGATGATGACCGGCATCATTATGGCGGGTCGAACCGGAGCCTCCTTTGCTGCCCAACTCGGCACCATGCAGGTCAACGAAGAAATCGATGCGCTGAAAACCCTCGGGATCTCACCGATGGATTTCCTGGTGTTGCCCCGGATGATCGCGCTGACCTTGATGATGCCGCTGCTCTGCATTTATGCCGACCTTATGGGGATTCTGGGTGGCGCACTCGTCGGCATAGGGCTGTTTGACATCACTCCCACCCAGTATTTTCATCAGACCATGGAGGCAGTGCCCCTGGTCCATTTCTGGATCGGTATTTTTAAAAGCACCATCTACGGCATCATCGTCGCCCTTGCCGGCTGTCACCGCGGCATGCAGTGCGGACGCAGCGCCTCGGCCGTCGGTGAGGCCACCACCTCGGCGGTGGTGACGGCGATCGTCTGGATCATTGTCTGGTGTTCGATCACAACCATTATGTTTCACGTCATCGGAATCTGAGGATTATGAGCGAGAAAGACTCCAAAACTCCGGCAGCTCATATCAGCGTGCGCGACCTCACCATGGCCTACGGCGATTTCGTCATTCAGCGGGATCTGACCTTTACCATTGGTCGGGGACGCAGAACCCGGGGAACGGGACCGCCTGATGCGCCGCTGCGGAGTCCTTTACCAAAGCGGGGCGCTGTGGAGCTCCATGACCCTGGCGGAGAATGTGGCTTTGCCCCTTCAAACCTACACCGCCTTGAGCCCCAGTCAGGTGCGGGAGATCGTTTCATTGAAGCTGGCCCTGGTCGGGCTGGCCGGCTTTGAGGAGTATTACCCCTCGGAGATCAGCGGCGGCATGCAAAAACGCGCCGGCCTGGCCCGTGCCATGTCCCTGGACCCCGAAATCCTATTCTTCGATGAACCCTCGGCGGGCCTCGACCCGCTCAGTGCGCGGCTGCTCGATGATTTGATTCTGGAGCTGCGGGAAAGTCTTGGAGCCACGGTGGTGATCGTCACCCATGAGCTGGCGAGCATTTTTGCCATCGGCAACAACTCGGTCTTCCTCGACCCGGATACCAAGACCATGATCGCTCAAGGAGACCCCCACCGCCTCCTTGCCGAACCGCCGGATCCGAAGGTACATAAATTTCTCACGCGAGGTGAGTCATGAGCAAAAAGGCCAACCCAACCATCATCGGTGCCTTTGTTCTAGGCGCCATTGCCTTAACTGTTGCCGGGGGTGAAAGGACTCACAACGGGTGCCCCGGTGAACTTCAGGGGGGTGAGAGTCGGCTCGGTCACAAATATCAAGGTGCTCTTTAACCGAGAAGATCTTTCGGCCCGGATTCCGGTCTATATTGAACTTGAACCGGAGAGGTTTACCCCGACCTCCAACGGGCCGGTAACAGAGCACGATCTGACCGATGCCGAAGAAAAGGAATTCATGGACCGGCTGATTGAACATGGTCTCAGAGCCCAGTTGCAGATGCAGAGTCTGGTGACCGGTCAATTGATGATTCAACTCGATTTTCTGCCCGACACGCCTGTCAGGCTTGTCAAAGAGGATACCAGTGTTTTCGAGATTCCGACCATACCCTCGGATATGCAGGAAATCGAGCGCACCCTTGATACCGCCATCACTGCATTGAATGAACTCGACCTGGATAATATTGGCAATAAGTTATCTTCGACCGCAGACGGCATTGATAGGCTGGTAAAT
>CALZIZ010000109.1 GCA_945787465.1 uncultured Desulfuromonadales bacterium
GTCCGGGCGCATGTCCTGCGGAGCCAAGAGCCCGCTGACCGGCACCATCAAAGAAAGCAACGCCGGCGGCACCAGCGCCCAGCAGTTCGCCCGCATGGGCATCAAGGCCCTGATCATCGAGGGAATGCCCAAGGAAGATAAGTTCTACAGCCTGCACCTGACCAAGGACGGCGTGACCATCGCCGAAGAGACCGAACTGGTCGGCAAGGGCAACTTCGCCGTTATCGATGCGGTTTCCGAGAAGCTCGGCAAGAAAATCGGCGTGATCACCATCGGTCAGGCCGGTGAAGCGAAAATGGCCGCCGCCAACATCTCGGTCAAGGACCCTGACAGCAAGATTCGCAGCCACGGCCGCGGTGGCATGGGCGCCGTCATGGGCTCGAAGAAGATCAAGTACATCAGCATCGACGATGCCGGCGCCCCCGGGGTGACCATCGCCGATCCCGAGAAATTCAAAGCCGCGGCCCGCGTCTTCGCCAAGGCGCTGCTTGACCACCCGGTTTCCGGCGAGGGCCTGCCGACCTACGGCACCAACGTCCTGGTCAACGTCCTCAACGAGGCCGGCGGCCTGCCGACCAGAAACTTCCGCTACGGCCAGTTCGAAGGGCACGACAAGATTTCCGGCGAAACCATGCACGACACCATCGTAAAACGCGGTGGCAAGTTCAAGCACGGCTGCCATGCGGGCTGCATCATCCAGTGCTCCCAGGTCTATACCGACGAGCAGGGCAAGTACGTCACCTCCGGTTTCGAATACGAGACCATCTGGGGTTTGGGGGCGGACTGCTGCATCGATAACCTCGACGACATCGCCGAGGCCGACAACATCATGGACGATGTCGGGGTCGACTCCATCGAAACCGCGGTCATGTTCGGCGTCGCCATGGAAGCGGGCATTCTGCCCTTCGGCGACAGCAAGGGGGTCATCCGCCTGCTCAGGGAGGAAATCGGCAAGGTCACTCCCCTGGGCCGCGTTCTCGGCGGCGGCGCAGGCAGCGTCGGCAAGACCTACGGCGTGACCCGCGTGCCGGTGGTCAAGAACCAGGGCATCCCCGCCTACGACCCCCGCAGCGTCAAGGGCATCGGCATCACCTACGCCACCAGCACCATGGGCGCCGACCACACCGCCGGTGTCGGCGGGCATGTCGACCCCTTGAAGAAGGAAGGCCAGGTCGAGCTCTCGCGCAACCTGCAGATCGCCACCGCAGCCATCGATTCGACGGGCATGTGTCTCTTCGTCGCCTTCCCGGCCCTCGATATCCCCGAGTGTCTGCCGGCGCTGATTGACCTGATCAACGCCCGCTTCGGCATCAACCTGACCGGTGACGATGTGACCAACCTCGGCAAAACGATCCTGAAGCTCGAGCGGCAGTTCAACCTCGATGCCGGTCTTACTAAAGCGGATGATCGTTTGCCCGAGTTCTTCAAGGAGCCGGTACCGCCGCACAATGCGGTCTGGGACTTCACCGACGAAGAAATCGACGCATTCTGGGATTTTTAAAAACACCCTCGGGCGCGGCCTGTAGCAAGGCCGCGCCAGTTTTAAAAACATTTTTCCTCCCGCTCGCTTCGCTTACCAACCTATCCAGAAAACAGGTTATTTGTTTGAGATAGGCACAGACAATCGAATTTGGTATTGTTTCGGTATGATGGTGGGCAGTGCCCACCCTACAAAACCGGTAAAATCGAAAACAAAAAAACAACCTCGCGCCCGTTCGCTGCGCTCTCTCGAGCACGCAGAGGACGCAGAGGAAAAACCAGGAGACCTGAAAGACTTTCTCTGTGTCCCTGTGCCTCTGTGGCAAAAGGTTTTGGGGGAGAATTCAAACTCATGCATATCACCGTAAAACTCTTCGCCACCTTCAGGTTGGGGCGTTTCAAAGTCGACGAGCGGGAGGTTCCTGAAGGAACCGATGTCGCTCAAATTGTCCGCGAGCTCGAACTTGCCGAAGCAGAACTGGGGATCGTTCTGGTCAACGGCCGCCATGCCGAACTGGCTCAAACGCTGAACGAAGGAGACACTCTGTCGCTGTTTCCGCTGGTGGGGGGAGGTTGATTTGCAGAACCTGCTTACCTTTTTACAAAGCCGGGTCCAGGGCGACCTGCTGTCGTGGCCGGAACAGGTGGCTGCCGCTGAGAAATTCGCGGTCAGTTGCGGCGAGGTCGAGAGAATTGCCCTGGAAAACGCGATCCTGCCTGCACGCTACCAGCGCAACCGGCAGATGATTTCCTGCGAGCAACAGCTGCAACTGTTTAACAGCACAGTTGGTGTGGTCGGTTGCGGCGGATTGGGCGGATACATCCTTGAAGAGCTGGCACGACTTGGTATCGGCCGGATCGTCGCCATTGACCCGGACGTTTTCGAGGAACACAACCTGAACCGCCAGCTCCTCTCCAACCCTGGGAATCTCGGCAAACCGAAGGTCGACGCAGCCCTCAGAAGGGTGACTGAAATCAACCCGGCGGTCACCCTTGAAGCCGTCCAGGCCGAGTTTTCAGCTGCAAATGGCGAAAAACTGCTCGCCAAGGTCGATATCGCCGTCGATGCCGTGGACAATGTCCCGGCCCGACTGGAGCTTGCCGAAACCTGCAACAGCCTGAACATCCCCCTGGTCCATGGCGCTATAGCCGGCTGGTACGGGCATGTGGCCACCCAGTTTCCCGGGGACAATACCGTGCAGAAAATTTACAACCGCTGGGTGAAGGGCAAAGGGGTCGAACAACACCTCGGCAACCCCTCGTTTACCCCTGCAGTGGCAGCAAGCTTCGAGGTCGCCGAAGTCTGCAAGGTCCTCCTTGGCCAGGGCGAGCCGCTTCGCAACCGCAAACTTTCCATCAACCTTCTGGATATGGATGTGGAGGAGATCCCCTTGTAAGGGCCCCCTAAGAAGACGCACTCCCCCATCCCCTTCAATGAAAAGGCCAGGGAACACTATGACAGGCACCGCCCCCGTCACCATCCGCATGTTCGGCTCTCTGCATACCTTCAGGACCGAGCGCGGCTTGCCTCATACGATTGAATTCCAGGTGCCCGCCGAAGGTCGCCCAGCAATAGACATCGCCAAAGACCTGGAGCTGCCGATCGAGAAAATCGAAGCCATTTTCTGCAACCGGATTATCCGGGAGCTATCCTATATTATCCACCCCGGCGACAGGATGGCCTTCGTCCCCACAGGCACCCCCGGGCCGCACCGGTTTTTGCTGGGCATCCACCGCGCGGGAAAAAAGGGCGCCGGTTAAGAGTAAAGAACATGGTGCACTCGCAAAAACTCCTGAGATGGCTTCCGGTGGCCTGCCCCCCATGACGAAAATCCCGCTGGAAAGGACGGAAGACCATGCTTCACAAACACAAATGTCAAGCCTGCAGCTACTATACAATCTTTCAAATCACGCCCATGGGACACAAGGCCACCAACACCTGCACCCACTGTGGCGACGAGCAGACCATCCCCTGGGACAATGAGATCAGAAGCATGTTCAAACAGACCCAAAAGGCCCTCAAGGACATGGAAGAATTCTGCCCCGAATTAAAGGACCTGAAAGAAGCGGGCGATCATGTGCTGATCAGCTAAGCCTTGATCCAGGCTTAAATTAACCGCACCGGCGCAAAGCCTCCACCGGGGGTCCGCATGTTAGTGACCTGCCCCCGGTAAAGGCGGGCGGCCACACCGAGGATTCTGGTGCGGTAGACATAGAGCCTGAAATCGGTCTTCATCTCCCCTCCCGGCTCATCTCCTGGTGTCATCGACGGCGGCACCAGTTCTTGCACCAGGGTATCTTCACCCGGCAGTTCATCGAAGCGTTTGCGGGTCGCTTTGGGGCCGAGCAGAACCCCGCGGCTGCCGAAGCGGGAGACCGGCTTGAATGCCCACTGCTTGCGAGTCTTCCAGGTTTGCCCACGATCTAGATGATCTAGCAGAAAACTCTGCGGAACCGTTTCGGCCAGCAACCTGGCGCTGGCCGCCCCGACCCCCAGTTCGCCCAGGACTACAGGATCGGACCAGAGCACCATCCGCCGTTTGTCGCCCAGCAGGCCATAGGTAAAGGGATTGGGGGTCAAGCAGACCTGGCGCGCCAGATAGGCAGCGCGAATCCCCGCCATCTGAGGCCCTTCCAGGTAAAAATCGCAGTGCCGGTTATAGACCAGATCGACCTTCTCCCCATCAAAGAACACCCCGCCCTCTCCAGCAACCAACTCCGCCGGGTCAGCGATCACCGCCCTGCAGCCCGACTGGCCAAAAAGCCTGGTGAACGCCTCCATCTCGGGGTATAGAAACTGCTCCTTCGGTTTTTCATCGACAATTGCAACAAACTGCGGGGCCAAACGCTTCCCCCTGCTGAAAGCCTGCATCTCTTCGGCGAAGGATCCTTTGAGCTCAGCCTCAAGGCGTCTGGACAATTCCGCCTCGGCCAAGGCCGCGTCGGGACGATGGGCGAGAAAGGCAAAGAGCCCGCCGCCGGCATTGGTATTCACTTCGATGAGCTTGGGCCCCCCCTCGGTCAGGTGAAAATCGTAGCCCATCATCACCGAATCGTGGCCGGGGTTAAATCGTGCAGCTTCGGGCAGTTCGCTTTCGATCCGCTGCCGGTAAGCGGGCATCCGGCTGATGCGGTAAAGATCGCGCACCAGGCGGATCATCCGGGCCAGGGCAAAACGGGGCAGGGTCACGGTCAGGCGGCTGACCGCCTCAGGGTTGTAGGGCATGGCATCTCCAGGGGCAAACGTTTTTTCCGGGATCGCGGTGTACCGCGGATGATATTTCGGATAAGTTTGGTATACTATTCTCTCAATATACCCAAACAACTCAAAGGAGGAAAGAGTTTATGCCCCAGGAATTCAACCTTCAGGAGGCCCTGAAACTGGCCATTCAAACCGAAAAAGACGTCATGGATTTCTATAAAAAGGCCGCGAACATCACCAAGAACGAGCGGGCAAAAAAGGTTTTCATGACCCTTGCCAACGAAGAGCGGGAGCATGCCGGGCATTTCTTCCATCTCTACAAAGGGGGCGACCTGGGTACCTTCGAGGAATTCATGGCCACCCCTGCCAGGGCCAGCACGACCATGCTCGTGCAGTTGGAAAAGACTCTCGACGAAGAGATCAACGAACGCAAGGCGATGGAGATTGCTCTCAAGGAAGAGGAAGACCTTGAGAAGAACCTGCGCATGACTGCCTCGCACATCGTCGACCCTGCGGTGCGTTCGGTCTTCGAACGCATGGCCAAAGAGACCGCTGACCACTACGCAATTATCGAGTCGGAATATGCCCACATGATGGGCATGGTTCATGAGACCGACATCGACACCTACGTCAGGGAATAGGTTCCATGCTGCGGACGATTCTGACTCTGGCCCTGGGCCTTGCGCTCGGCGGCGCAGCGGAAATTGCTGCCCAAGTCGAGAACCTCGGTGGAGTGCGCCTGCGCGGTTTCGATGAGTTCAACCGGGTCATCGACCACCGCTGCACCATCTGCCATACCCGCGAGCGGGTCGATGCCGCCATCCTTCAGAAACGCGATCTGCAAAAGATCCAGCAGCGCATGATCAACCAGGGAGCGCAACTGAGCGAGCAGGACAAAAAGGTTCTTGGCACTTTCTGGGGCTCTCCGATAAAGCAACCACCTGCCGACCTCCCTTCTCACCCTCCACGCTAGAATAAAAGAGTCGAACACCCCTCTCAGAGACCGGCCTCCCAGGCCGGTCTCTGCTCTTTCGCACCCTTCGACCAGAAAAAAGAACCCTTTCCTGTTTGACAAACCCAGCTTTTCGGCCAAAATTTTAAAACAGTTTCTCAATTATCATCGCATTAAATAACTGTCCGAAAGGAGGATCACCATGCCCCAGGAGTATCGCGTACAGGAAGCCATCAAGGCCGCCATCCAGGCGAAAAAAAACCTCAGGGATTTCTATCTACAGGCCGCCCAGATCACCGAAAACACCAAAGGAAAAAGTGTTTTCGCGCGCCTCGCAGATGAAGTCAAGGAGAACACCGGTCGCATCTTCCCATACTATAGGGGCGACGATTTTGGCAGTTTTGAAGAGTACATGGCCCAGCCTCCCCAAAAGGATTCGGCAATGCTCGCCGAATTGCGCAAGGCCCTGGATGAAAACGTCCATGAGCGCCGCGCTCGGGAAATTGCTCTGCGCGAAGAGGAGGACCTGGAGAAACACTTCCGCATGACCGCCGCCCAGATCATCGACCCGGCCGCCCGCTCGGTCTTTGAAAAAGCCGCCAACGAAACCCGCAACCACTACCAGGTGGTCGAATCGGAGTACGCCCGCACCATGGCCATGGTCCATGAAACAGACATGAACACCTACGTGCGCGAATAGCCTCCGCAAACAGAAAACGTCTCACTCTCTCCTTTGGACCGGCCACCAGGCCGGTCTTTTTTTGATACCCATGTCCCCGGTTTGGTTAGGGTTTTGCGTAGGCAACCAAATCCCCCTCGATCCCCCTTTAAAAAAGTGGGAAGGTTGAATGCCCCCCCGAATAGCCTCCAACCGGCATCATTGTTATAATTTTGCGAGACAGGTCGCTTTTTTTGGCATCCACCCCCAACCCCACCAAGAAGACACATGCTCTCCATTCGCTCCTTTTTGATGGCAAAGTTCTATGATGCCTCGATGCGCAAGACGGAAAAACGCTGCCTCGGCTCCTGGCGAAAGGAGTTGCTCGGGAACCTTGCCGGAGAGGTGCTGGAGATCGGTAGCGGCACGGGGGTGAATCTCAGCTACTATCCGCACAACCTGCAGCGACTGGTGCTGAGCGAGCCGGAACCGAACATGCGACGCCAACTGCAGGAAAAGGTCGATAGGCAGGGAGCTCAGCAGGTGAAGGTCGTCGGCTGCGGGGCGGAAAACCTCCCCTTCTCCGAGGCCTCCTTCGATATTGTTGTTTCGACCCTGGTGCTTTGCTCCGTGACAAGCCCTGAACAGACCCTTGCGCAGATCTGGCGCGTCTTACGCCCCGGGGGAAAACTCGTTGTCCTAGAACACGTCGGGGCCGAGAACGACCCGCGCCTGGCTCGCTGGCAGCGGCGCCTGGAACCACTCTGGAAATACCTGGGAGGCAACTGTCACCTGACCCGGTTGACCGCACACCTGGTTGAACGGGCCGGCTTCGCGCCTGAACTCGAGCGAGCGATCATGATCGGTGCTCCGCCTGTTGTAAGGCCTGTGATCAAGGGAATGGCCCGGAAATCTCCTTAACTTCCGGGTCTCAGGAGAGGATGTCAACGCCTGGTCCATATCCAGAAATAACTTTCCGGTTACGACAGATCTGGAGCTTCAGAAATTCATCAGCAGCAAGACAAATTCCATGGCTGGCGTAGCCATTCCCCTTGAAATCGGGTAATCTTTTACCCTTCACTGTTCGTCAAATGAACCCTTCAACCTGATGAGCCTATCGGTTTTTGCAAACAGAGACCTCTTCCAACCATAAAGGCATGAGCCTGTTCGCGGCCACCATGGTCGGGGTGGGGGCTATCGTTGGGGGCGGCATCCTCGCCCTTTCGGGGGTGGCCTTCGCCACCGCCGGAGCCGGCGCCCTGGTCGCCTTTGCCGCCAACGGCCTGATCGCCGCCCTGACCGCCCTGAGCTTTGCCGAGCTGGCGGCGGCCTTTCCCCAGTCGGGGGGCACCTACACCTTTGCCAAAAAGGTGGTGCCCGTGGGCACCGCGTTCGCCGTTGGGTGGATCGTCTATTTCGCCTCGGTGGTCGCCGGGGTGCTCTACGGACTTGGTTTTGCCGCCTTTACCCTGGCCATCCTCCAGGCGCTGATGCCCGAGGCCTCTGCGCTGCTTGCGGGGCGCTGGACGATGCCGCTTATGGCCATGGCCATCACCCTGCTGCTGTCCTGGCGACTCTATCGCTCGGCCGACAGCAGCGGCAGCCTGATCAATATCATTAAACTGGGGGTCTTCGCGGTCCTGATTTTCGGCGGGGCGGCGGTTTTTTTTCAGCGTGGCGATGCCGGGGACCTGGAGCGGGCATTTTCCCCCTTTCTGCCCTTCGGTCTGCAGGGGGTGGTCACGGCCATGGGCTATACCTTTATCGCCCTGCAGGGCTTTGACCTCATTGCATCGGTGGCGGGAGAAGTCAAAAACGCAAGCCGCAATGTCCCTCGGGCGATGCTGATTTCTCTGGGGATCGCTATCGCCATCTACATCCCCCTGCTGACGGTGGTGCTGGTGGTCGGCGTCCCCGAAGGGGAGTCGGTCGCCTCATGGGCCCAGGGACGGGAGGAGACGGTCATTGCCGATGCCGCCGGGCGCTTTCTGGGCCCCTTCGGTTTCTGGCTGGTGATGCTGGCCGGCCTGCTCTCGATGCTTTCGGCCCTGGGGGCCAACCTTTTTGCCGCATCCCGGCTGGCCCAGGCGATGGCCAGAGATCGGGCACTGCC
Organism: uncultured Desulfuromonadales bacterium; assembly: GCA_945787465.1. Classification (GTDB taxonomy): domain Bacteria; phylum Desulfobacterota; class Desulfuromonadia; order Desulfuromonadales; family Trichloromonadaceae; genus CALZIZ01. The sequence continues at coordinate 8,405 of CALZIZ010000109.1, forward strand.
CCGCTCCTGGCAAACCAATGACGCCCGCACCGGCACCCCCCGCAACGCCATCCTGATCACCGCCGCAGTCACCCTGGCGATACTCGCCCTGCTCGGTGATGTCTCTTCGGCCGGGGCTGCGGCCTCGCTGATCTTTCTGATTTCCTTTGCCCTGGTCAACCTCATCTGCCTCCTGGCCCGCCGCCGCGGACGCAGAAAAAGCGGATTTCGAATTCCCTTTTACCCCTGGCTGCCCCTGACCGGCCTGCTTGCCTGCACCAGCCTGGCCATTTTTCAGGGCATCGCCGTCCCGGTGGCCGGGGCCATCACCGCAGGCTGGCTGTTGATCGGTGGCTTTTTTTACGCCTTCAAGCTCGGACAGAACGCCCGGGTTTTCGATGCCGCCTCGGAGGCGGCCGACCCCGAGCTGCTCGCCCTGCGGGGGCGCAACCCGCTGGTGCTGGTTCCGGTAGCCAACCCAGCCAGTGCCGAGGCCCTGGCAGGGCTGGCCAGCCGGCTGGCTTCGCCGCACCGGGGGCGGGTCATGCTGCTCAACGTCATTCGCCGGGACCAGACCAATTGCGACTTCGCCCTCGACAGCATGGCCCAGGTCATGCGCCAGTCCATGGCCTCGGCGATGCAGGCCGGAGTCAACGCCCAGGCTCTGGCCACCCTGTCAGCTGCGACAGCCTGCTGCTCGGGATGAGCAAGATCGACGAGGCAACCCTCAGCGGCCCCCTGGAGAAACTTTTCGTCAGGCTTGACAGCAACGTGGCCATCCTGCGCGCCCCCACCGGCTGGAAGGTGGAAAGCGCCCGCCGCATCCTGGTGCCGGTGACCATGCGCTCCCACCCCAACACCCTGCGCGCCCGCCTGCTTACCCACCTCAACCGGCAGCAGAAAGATTGCACCATCAGCTACCTCATGGTGGTCCCCAACAGTCTTTCACAAACGGTGGTCGAGCGCATTCGCCGCATCAACACCATCAACATGTTCGACGAGATTGCCGAGGCCGAACTGCAGGTCGTCGTCAGCGACGACCCGCTTCAGGCTATCATCGAAGCCTCTGCTGAGAGCGACCTGGTGGTCCTCGGGCTTGAAAAAGGCCGCCACAGGCGGCGCCTGATCAGCACCATCCCCCGCGGGGTACTGCTCGGCACAGGCAGGGCGGTGCTGCTGGTCGGGCAGGCCTGAGGCCCTGTCCGGTTACTCCCCCCGCTGCAGCGCGGCATCAAAAGTCGCATCGGCAACGGCAATCATCAGCGGATTGCGCTCCAGGGGGATTTCCCCAAGTAGCTGGTCGGCCATCAGCAGCATCTTGTGCCACCCCAGGGGCGGCCGTCCCGGGTTGGCCTTTAACCACAGGGCCATCAAGACCAGACGCTCCTGCCAGATCTGCCTTTTAGGTTCGAGTATCTCATCGAGAATCAGCTCTATCGCCTGAGTATGTTTCCGCTCCCACTGGCGGGGGTTTCCAAGCTCCCGTTTCAGGGCCTTAAAAACCCTGGCATCATCCTCGAACCAGGAGTCGGCGAACTTTTTCTCACCGACCCAGCTGTAACTCTCCTTGAAAATTTTCAGCATCGCGGTTTCGCTAAAAATCGGCCGGGAGAGTTTCTTTGCCTCGCTGTACAGCTGGTCAATTTCCGTCTTCGAATCGAGGGCAATAGGCTTCCAGTCAGAGATCTCCAGCCACTCGGCCATCTTCAGAAGCCCCACGGGCGGAGTCTGTCCCAGGCCTGAGCCGACAGCAAGGGCATGACAAGCCACCTTATCCAGATACCAGCGTTCGACCCTGACGCCGCCGGTATCCTTGCGCAGCATGCGAATCAGCTTGTCGACCTCGCTGCGGGGCATGTCTCTGCCCCAGACATCGATAACCCCTTGCGACTGTTTCCAGATCAGACATTCGACATGGAACCCTGCATCGGACTTGGTCGTCACCCATAGGCCCTGGGCACCGGCACCATCGATGGGGGTTGCATAAATCTCCTCGATAGCCCGGCCTTGAAGCGAAGCACATTCGACTCCCGCGCTGCGCGCGTTCTTGATGCAGCGGTCAAGGGCCGGGCGACTCGCCTCGGACACCCAGTTGCGGGCCAGAATCAAACGGCGCAGAGTCACGGCAGCCAACTCCCCTTCGGCACGACACAACACCTCGGGAACACCTGCGGCCACTTGGGGGTCGGGATGGAGAATGGAAAGGGCGGCAATCTCCCTGAGCAGGGGATACTCGGATTGGGCGAAGGCGCCAATCATTGCCAGTTGCACCTCGGGTTCCACAAGTTGCAGCTGGTCGAGAAAAAAACCGAGCCCCTCGAAAGGATCTGAACAGTCAAGATCATCGAGCAAATCGATAAAGGCCGAATGGTCCGCCGGGTCGCCCTCCAGGCCTTCGCGTTCACCGATTTCTTCTATCAGTTTCTCGTAGGCCTTTTTGAGATCCGGCAAAAGCTCCAACCGATTTTCCTGCAACAGGCCCACGACCTGGGTCCCGATCACCAGGTTGACCTCCGGCCTAAACAGGCGCTCGGCGATATGCTTTTGCAACAGGGCCAGCTGATCTTCCGCACCCTCGCGTCCCCGTTCGATGGAGGCCCGCAGGTGCTCTAATATGGGGGACAGCAGGACCAGGGGGGCATGCAGGGCGTCTTCGTCGACATCATCCTCGGCCCCCAACCCGGCCAGCCTGTCGATAAGTGCGAAGGGAATCCCGGGATTGCCAAGGGCTAATTTCTCTTCACGAGAGTTGAGCCGATAAAAGCGGTCCTTTTTCAGGGCGGCCAGAGCCTTTTGCAGAATCTTATCAAGAGCAACCTGTTCTTTTTCCTTCAGCGCAGCAGGAGCCTTGGGCAAAACTTGCTGCCCCTTTGGAAAATCAAAGAGCTCTGCCTGGCTGGGGCCGTCCTGGTCGGCTGCGGTATTGTCTTTTGCAAGGCAGCACTTTTTGTACTTCTTGCCGCTGCCGCAGGGGCAGGGGTCGTTACGCCCGATCTTTTCGGAGCGGGCCTGGCCCAGGGGGGCAGGGGACCCTCCGGGGACCAGCGAGGCCTCAAGTTTCTGGGCATGAGCCTGGATGATATCTATGGCCAGCGGCAGATGATGGACTGTATCTGCCATCATTTCCGGTGTCAGATCATGCTCTTCCGGGTTGGCAAGGATATAGACAACCCCGAGGCTCTCGACAAGTCCGAAATCGTCCTCGCCAAGGCCGGCGGAACCTTGCTCCGTTTCCCATAATTCAGGGCGAAGGCACAGCGCCTGGTCGAAACCGAACACCCAGCCCATCATTTCCGAAAAACCCTCTTCGGTCAGCTGATCGATGCGAAAGGGGCAACTGAGCTTGTTTTCAAGACGCAGATCGGTGAAGGCGTTATAGGCCTGAAACATCGTCCCATAAAAACTCTCGGCCTGTTTGGCGGATTTGAACTCCGGCGCAGTCGCTCCAAAAGCCACAGGGAGCCATTCTTCGGGCCGGATGACTTCAGGGGTGATGGCCAGACCGTAAAGAAACCCTTCTAACTCCTCCAGGGTAAAGGCATCGGAAGGGTCATGGGCGAGGCTGATGGCCTTACGCAACTGCTTCTTTAGGCTTTTTGAAAGCATGTCTACCTCTTCGGACTGAGCTTTTATGGTGAATATCAAGGTGAAAACGACATAAGACCTGTTTTTATAACAGGAAGCGTTTCTCCCTGGCAAACCCAAACTGGCAGGCGCTTTTTAACGATTCGCTTTTTCATTGCCCCACTCCTGACTTGAAGACCTCGCAAAAACTCCTGAGATGGCTAAGCAAAAATTTCGCCCCACAAGGCTTAGTGGCTTTTCAGGGGCGAAGGCATATATGTAGTATGTCGAGGTCCTGAAAAACCACTGTAACGTGGTGGGACGGACTTTTTGCGACGCCATCCTGACTTGAAGAGCTGCGCTCAGGCCTGACGAATTCCGGTTATAGACAACCCACAGAAAACATTAGAACATCCTATTTACCCTTTCCTACACTTCATCGCCATGTTATCATTCCCTTCTTTTGCCCACTTGAAACTTCGAGTCGTCACCATGCACCGAATCAAAGACTGGCCCCAGGACGAGCGCCCCCGGGAAAAACTGCTGAAAAAGGGTGCCGAGGCCCTCAGCGACGCCGAGTTGCTGGCACTGGTACTGCGCACCGGCGATGCCTCCAGCCGCAGCAGCGCCCTGGACCATGCCAGGCTGCTGCTGAGCCGCTTTGAATCGTTGCGCAAACTGGCCTCGGCCAGCACCGCCGAACTCTGCGAGGTCAAGGGGATCGGCCCGGCCAAGGCAGCCGAGATTCAGGCGGTGTTCGAAATTTCCCGGCGCTTCGGCGTCGAGGGGATGCGCACCGGCGACCGCTACACCTGCTCCAGCGAGGTCTTCCGCCACTACCACGAGCGGCTTCGCGACCGGAAAAAAGAGGTCTTTCTCGCCCTGCTGCTCGACAGCAAAAACCGTCTCATCCGTGAGGTTCAGGTCTCCGAAGGCAGCCTCACCGCCAGCATCGTCCACCCCCGGGAGGTTTTCGCGCCGGTGGTCAGGGAGTCGGCCGCCGCAGTGCTCTTCGTCCACAACCACCCCTCCGGGGACCCCACCCCCAGCCGCGAGGACCTCGACATCACCGAGCGCCTGCGCCAGGCCGGAGATCTGATGGGGGTTCGGGTGCTCGACCACATCATTATCGGCAGCGGTGCTTATGTCAGTTTTGTTGATCGGGGGTTGATGGGGTGAGCAAACTCACCCAAGTTGTGGATATCCCTGGAAAGCCCGTCAAACCTTTGACAAAGCATAGGTTTAGGCTATATTTGACTATACTGAAAACCTTGATTTCAAAAACTTGACATGCTAAGGGTAGAATTCAATGACGTCCTTTTTGTTTAAAAGGGCGTACCTTTTTCTGGCAGAGCCTGTCTCGGGAAAAAGGAGGGGACAAATGAGAAATGTAATGCGGTTAACTCTCGGGCAGAGAGGGTTCACACTTCTGGAGGCGATGATCACTGTAACGGTCGTCGCTATCCTGTTTTCCGCAGCGGCTCCGGCATTCAGTACCTGGCTGGAAAACAGTCATTTCCGCAGCGATGCCAGAACCCTTATGGCCCACTTTCAACAAGCCCGCCAAGAAGCCATCAAATACAACACCCTCTGCTCACTGACCTTCGATACGTCTATCGATGGTACCCATTATGATTACATCGTTTATATTGATTCCAATAAGGATCTGCTATACACCACCGGGGAGAGGTTGGTTGCAGCGGTCAACTTTGTGGCATCATCATTCAACCCATCAGCCCCCGGCGGCGGAGATGATGGCTTAACCTTTGTCGACAACACGGCAGGTGATCCTTCAATCGCCTGGAACCACCGGGGCTACCCTGTTAAAAAAAACGGTGGCTTCACTGGTGGAACCGCTTTTCTCATAAACCCTCGGAACAAAACCCAACAGGTGATCGTAAGCCGTTTTGGCAGGATAAGGACCGAATAGGGACTGTGCCCCATGGTAAATCGCGAAACCGTTTTCAACAAAGAGGGCTTTACCCTGGTTGAGGTGCTCATCGTCACAGCAATTTTCGCCGTGTTCGCCAGCGCCATGTTCGGCCTCTACCGCTCCCAGAACGATGCCTATGCCATCCAGAACCAGGTGGTGGACATGCAGCAGAGCCTGCGCGGGACGATGGGTCTGATCACCAAGGAACTGCGCATGGCCGGGTTCGATCCCAGCGGCAAGGCAGGGGCAACAATTGAAACGGCAAGAGAAGACTCCATCTATTTCACCAAGGATGTGAAGGATCCGGATGACGTTGACAACGACCTAAATGAAAATGAAGCTGACGGCAAACTCGATGGGTACAATGAGCATGTCGCTTTTTGCCTCTCTAATGGGCAGATATGTCATCACTCGGGTACAGATGCCAGTCATGGAAGTTTTGCCGCACACAAGCACGAAAGCATCACCCTAAATGCCAGTCAACTGACCTTCACCTATTTCGACGAAAATGGGAACCAAATCAATCCCGACCCAGTGACCCTCGAGGTGGCCAACCCGCAAGATATCCGCAGCGTGGAGATTCAAATCCAGGCGGCCACCTCCTTTAAAGGCCAGACCCACAACCGCACTCTCACGGCAACGGTGTTCTGCAGGAACATGGGTCTATGACCGGATATCGTGTTAAAAACCAAGGCTTTTCCCTGGTCGAGGTCCTGGTGGCTCTGGCGATCTTCTTGATTGGCGTTTTGGCGGTCGCGACCCTGCAGCTGACCTCCATCTCGGCCAACTCGAAGGCCAACCTCATGACCTCCGGAACCAGCCTGACCAAGAGCAAGCTCGAAGAACTCATGGCCCGCGACTTTGACCATGGCGATCTCAAGGATATCGATGGAGACGGAACAGCAGGTCTGGGCCATATCAGCTTTGACAACGACAAAGACACCCAGCCCGACGCCGATTACGGACCCTTTCCAGATACAGGTCCGCAGAGGGTCTACTGGAACGTGGCCGCGGATGTCCCCGCCCCGGGGATGCTGACCATCCAGGTCATCGGCCGCTGGCAGGAAAAGGGCCAATGGAAAGAGACCCGGCTCGATTTCGTCAAGAGCTCCTCCCTTTGAGAGGCCATATATGAAACGACTGTTTTCTCCATTGACCAATGACCGGGGGGCGGCCCTGATCGTATCCATTTTGATGCTGGCCCTGCTGACGGTCATCGGTATATCGGCGACCACCACCAGCACCATCGAGGTGCAGATCGCCGGCAACGAGAAGGCGAGCGATGTCGCCTTTTATCGGGCAGAAGGCGGCTGGCAGCATGCGGTACATTGGCTCGACACCCCGGTTACGGGGATTATAGAAGACTGCGGCTCAAACACGGACCCGAACGTCGCAGGCGGAGACGCTTTTTGTCCAGAAAAGTATGGCTCCCCCGACACCCTTAACAACAGCTACAATGTGGATATCCGGTACAATGGGGGCAGTCATATCCCTGGCTACAGCACCGACTTCATGCGCTTTGGTTACACTGTCTCCTCAACCGGAGACGGACCTGCAGGCGCAGAGTCTCTGGTACAGGTAAATGCCGGGAGAATCTTTAATGTGGCGGGATATTGAAATGAAGAGTTTAAAGACCAGACATCTGCACCGGGTGTTCTTTGGAAGCCTGCTTCTCGCTCTGTTTTTTGCATGGTTCGCCCCATCCCGAGCGCTGGCCCTTGGCACCTGCCCCGCTCCCCCATTTGCCACCGAGGGTTTTGCCGACCCCAATGTCCTGATCATCCTCGATCACTCTGGCTCCATGGGTAATGGGCCGGGCTCCCAATGGGATGATGCCAAATCTGCGGTGATAAATATTCTCAACACATTCCCCGGCATTCGTTTCGGCCTGATGCGCATGGACGGTGCCAACTATGACGGCCTGGACCAGATCAGCACCGCCGCCATGGTTCGACAGGGCGGCAAGCTCCTCAAGCCCTGCGGCACTCCGGTTCAGGAGATTATCGATTACGTCAACAACTGGGGAGACGACAGCAACAATCCCCAGACCTGGACCAACCTTGCAGAAACCCTCGCCTCTGCAGGGCGGTATTTCGCCACCGGGACCGATGCCACCGGTGACCGGATTGCCTTGGGGCCGACTGGTCTCGGTTTCTACGAAAAAGGCTATTCCTATACCTACAATGGCGCTACTTACAATGCTACCCTGACCGATGACAAGGGACAGGCCATCGACACCACCAGCCCCATCCAGGCCTACTGCCAGAAATCCTACATCATCTTCATCACCGACGGCGCGGCGAACAGCGATAATGACTGGTCCATCGTCACCGATGTTATCGGCGATTACGATCAGGACGGCGAAGCCGGGGACTGCAGTCACAGCGAAGCGACTTGCGCAGGCGGAGGGACCTATCTGGACGATGTCGCCAAATACCTTCATGAAACGGACCTTGATCAAACGGACACCGAGGGCGTCGTCCAGAACCTCACGACCTACGTGATCGGTTTTCATACCGATTTTCCCCTTCTTGAGCGGGCCGCCAGTCAAGGTGGAGGCCAGTACTATACCACCAGCGACCCCAACGGGCTGATCAATGCCCTCAGGGGTGCCATGGGCGACATTCTTGCCGATCAGGCCTCGGGGACAGCGGTGACCAGCGTTTCAACTTCGACGGCTGCTCATGGTCAGATTATCAGGGCAAAATTTGTGTCCGGGCTGTGGTCGGGCCATCTGCAGGCCTTTGATCTGCCTTATACCGCAGGAGATACCCCGGTTTGGGATGCCGGACAGATGCTTGCTGACCGTCAAACCAGCCGCAACATTTTCACCCTGCTGGGGGGGGGCAAGGAGGACTTCCTCTCCACCCATGCCGCCTTGCGTGCCAGCCTCAGCGGCGCCTCCAACTGGGACGTCGCTGAAACCGAGGCCGAGGATATCATCAACTTCATCAGGGGCGATGCGGCCCACGAAGGTGGCAAATACCGTGACCGGGACGGCTGGCCCCTTGGCGACATCATCCATTCCAGCGCGGTGTTGGTCGGCCCGCCCAAGTTTCCCTATACTGAAAAGGGTTACGCAAACTTTCGATTTGAACACTTCGACCGTCCACCCGTCGCCTATGTCGGGGCCAACGACGGCATGCTGCACGCCTTTTACACGGCGGACGACCCGGCCGCGACCCCTGCACAGAGTAAGGGTGAAGAGGCCTGGGCATTTATCCCTGAAAAGCTCCACGCCAAACTCAAGCAGCTCACCGAAAACTGCCATCAGTATTTCGTCGACCTTCCCCCTCTGGTGACCGATGTCTGGGATCAAAGCTGGGACACCGGCAACGACGATGGCGACCCGGGCGTTACGGTTGACGGCTGGAAGACCTTGCTCATCGGCGGAAATCGCCTGGGGGGGTCGGAATACTTTGCCCTCGACGTCACAGACCCTGCCGCCAACCAGGTAAGTATCCAATGGGATACTGTCCCCTTCCCCGACGCGGATCGAAAATCCTCGACCATTCCGGCGGTCGGCAAGGTTTTGCCCGAAGACAAGTGGGTCTCCATCATCACCTCCGGCTTCCACGAAGGGGGCAGCACCGGTCGAATTGCCGCCCTCAAGATTGCCGACGGGACCAAGGCCAGCATCTGGCATGATGGCACTGCCAATACGAATGAACTCGAAACCCAGGCCAAGGGGGGCACAAAGCCCTATTACAGCCTCACCTCGCCTGTGGCCCTCGACTCCGATGGAGACAGCTACCTCGACCTGATCTTCGCCGGGGATACCGAGGGCACCCTGTGGAAGTTCTATTACGACTACGAAGCCCAGATCTGGAAAAAGGTCGCCCTGTTCACAGCCACAGGCCAGGCCATCACCGGCCGCCCCACTCTGGTATTTGACAGAGTCGGAAACCTGCACATCTATTTCGGCACCGGGAAGTACCTGGTGGAAGGGGACAAGGCCGATGCCACCCGCAACGCATTCTATAGCCTGATCGAACAACCATCTCAGGTCAACGGGGCCAACAAAGGGAAATTCATCAACTCCACGCCCCTGGCAAAGGCGGACCTGATCGATCTGACCACCCTCGACCTCGCCGATGAAATCGCCAACTTGAACAATGCCCAAAAAGATACTCTGACAACCAAGGGCTGGTTTTTTAATCTGGACTTAGAGCCTACCCCGGCAGGTGGTGATCCACCACCCCAGGAGCGGGTGATCGGCTCCCCCCTGGCCCTGGATGGCGTGGTCTTTTTCACCTCTTTTCGCCCCAACGAGGATATCTGTGGGGCTGGAGGGACCTCGCGCCTCTACGCCGTCGACTACCTGACCGGTCTGCAGGCCAGAAAAGGGAGCAATACCGTCCTCAAGGATGATGACGGCAATAACCTGCCCAATGATGGACAAAGACACGACGAGGATGACGATGGGCTGCCTTCGGATCCGGTCTTCCACTACGATCGAACCGCGCGCGCACCCAAGCTGCTCATCCAGAAAAGCGATACCACTGTGGATGAAGAGGATATCGATATGAACTTGCGGCCGATGGCCATCCAGTCCTGGCAAGCCAGCGAGGGAAACTGAAAAAAGGGGACCATGACATGAAAAGCATATTCTTAGCCGGAATTATGTGGCTACTTCTCGCCCAGGGAGCTATGGCCAGCAGCGCATTGCCCTGGTCAACCCAGGGGGTCATCGGCGATTTTGCACCTACATCTGGAACTTACTACATCGACGGAAAATCCTACCAGCTGCCCAATTCCATTGTGGTTGAAAATACCAGGGGCCAGCAGGTGTCTCGAGCAGACCTGAAGGGGGGAGTGCGGGTCAAGGTGCTTGGGGAAAAGATCTTCAAGGGATTGACCAGGCCAAAGGTCAGTATAAAAAGAATCATTGTTCTTGGCCACTGAAGCAGTGACGGAATTTAAAAGGGCAGCCTCAACAGGCTGCCCTTTTCATTGCCGCATGACTTTCCTGAGCCCTCAGCCCACCCCCGCATACTCCA
>CALZIZ010000110.1 GCA_945787465.1 uncultured Desulfuromonadales bacterium
AACCCAGTCGGTGTGACCTTCGATGATGATGCGCTCCTCAGGGTACCTGCGGAAAACCGCCGCACCCTTTTTCAGAACCTGGCGCGCTTCGGGGCTGAGGATTGCCGAACCTGAGACGAAGGCGCTTCCGGCCAGATCGAGCGAGATGGCCGACTTGCAGTTGACCCCGAACAGCCGTCGGATACTGGTGGAGCGGCTGCCGTCGCGATAGCTGACCTCCATCTGGTACTGGCAGATGTTGCCGCCTGCGACCAGATTGCCCTCGGAAGTGCGACCGTCCCATTCGATCTTCTCCGGCGGCCGGCCCTGGCCTTCGAGGACGCGCAAGGGCTGTCCCAGAGCATCCATGATCCGCAGCCGCCATGAGCTGGCCTGGTCGGGGCGCTCGACCCTGACTCCGAAGGCGACGGGGTGGGCCAGGCGTCCGCCCTTGATCTCGATCACCTCGGCGAGGCGCTCGATCTGCATGCGGATGTCGTTGCCGGGCAGCTCGATCTTCTCTCCGTTGATAAGCACTGTCATGGTTTCGACACTGCCGCGCAGATCCATGGGCCGCTCGTAGGCCCTGCTGTCCAGCCGCACCCCGGCCTCTCCGGCCGAACCGATGGCGTCGGTCTCGTAGGTGTAGCGGACACCGAAGTTGGCCTTGGCCAGCAGGGAGCTTGACCAGGCGCTGCCCAGGGTTGACCGCGGGGAAGTGGTAGCGACCGTAAGCGTCGGTCAGCGCGTAAGTGCCGTCGTCGAGGGCGACCATCGCCCCGGGCACCCCTTCTTCACCGGCATCCTGCCACCCGTTGCCGTCATGGTCCTCGAAGACCTTACCGATGACCGTCCCCAGGTCGAAGAGCGGGTCGAGAGAGACGGTGACCTGCGCCTCGTCGGGGTTGGAGACAAAACACTCCTCGCAGACGTCGCGGGCGACCGCCATATCGAAGTAATCGCCGGGCTTGGCGCCGCTTCCGACCACCGCCTGAAAGCTGATGGTCCGGTAACCGGGCTCGCCGGGGTCGGCCCGGCCATTGCCGTTGGCATCGACCAGTGCCGGCACGGTGCCGAGGTCGAAACTCAGGTTGCGGCTGCCCTCAGGGTCGGCGGCCTGGGCGCCTTGGAAAAAGGTCTCGTTCTCCACTCGCACCTCGACCACCTCACGATCGACGGTGTTCTTCAGTGTGACCTGGTAAGTCACCACATCGCCGACCAGCACCTCGTCCTTATTGGCCGAAAGGGTCAGCTCCAGCACCTGGCCCTGGGTGAAAAAAACCTGGGGCTGCATAGCCAAGGCCACGCCGTTGGTCAGATCGGTAGAGGTGATTGTAGCTAGTCCGGGTAGGGTCGAACTCAGCACCGTGACCGCCCGGCCGCTCTCCTCGCTCGTCGACAGGGTGGGATCGAACAACCCGGATGAGACCACTGCTGCAAGGGGGGCCGAGACCACCGTCATCATGGGCGAATCGCTCGGAATCCCTCCCCAGGTGGCGGACCAAGTGACGTTCTTCCCCGAAACCGGTTGCTTGTCGCGATCGAGCAGGGTCGTTGTAATCGTGCTGGTGGAAACCCCGTCGGCAAGTACAATCGCGGGATCGGCAAGGACAGTGGAGTGGCCTGCATCCGCCACTTTTTCCCGCACGCTGACCGTCACCGCGGCCGAAGCACTCAGCCCGCTTGCATCCTCGATGGTGTAGGTGAAGGTTTCATCTCCCCAGAAACCGATGCGGGGGGTATAGATCAGCTCCCTGCCCTGGTTCACTGCGAGTTGGCCGCCCCCATCGCCGATGCCGACCCTGGTGATGGCAATCGCATCGCCAGAATCGGGATCGCTGTCATTGGCCAGCACATCGAGCAGGTTGTCGCGACTATCCTGTTCCGCCGTAAAGGCATCGTCCAGCGGAACCGGCGGGTCGTTGACATTGACCACCTGCAGATCGAAAGGGGCAAGAGAGGTGCTGCCACCGTCACCGTCGCTGACCAAGATCACTATGGCGGTCATGGCCCCCACATCGGCGTTGCCCGGGGTGCCCGAAAGGGTGCCGGTGGCCTGGTCGAAGCTGGCCCAGGCAGGCTGGTTGCCGATGCTGAAGGTCAGGATATCACTGTCAGGATCGGCGGCAACCGGCGTGAAACTGTAGAAGGCGTCCTGCTCGACGCTCTTGGCCGGGATCCCGCTGATGGTCGGGGGATCGTTAACGGCTGCTACGGTAATCGTCACAGTCGCCTGGGAGACCGAATCGACCGTTCCGTCGAAAGCGAAATAGGTAAAGCTGTCGCTGCCGTTGAAATCGGCCGGCGGCGTGTAGCGGAAGGTGCCGTCGCCGTTGTAACTCACCGTCCCGCCCTGGGCGCTTGCCCCATCAAAGGTGACAATCGACAGGGCGTCGCCGTCGATATCGCTGTCGTTGGAAAGAACGTCGGCGGTATCGAACACGAGTTCTTCGCTGGTGCCGTAGCCCCCCCCCGCGTCGTCAGCGGCCACCGGGGCGTCATTGGTGGAGCCGACGACGATGGTGACCGTGGCGGCGTCGGCCGAATCTACCGTGCCGTCGAAAGCGTAGTAACTAAAGCTGTCGCTGCCGTTGAAATCGGCCGGTGGCGTGTAGCGGAAGGTGCCGTCGCCGTTGTAGGTCACCGTCCCGCCCTGGGCGCTTGCCGCATCGAAGGTGACGATCGACAGGGCATCCCCGTCAACGTCGCTGTCGTTGGAAAGAACGTCGGCGGTATCGAAGGCGGTGTCTTCGTTTGTTCCGTAGGCGGCCCCCGCATCGTCGACGGACAACGGTGCATCGTTCTGAGCCAGGACGTTGATGATTGAGGTGGCGGTGTTACTTGGGGTGCCAAACGCGTCATCAACCACCACGGTGATTGTGCGGGCGGTGGTATCCGGAACATCCGAGGGATTGTTGAAGACGACGGCCCTGAGGGCTGTTTCAAAGCTGCTCGCAGGCTCTCCTGGTAAGGCCGTGGCCGCCAGCACCAGGCTGGTGGTGGTCGAGGCCGCATCCAGCACAATCCCAGGAGGAAGAGCACCGACCGAAAGGGTGTCCATTCCCGGCTCGGGGTTGGTCAGGGTGATGGTGGCCTGCCACAGGTTGATTGCCGAACTGATGGAAACATCGCTGTCGACCAAAGTCCGGGGGGCATCGTTTTCCACGAAACTGGCCTGAAATCCGGGGTGCAACGCCGGTGAACTGTTGTCGGCATCAAGGTCCAGGGTGAGCGACGGCCAAAACCAGTTAACGTTGTTGCCTGCATCACGCGATCGAGTCGGAGCGATGATTCCCAGGGGGTCATCGGGATCGGAACCGACCGAGTCTCGTACGTTGACATTACGAATATTCTTGGTGGCCCCCGGGCTTAGGGTGAAGTGCCACTGGGAACCGGGTGCCGAAGACCGCAACCGCAAAAAACCTTCGTCATCGTCACTGCCAGACCCTCTCAAAGTCGCCTGCCCGCCGATGGTGGTCGTCGTGCCCGCCTCAAAGGTGAGAGTGTGGTTCGTCTCGGAGGGAACCTGTTTGGTGAGGTTCCAGAAGGTGGTCGACCCGCTGAGGGCCTGATTGGTCCCGTCGAGCCGAACCGTGCTGCTGCCGGCAATGAAGGCCCCGCGGTTAGTGAAATCACCCGCCACGTAGATTGTGCCGCTGCCGGCATCGAAGCTGTGGCCTGCGGGGATGTGAAGCCCGGTAGTCCCCCGCAGGTTCAGGTCGTTGCCGGTGATCAGGTACCGGATGTCCGAATCGCCCAGACCGCCTTTGGCGCTGTTCATGTCCGCTACCGTTAAAGACCCGGCAGCGTTATCGTAACGGGTGATGACCTGGTCGTCATAGATGTCGAGCCCGGACAGATTGCCGCCATCGGAGACAGTAACGGTCGTTCCGCGAGTGCCACCGGAATTGTTCACATAGACCAGGATGGGGTCGCCGGCGGAAAGGGTGGGGGGAAAGACGAGGCTGTAGCCTCCCGTCAAAGGGTTGGTCATGGCGCAGTTGACAACCGAGCCGGAGCGAACGCCGCAAACTTCCACGCCCCCCCCACCCACCACGGGCGTAACCCCCGCGTCGGCGTAGACCGTCCCCGAGATCAACTTTTCGTTATCGGCGATGGTCAGGGTATGCTGCGGCGTCGCGCCAAGGGTGGCGTTGACGGGGTTGGACAGGTCGACCAGCACCGTTTCGTCCGACTCGCCCACCGCGTCGTCCACGACGGTCAGGGTGATGATTTTACTCGTCTCCCCCGGAGCAAAGTTCAGGGTCCCCGCGGCCAGGGTGTAGTCCACCCCGCCGCCGGAAGCCGAACTGGCCCCATTGACAGCGAAATTCGTAGTGACCGTCTGACCCGAGAGCGCCGAAAGCGACACAGTCAGAGACACGGGGGTGACTGACTCGGGGCTGCTTGAGGCTGCAGCGTCAAAGTAGACCTGCGGCGACCCGTCGTTGTCGTTAATGGTGTAGGTGTGCTGGACTGTCGCTCCGAGCGTGGCATTGACAGGGTTGGACAGATCGACGATGACCGTTTCGTCGGCTTCGTCCAGAGCATCCTCGGCGATGGTGATGCTGATGGTCTTGCTGGTTTCGCCGGGGTTGAAGGTCAGGGTGCCCGCTGCCAGGGTGTAGTCGGTGCCGCCCGCGGTGGCCGTGCCGGCTGCGTTGACAGCGTAATCGACGGTGACGGTGAAGGCTGAAGCCAGCGCAAGGTTCACGGTCAGATCGGCCGGGGTGGTCGCTTCAGGGCTGTTGGATGAGGCCAGGGCGAAGCTGACCGTGGAGGCAGAGTCGTCGTCGCTGATGGTGGCGGTGTGGGTGGAGTTCGCTCCCACGGTGGCGTTGGTCGGTGCGCCGAGGGTCAATACCACCGTTTCATCGGGCTCGTCCAGGGCATCGTCGACCAGGGTGATCAAGGCATCGGCAAACAGGCTGCCTGCCGGGATCACCAGCGGAGAGGCGGTTAGCGAGTAGTCGGCGGGATCGCTCGCGGTGCTCGCCCCGCCAACGCTGAAGGGAACGGTCACATCGAGGCTCGAAAGCGCCGAGAGCTGAGCCCGCACCGTAAGCGGCGCTGCCGACTCGGGGCCGCTCTGGGAGAGCTGAGTCCAGTTAACCTCCGGGGCAGCGTCGTTATCGGTGATATCCACCGCGACATCAGAGACCTTTATACCCGAGTAGGAAGGATCTGCACTAGCAACGGTGTGTTCAACAAGACCCTGATGGGGACTGCCCTCAAAAACCAGGTCGTCGACTGCCCTGACATTGACCGGTTGGGGCGTACTCCAGGTCGCCGGGGTAAAGGTCAGGGAGGTGGTGGCAGGATCGATCTCCAACTGGCCGTCCGAGGTCGGGCTTGCGATATTGATGGTTACATTACTTGCAGGCGCGGTCGCCAGCACCACATTGTAAGTCGCCGAGTACGCCGCATTACCCTCCGCAGCGGAGAGAGCCCCCGCATTACTGATGAGCACCGCCGCGGAAGCAGCCGAGGTGAATTTGACAACCGTCCCCCTCTGCCCCACCGCGTAACCGGTGTTTTGATCCACAGGGAAGGATATCCCGTAGAGGTCCCATCCGGTTCCGGTGGGACCGACATCGCTCCAGCTGCTGCCGCCATTGCCGGTTTCGTAAACCGACCCCCATTTTCCGGCCATGAAGGCACGGTTGCCCCCGCCGGGCACGACACTCACCGCGTTCATATTCGAGGTAGTCGGTTGACTCTCGTTCCAGTTGGGCCCGCTTTTGGTCAGAACGTAGCCCATATCGCTAACAACGACAGGTTTTGCGGCAGAGAAACTGGAGACGCCCTTGAAACTGCGCGCCGGGCTCGGGGGGGGATCGGGGGACCAGGTGGCGCCGCCGTCACTGGTAACCAGGATGGTGCCGCTGCTGCCGACGGCATAGCCATTGGAGTTATCGGTGAAATATACAGATTCCAGGGGGCTGAAGCCGCCGGCGGCCTGGCAGCGCCAGGAGGCACCGCCATCGGTGGTTTTCAAAATGATCCCGCCAGGGGCAAAACCGGTTTCGGAACCGACCACATAGCCGGTCGAGGCGTCGACGGGAAAATGAACTGAATTCAAAGTACCCGGCGGAAGCGAACCCGCACCACAGGAGCCGGTGAGGAAATTATTCTGCGTGGTCCAGCTGACACTGCCCGGAAGTGGGTTGGAGCCGCTATCGGTTCTTAAAATAGTCCCGCTGTCCCCCACAGCATAGCCGGTGTTGTTGTCAACAAAGAAAACACCCCGAAGGGTGCTAGGTGTTCCGCTGTTGAGGGACTGCCAGGGGGTGGCGCCGCCGTCGAGGGTTCGTATGATGGACCCATTATTGCCAACGGTAAACCCCTCGCTGTTATCGACGGGGAAATGGACCGCCCGCAGGTGAGGTGGCGGCCAGGCAAGGTCGCTGCTCTGCAGGCCCCAACCTGCTAGAACTGTAGAAGAAATTAAAAGGAGAGAGGTAATCGCAAGCAGAACGCAGATCAGCCCTTTAACAACAGCTGAGGTTTCGGCTTTGATTTGCGATCTTGGAAGCATCAAATATTCCAGTTAACCATTTGGATCGGAGGCACCGCTCCCAGTTCATCAGTTGGATTAAACGGGATTTTCTTTTTCGAGAACCTCCAGAAACGCCTCCACCACCTGGGGATCAAACTGGGTCCCGGCATGTTTTTCCAACTCTGCAAGGGCCACTTGTCGGCCGATGGAATCCCGATAGGGGCGATCGGCCATCATTGCGTCATAGGCGTCAAGCACCGCAACGATACGGGCCTGGATGGGGATGTCGACCCCGGCCAGGCCATAGGGGTAGCCTTCGCCGTCGTAACGTTCGTGGTGCATCTCGACAACCTGAACCACCTGCTCGAGAAACCTCATCGGCCTGATGATATCGCCACCGGCACGACAATGGCCCTTCAGAGTGTCGAACTCCTCGTCAGTGAGCTTGCCGGGCTTCTGCAGGATATCCTGGGGCACGGCGAGCTTGCCGATATCGTGCAACACCGCCCCGAACTGAAGAATCTCCAACTCCTCCCCTTTGAGGCCCATCTGCTCACCGACCGCCAACACGTATTTGAGCATGCCGTCGGCATGCTCTCCCGTCGTATGGTCCTTGGCGTCAAGGGCCTCGGTGAAAGCGAGCACGGCCTGGTAGGTGGTCGCCTTCATCTCCCGTTTTGCGGCCTGGGTGGTGTCGAGGCGGATCGCCAGCATTCGTGCCAGAGTCTCGGCCAGGTCGAGATCTTCTTCGCCAAATGGTTCCAGGTTTTCGCGGTTGCTTACATTGATCACCGCAATAACCTCGCCGGAACCTGCCTGTTGGGGCACAAAAAGCGGCACCGAAACAAACGAGTCGGCATGGTAACCGAGGTGAGTATTGTGGGGTATACTCGCAGAGCTCTGGCCTTCGGCATAGAGCAGCGACTGGCCCCGCTGGGCCACCAACCCGGCAACCCCCTCGCCGATGCGGCAGGTGCTAACCTTATCCAGATATTCCTCCATGCCGACTGAGGCGACAATTTCCAATGTTCTGGAATCCGGGTCAACAAGCATGAAGCTGACTCGCTGGGCGCCTAACCTTTCGGCGAGAAACTCCACGGCAACCTGCGGCAACAGCACCGGGTCCTGGGTGACGGTCAGGACGCTGTTGATCTCGTTTTGAAAACTGAGCCGGCGGGTGGCGACCTCGAGTTTTTCGGTCTTTGACAATGCCTCCCGGGTCTGAAACTCCTGAATAAAGATTTCCTGGCGCCTGGCAAAGATCTTTTGCACAACCTTGGTGACAGATTCCAGGTCCTCAAAGGGCTTGGTGATGTAATCGGCGGCGCCAAGCCTCAGCGCCTCCACCGCCGTCTCCATAGAACCATGGCCAGTGATCATGACCGCATCGGTCTGCGGGTAGCCCGACTTGAGTTCCTTCAGCACCTCGTTGCCGCCGATCCCCGGCAAGACCAGGTCGAGCAGCACCAGGGCAAAGGGCTCTTTACGAAATTCGGCCAGGGCGTCCTCGCCACTGGTCACCGTGGTGACATCGAACCCCTCTTCGCCGAGGACCTCGCTCAGCAGTAGAGCGACCATTTCATTGTCGTCAACGACCAGGATTCTATGGGGGTCTACCATGTGTTTTCCCGTGGGATGTTCTGCAATTCGAGCTGTTTCGCTGAAAAAGGAATCTGAACGTCAAATTTTTGTCACCAAGACACCAAGGCACCAAGAAAGTCTAAACATTTGCCAACCAGGCACTTTAAATGTCCCTGACTTGGTTCGGGCTGCAGTCATGTGGTTCACCCCAAGGTGTCATCCCCGAGTGCTTTTGTCGGGGATCCAGGGGTTTCGAGCTTTAGTAACGGGATTCCCCCTAAAACCTTTGCGGGAATGACATGCAGCCTGACCCCAGAAGGGCTTTGAGTTCTTCTTGGTGTCTTGGTGCCTTGGTGGCGATCCAAGCCTTTGACCTGGTTCGAGCCCAAAAAAAACGGCCCACCTCTCGCCGCAAGATGAACCGCTGGAATTCCTGTTTTTCATATACATTTAGGAACTACGGGTCTCTCTTCGGCAACCCGGCTGTCCGCCTCTGCGGACCCATGGTTTTGCGCCGCCAGATTACTCTGGCTTTGCTCTTATCGGAGAGTTGTTTGGTAAATTCTGACTACCCCGGCTTCGACTGGCTCCAATCCGCTTTCAGAAGAGCATCAAAGGCCCTTACCACCTCGGGGTCGAACTGGGTACCGGCACCCACCACCAGCTTGCCCAGAGCCTCCTGCTGGCTCATGGCCTTTCGATAGGGCCGGTTAGCGGTCATGGCGTCAAAGGCATCGAGAACCGCTACAATGCGGGCCTGAATGGGAATCATCTCGCCCGCCATCCCCAGGGGATAACCGTTGCCGTCATACCACTCGTGGTGAGACTCGATGATCGGCACCACCGGTTCGAGAAATTTGAGGGATTTGAGAATATCACCGCCGATGCGGGTATGGTTCTTCATCACCTCGAACTCTTCGGGCAGCAGCGATGCGGGTTTTTGCAGAATGCGCTCCGGGGTGCCGATTTTGCCGATATCGTGCAGCACCGCCGCGTAACGCAGAATTTCAGCCTCCTCGGAAGTCAGCCCCATGCGCTGGCCCATGGACTCGGCATAACGCAGCATGCCATTGCAATGCTCCCCGGAGACTTCATCCTTGGCCTCCAGCGCTTCAGCCAGGGCCACCACCGCCTGGTAGTGGGTATTTTTGAGTTCCCGGTTGACCGCCAGGGCATTTTCGATGGCAATGGCGATCTGGGAGGCCAGGGTTGCGACAAAATGCAGGTCGTCGGCGTTGAAATCCTCTCCGCAGCGCTTGTTGCTGGCGTTGATGACGCCGATAACCTCTTTTGATCCCTTGATGGGAGCGCTGATGATCAGCGGGGTGGAAACGAAGGTGTCGTTGGTGTAGCCCCTGCGGTCTACCGGCGACTCGTTTGAGAGCTCGATACCCTCGCGGCTGAGCAGCGGCTCGCCCTTCTGAACCACCCAGCCGGCGACCCCTTCGCCGATTTTGGTTCGAGACAACTTGACCACCTGGTCATCGAGACCTTGGGCAGCCTTGATTTCAAGAAGGTTTGAATCCTTTTCGAGAAGCATCAGCGAAACCCGTTCGGCGTCGAGTTCTTTGCTGACCAGGTCCACCGAATAGTGCAGGAGTTCTTTTAGATCGAGAATCGAATGCAGCGACTGACCGATTTCGTTGATCGACTCGAGACGCTTGACCGCGGTTTCGAGCTGATGGCTTTTTTCGATGATCTTTTTATATAGCCACTCTTTTTCGTCGATGCGCTGGCGTTTGGCGAAGGCCTTGCGAATCAACCCGGTGACGGCATCGAGGTTATCAAAAGGCTTGGTCAGATAATCTGTTGCGCCAAGGCGTAGCGCCTCGATAGCCGTCTCCATCGAACCATGGCTGGTGATCATGACGACATCGGTTTTCGGATACTCCTGCTTGATATGCCGCAGCACCTCGTTACCACTTATGCCGGGCAACACCAGGTCAAGCAAAACCAGCGGGAAAGGCTCCCGCCGGAACTGATCAAGCGCATCCTCACCGTTTTGAACAGTGGTCACCTTATAACCGACTTCACCCAACACTTCGTCGAGCAACAGGCAGACCATTTCGTTGTCATCAACGACGAGAACTTTTTCCCCCTCGAACATGGAGCACTCCATTTCAGGCACAGCCATTTTTCATGGCTGGCATTATTTGTAACAGTTGTTCTGGCGGACTCCGCCTTAATGAACCAAAGCAAAGATATCAGGCCCGTTCTTTTTCTCTCTGCTTTCGGGACCTGGTTTAATCCCCCTGTCCCGAATCTTACTTTTGACCTGTTGAAATTTAATGCCATTTTTGTGCCAAGGAATTAAATAATGAGGAGCCTCTTTCTATCGACGGAAAGCTATCAAATGGACAAAGATTTTCCAAGGGCTAAATCCATACCTGACCCTGCCGAAGAACCTGGTCTTGCTTGACAAGTATATGATTTCACATGCTTTCACATTTTAATACGTTGGATTGAAATGGCTTAGCCCAGAGCCTTTTCTGAGGGAAGCGAAGGTAGAGCCGCCAGGGGAAACGCTCTTTCGAGGCAGGGGCGGAGAATGCTCAGGGGAAAAGCGTAATGATCGGGCAAATGACCAGATGTTCGGGAAATGGCAAGGATGCTGTTTACGGGGTGCCGACAGGGTTATTACCGGCCTTCCCGCCTCTGCTCTGTAGCAGTTTGACCATATTCTCCCTGCTCAATCTGCGGGAAAATACACCATCATCGTCCAGGTGACTTTCCAGGGCTCCGTGGTTTGATAGAATCAAAAACAGACCTATTGAACTGAATTTCCAAGGAGGACTCGATGGCCCCCCAGGAACTCAATGCCCGAATCATCACCCGGGGCAAAGACTTTTTTGACAGCATCCAGGGAGAAACACCTTCCCTGGACTGGTGCATGCGCAACGAGGACTTTCGGCTGCAGATGTTCAGGTTTGTCGACGTTTTCCCTTCTCTCAATACGGCCCAGGCCCTGACCTGTCACCTGAGTCAATATTTCGGCGGCGAAAACCAGGAGATTCCCGGCGTTCTCAAATGGGGGGCAAAAACCGCGGGCTTCGGCGGCAGCGTCGGAGCGGCGCTGCTGGCCAAGGCGATCCGGGCCAACATCGAGGAGATGGCCCGCCAGTTCATCGTCGGTGAAGATTCGCGCCAGGCGCTCAAAAATATGACCAGGCTGCGCCGCGAGGGTTTCACCTTCGTGGTCGACGTGCTCGGCGAGGCGACCCTCAACGAGGAAGAGGCGGAGCAGTATGTGCAGACCTACCTTGAGCTGCTCGCCTCCATGGAAAGGGCCCAGGCCGACTGGCCCGCCCTTGGCGAGGGATCAGGCGACCTCGACTGGGGGCACGCCCCGAAGATCAACGTCTCGGTCAAACCGACCGCGTTCTACTCCCAGACCAAACCCCAGGATTTCGAGGGTTCGGTCGCGGCCATTCAGGCCCGGGTGACGCCGATTCTCGAGAAGGTCATCGAGCTTGGGGGCTTTCTGTGTATCGACATGGAGGCCTACAGGTACAAGGACATCACCCTCGAACTCTACCGACGCCTGCGCGGGGCCTACCCCGACTACCCTCACCTGGGGGTGGTCTTGCAATCCTACCTCAGAGACACCGATCACGACCTGGACCGGCTGCTGAACTGGGCCCGGCAGAACGGCCTGCCGATCTCGGTGCGCCTGGTCAAGGGGGCCTACTGGGACTACGAAACGGTGCTGGCACGGCAGAACGGCTGGGAAATCCCGGTTTATACCGTCAAGGCCGATACCGACGCGGCCTTTGAGCGCCACAGCCGCATGGTGCTGGAAAACCACCAAATCTGCCATCTGGCCTGCGGTTCGCACAATGTTCGTTCCATCGCCGCAGTGATGGAGACAGCGCGCCAGCTGCAGGTGCCCGAAGAGCGCTACGAATTCCAGGTGCTCTACGGCATGGCCGAGCCGGTGCGCAAGGGCCTGCTCAAGGTGGCCAAACGCATTCGCCTCTATTGCCCCTATGGGCAGATGGTGCCGGGGATGGCCTACCTTGTGCGGAGGCTGCTGGAAAATACCGCCAACGAGTCGTTCCTGCGCCAGAGCTTCGCCGAAGAGACCGAGATCGAGCGGCTGCTCGAAGACCCGGTGGAGACGGCCCGGCGGCAAGAGGCGCCGTCGCGGCAGCCTGCCGAGCCTGGGCCTGGCGGCCTGCCCAGGTTCAAGAATGAGCCGATGGTCGATTTCACCAAAGCCGATCAGCGCCAGTCCTTCGCCAGGGCCATCGCCGAGGTGCGGGGCAGGCTGGGCGAGACCTATCCCCTCTTTATCGGCGGCAAGGATGTCGAGACGGACGAACGGCTGGACTCGGTCAATCCCGCCGAGCCCGGCGAGGTCGTGGGGCGCATCTGCCAGGCCGGCAGCGAGGAGGTGCAACAAGCGATCGCCGCCGCCGGGGCCGCCTTCCCCGCCTGGCGCGACACGCCGCCCCAAGGCCGCGCCCAGCACCTGGTCAAGGCCGCAGCAGTTGCCCGTTCGCGGGTTTTCGAACTGGCCGCCTGGCAGGTTCTTGAGGTCGGCAAGCAGTGGGACCAGGCTTACGCCGACGTCACCGAGGGCATCGACTTCATGGAGTACTACGCCCGGGAGATGATCCGCCTCGGCAGCCCGCGCAAGATGGGCGCGGTGCCGGGGGAGGACAACCGCTACTGCTATGAGCCCAAGGGTCTTGCCGCGGTGATCTCGCCCTGGAACTTCCCCATGGCAATCAGCTGCGGCATGGTCTCGGCGGCGCTGGTCACCGGAAACTGCGTGGTTTACAAGCCCTCGGGGCTGACATCGGTGATCGGCCACCTGCTGGTCGATATCTACCGCGAAGCCGGTCTGCCCGCCGGGGTCTTCAACTACTGCCCGGGGCGGGGCAGCGTCATCGGCGACCTGCTGGTCGAGCACCCGGAGATCAGCGCCATCGCCTTTACCGGCTCGATGGAGGTCGGCCAGCGCATCATCGAAAAGGCCGCCCGGGTGCAGCCCGGCCAACCCAACATCAAAAAGGTCGTCTCGGAGATGGGCGGCAAGAACGCCATCATCATCGACGACGACGCCGACCTCGACGAAGCGGTGCCCCAGGTTCTCTACTCGGCCTTCGGCTTTCAGGGGCAGAAGTGCTCGGCCTGCTCGCGGGTCATCGTGCTCGACGCCATCTACGACACCTTCGTCGAGCGCCTGGTCAAGGCGGCCCGGGCGCTGAAAATCGGTCCCGCCGAGGACCCGGCCAACTTCATGGGGCCAGTGGCCGACGCCAACCAGCAGAAGATGGTCAGGGAATATATCGAGATCGGACGCCAGGAGGGCCAGCTTCTTTACTCGAGCGAGGTGCCGGAGGGAGGCTGCTACGTACCGCTGACCATCATCGGCGGCATCACCCCCGAACATCGCCTCGCCCAGGAGGAGGTCTTCGGGCCGGCGCTGGCGGTGATGCGCGTCGCAGACTTCGACCAGGCCATCGCCTGGGCCAACTCGACCCGCTTTGCTCTGACCGGCGGCGTCTTCAGCCGCAGCCCCGAGCATTTAGAGAAGGCCCGCCGCGAGTTTCGCGTCGGCAACCTCTACCTCAACCGCAACTGCGTCGGCGCCCTGGTCGAACGCCAGCCCTTCGGCGGCGCGCGCATGAGCGGCGGCGGCACCAAGGCCGGCGGGCCCGATTACCTGCTGCATTTCATGGACCCGAGGGTGGTGACGGAAAACACCATGCGGCGCGGGTTTGCGCCGGCTGAAGAGGAAGATGGCGAGGGTGGCGTGAGATGAGGCAGGTGCAAAATCCGGATTCCCCGACTCTTGAGGGGGAATCTGTTTGCATTGGCGGTTTTTGATCCCCCTTTTCAGGATTGAATGGTCATAGTTCATTCACCGCAGAGGTCGCTGAGAACGCAGAGGTGAGACTACAATTTTCCGGGTTTTCTTTGTGCCCTCTGCGGACTCAGCGATCAATGGGCGGAGACCAGGCAGTGCCATTTTGTCCCTGATAAGCAAAGGGGGCTATCCCTTTTGGGGACAGCCCCGCAATTGAGCCAAGGCAGGTGGCTTAATTTTCCCCACCGTCGGTGAGGGTTTTCAAAAACGTTACGATTGCAGTTTCCTCCGCAGGCGAAAGAGACAGTTGCCCGATCTCAGCCGTCAGGTTCTGATCCACCTCGGGAGCGGCCCAAGCCTCGGCGTCGCGGCTGTTAAGAAAGTGCACCATCTCCTCGAGGGTCGCAAAGTAACCGTTGTGCCCGTAAGGGGCGGTCAACTCGATATTGCGCAGGGTCGGCACCTTGAACTTACCGTATTCCCGCGGGTCACTTATATCGACGCGCCCCCCCAGACCCAGATCAGGAGGGTTGTCGGCCAGCAACGGGTTCTCGCTGTGGGGAAGCCCGAGGTTGTGGTAGCTGTGGTTACTGAAGACGGTCGGCATGAGAATTTTTCCTGCCTTACTGGTTCCGTCCGAGGGGTGGCACTGGCTGCAGTTGCCGTTGAAGAGGTCAAGCCCTGCCAACTCTGTCTCAGTCAGTGTGGCGGCCCCTGCCAGGTAGGCGTCGTAACGCGAGTTGAACTTGTTGAGTTCACTGGTTCGCTCGTAGTTGGCAATGGCGCCTGCGATCTGGTTGTAGACGGTCTTGACCAAAAGTTCGTCATTCAGATCGATTGCATCGAGGTTCACCTTAAAGGCCTGCTGGAAGAGATTCAAGTAGTCTGGATAATTCGGATTTTCCAAAGAGGCCACGGCTCCGACCACCGCAGCTTCACTCGGCATGGCCATCTCGACCGGGTTCAGAAAGGGCCCCTTGGCCTGCTCCTTGAGGTTGGGGGCACGACCGTCCCAGAACTGCCCTCCGACGTAACCCATTCGTGGCCGGTAGTTAAAGTGCGGGCTTGCGGCGGCATAGCTTGAAGTCGGCGAGTTGCGTCCTCCGAACAATCCGCTTATGGAGCCCTCGCTGACGGGCAGGTTGACCGGATCGCCGGCATTTACGGGATCGGCAAACCCCGGGGGCAAATGACAACTGGCGCAGGATTGGTTATGGTTCAAGGAAAGATATTCGTCGAAATAGAGGATCTTGCCAAGTTGGTCCTTCTCGGTCAATTCGGCAAAGCTCAGACTGGAAAAACCTAGCGTCAGCGAGAAAACAAAAAGCACCAAGGCTGTCCTTTTGGGTCCCATAATTATACCTCTCTTTCTGATGAGGTGACCTATAGTGATCTCAGCTTATTTCAGACCGGTACCATCCCGAAGTTGCTGCCGATCCTCCTGCCGTGCCTTGTTTTTCTGCATATCCTTGCGTTGGCTGCGATCCTTCTGGGCCGAGTCTTTGCAGGTCTCGCAAGAATCGTCCCGGAGACGTTGCTTGACGCCATAGGAGGATTCACCTTTCTGGCTCTTCCCGACGCCCTGCCCCTTGCCGCGTTGGCCAGCAAAGGTCGGTGCTGTCAGGGATGCTGCGAGAAGCCCCACACAGAGGGCGGTAAAGATCGATTTGAGATTCATCATTTTGTCCTTTCGATAGGTATTAATTGTGACGTCCCTGACCTGGCCCGGTCTTTAATGCACGACCTTTTTCCTGGCCATGGATGCCGCACCTGCCCTGCCCCCTGCCTGCGCCCTTTCCTGCGCATTTTTCAGGCCCACGTCCCGAGCGCTGAGCGAATCGGTATCTCTTTGCCAGACCGGCACCTCTGTCCAAGCTCTTGCCGGGACCTCGGCCCCCTTGCGAAGGGTTTGTTCTATCAGAATCAGACATGCTCTTTACCTCCTTTTTCAAGTTGCAACTGCTGGGTACGCCTCCCCCGCTTATCGGGTTCATTGATGGCCATGGCCCCCGCAGAGGTCTGCATTTTCAATGGGGCGAACCTGACCGGCTTTGTAGGCCTCGATGACTTCGCCAACCGTTTCGCCCTGTCCTACCAGCACCTTGATCCCCGCATCCTCGAAACCGAGCCTGGGGCGCCTGCCGATGCCGGCGACCACCAGGGAGGTGGCCCCTGCCCGGTAGAGGTTTTTCACCGGGATCAGGCACCCCCCTTCGCCATGCTCTGCATTTGCCACCTGCTGGGTCGACTGCACCTCTTTGTTTTTCAGAACCACCAGGGTAAACAGGTCGCAGTGCCCGAAATGGCCTGACCTTTGCGCATCAAGGCCTCCAGGGAACATGGAGGGCACTGCGATAACTTCAATTCCAGACATTTTCCTTCTCCTTTTTTTGTTGGTAGAATCAGCCAGGTCTTCACCTCATGGCGCTGAAACCGCTCCAGGGTTGGGGCTCTGAGGAAGCAAAAGCTTCCACCCACTCTTGTAATATGGCTCCCACCTCGCCACGAACCCCCCAGACAACCCAGATCCCCTGGCTACCAAGTGCCGCCTGATAGCGAGGGTGAATACCGCCGCACAACACCCCACCAATGCCTTGGTCCCTGAGCCAGTGTGCAACCTGGGGCTCTTGAGAAGATGGCCAGAGCCGAAGCTGTAACCGGTGTGGGGTCTTGCCCGAAGGGTCAATTTCTGCAAAGCAGAAAACCCGGGCCTGCCCGAAGCGGGGAAACACCCGTTCTCCGTAGCAGGGGACCGCAACCCGGACAATGGACTGGGTCTTCGAATACCGCTTCATGCCTACCTTATATTCCAAGGGCCGTGCCGATCCTCGAAAACAATCCTCAAAAATCTTTATTTACATTTAGTTACGGCATCTTACAGAGCAAAACGGAAAAGGAAAATGGGTCTTGCGAGAGGAGGGAAGACGTTGCAGTTGCAACGGAAAGAACGCTCGTTAGCGATAAAACTCGTAGGGATTTGAGTCGTTTGAAATGAATGGAGAATGTTGCAAAGGCGATGCAACGACTGCAACGACTGCAACACCTGCAACAATGGTGGGAGATTATTCGGCCCGCATCTGCTTCAGCCAGCGCCACAGGGTTGTGCGATTGACGCCCAGCTCCCGGGCGGCAAGGGTGCGGTTGCCGCCATGCCGCTGCAGAAGTTTTTCGAGCATATCAGCGGTTGGTCGACCAGAAGGAGAGAGGGCCAGCCCCCTGGATTGGGGAGAGGTTTCATTTGCGCCAGGTAAAAGCTCGGCGCCGATGGTCTCATCCCGACACAGAATGACCGCCCGTTCCACCAGGTTGAGGAGTTCGCGCACATTGCCGGGGTAGGAATGGTTGAGCAGAACCGCAAGGGCTTCGGGGGAGAAGCCGCGGATTTTTTTCCCATAGGTGCGGTTGAACCGGTCGAGGGCCATCTCAAGCAATAGCGGGATATCCTCGCCGCGCTCCCGAAGTGGACTGATTTTAAGGTTGACTACGTTGATGCGAAAAAACAAGTCGCGACGAAACGAGCCCTCTTCGACCATCGCTTCGAGGTCTCTGTGGGTCGCTGTCACAAATCGAACATCGGCTTTGCGTGATTGCTTAGCCCCAAGGGGCTGATATTCGCGGTTCTCCAGAACCCGCAGCAGTTTAACCTGCAATGACAGGGGCAAATCACCGATCTCATCGAGAAACAAGGTGCCCTTTTCGGCCTGCTGCAAGCGCCCGGGGCGATCCTCGACCGCCCCGGTATAGGCCCCCCGCCTGGCACCAAAGATCTCGGCCTCAAGCAATTGCTCCGGCAGCGCGCCGCAGTTGACCACCACCAGGGGACCGTCCTTCCGGGGGCTCAGGTCATGCAAAGCCCGGGCGAACAGTTCCTTGCCGGTGCCGCTTTCGCCCTGCAAAAGAACCGTCGCTGCACTGGCCGCCACGTCGGGAAGAACGTCGAACAGGCGACGCATGGCCGGATGACGACTCACCAGGTCATGAAAGGAGTATCTGGCCTCGACCTCCTTTTTCAACGCCTGGAGCTGGGACAGGTCGCGAAAAGTCTCGACCCCGCCCACCGGCCGGCCATCACCATCCCTGAGCACCGAAGCACTCACCGAAATCGGCATCTCCCGGTTGTTGCGGTCGAGAATATCGACCTCACGGTTCACCACGTCGCAATCGCTGGCCAGAGCTTCGCGCAAGGGACAGTGGGTGAAGCAGACACTACTGCGAAAAATTTCGCAGCAGCTTTGCCCCAGTGCCTCGGCCCGGCTGAATCCGGTGATGACTTCAGCCGCACGGTTGAACCAGGTTATGCGCATGTCCTCATCGACGGTGAAGACCCCGTCGGCAACGCTGTCGAGGATCGTCGATAAATGTTCGAGATGCTTACAGGGATTTTTATTCATACCTGTCATAGTTACGCCTGCGGAAATTGCAACTTCATTATTAGCATCTAACCTTAGTCTTGTGGCATTTCCCTGTCCAGAAAAAAGGGGTATTTAACATAGGACAACACCGCGAGAGGAGGCTTTTATGTTTGAAGAGTTCAAGAAATTTGCGATGCGCGGCAACGTGGTGGACATGGCCGTCGGTATTATCATCGGTGCCGCCTTCGGCAAGATCATCAGCTCCCTTGTCAAGGACGTTATCATGCCGCCCATCGGCCTGCTCATGGGCAAAGTCGATTTCAGCAGCCTCTTTTTAAACCTCAGCGGCACCGAATATCCATCTCTCAAGGCCGCCCAGGAAGCCGGGGCACCGACCATCAATTACGGCATTTTCATCAACACGGTGCTCGATTTTATCATCGTCGCCTTTGCCATATTCATGATGATCAAGGCAATGAACAGGTTGATGGAG
>CALZIZ010000111.1 GCA_945787465.1 uncultured Desulfuromonadales bacterium
TCTGTATTGTTTGGGCCGTGATTTCGGGGCGAAAATGAGGCTGTCCTATAGACCCTGCATTCTGAGAATATCGCCCCCTCCCAAGTCGATTCGGAGACCCCAAAAAAACGAATGGCCCGTCCGGAAAAGGATCGGGCCATTTTGGTGTCGTTTATGTCGTTATTAATGGGACGCGACTTGTCATTGGCATTGGTGGCGGCGAGGGTGGTACATGATTCTATGGTCTCCATCCCCTCCCCCGGATTGGAAGTTGGGACGGACCCGAGTTCATTCCTTTCCCGCAGACTGGAACAAGAGATTTCCAGAGTCAGTGATTTGCATCGATCCGCGATATTCCAGAAGATTATCCAGTCCGGATTCAAAGGCGTATCTGACACTGGAGGTAAGGAGGTTTTTAAAGCCTTCCTCTGAAAAAGAGCCATCCCATCGGCCAGCGCCATGCGCTCCCTGCCCCGATTGCGCTTCAACTCGAGCTCTTCCACGTCTAGGAACAAGAAAGAATCGCTTGCAGAAGATTGGGGCGAGGATCTTATTCCGGTGCCCCCTCGGTTGATAGCAGAATGAAATACCTCAGAAAATCCCGAAGCCTGGCATCATAGATGTGGTTGTGATCCGGGATGATCCGCTCGTCAACGTAAATGACCAGGTAGGGATTGAGCAAGTTCTGCCCGCCTGTATGGGAAAGGACCGACCCCGGAAAGGGAAGCTCCTCGACCCCCTGATCCCAGGCCTCGCCAAGGCGGTTCAGCATCTGGACACTGGCATCAGGATCGGCCATCAGGGGCCGAGCGGTCTCCTCTTTGCTCCATTTCAGATAGTGGGTATGGAAGGGCGAATAATGGCCGACGGCGGTGCGGTTTTCCTTCTCCTGCGCAGCG
This sequence comes from uncultured Desulfuromonadales bacterium, assembly GCA_945787465.1. Taxonomy (GTDB): domain Bacteria; phylum Desulfobacterota; class Desulfuromonadia; order Desulfuromonadales; family Trichloromonadaceae; genus CALZIZ01. Next base: position 879 of record CALZIZ010000111.1, read on the forward strand.
TTTTTTTCCTTTTCGAAGAACGTGGAGAAAACCCTCCCCAGGGGAAAGGCGACCTTGGTCGCCTTATCCGCCTCAGAGGTGAGAATGGCCAGGATTGGCCTCTGCCCCGTGAAGTAGGTAGGGCGTTCGGCGGCCATAGCCTGCAGGTTGGCGTAGCGCATTGCCTCGAACGCAGGATTGATCAGAACCACCAAATCCCCGAATTCTCTTGGACTCTTGGCCTTCCCCTCGATGTCGATGAAGCGTTCGGTGAGGACTTGGCCAAGCGCCGAATAGACCACCGCCCCACCGAAACTGTGGCCGACGATGACCAGCTTGGTCTGTCCTTCAATTCCTGGGGGGTCTAGCCGCTGATCAACCTGCCGGATCCCTTCAAGGCGCCCGAGAAGTTCAGTAACCCCTCCGTGACCGACCTTGTGGGCCGTGTTCTTCCTATCCCAGAAAGAAAGATTGGTGAGGGGTCCGGCATCCAGGGATTTGCCCCGCCAACCAACGTAAATCCCCACCACCTTACGTGGTCGGCTTTTCTTCAGACCGCTGGTGAGAAACCCCTCTTCAAGGTCACTGAGTTGGGTGAGGATTTTGCGAAAATTCTCAATATTTTCATCGCCAATTTTGGCGTTATGCTTCCATCCGTGAACGAAGACCACCATCACCAGGTTATGGGTTGTCGACTCCTCGACCAGCCGATCAATCAGAAAGTTAACCTGTCGGCGATCGTGGAACTGCCCCTGGTCGTCGAATTCAACAAATCCGAGGAGGTAATCAACCCCGGCACTCTTGGCCGGATTCGCCACCACCTGCAGGGTATTGGTTCCGCATTGCTGCTCAATTTCAGTGGGAGTGCCAGTGCAGAGCCTGAAGTCCGGCCTATGTATGACATTGGCTTCGCACCCTAGCAGAAACAGGGCCAATAACAGGGCAAGACCGGTGCCTGAGAAAATTTTACCGGACATAAAATGACCTCTCTTTCAAAATATCGGACCTATATTCAAAACAAAACAACTATCACACGATAGCCCGCATGCTCCCACAGTACAGTCAGATTCGGACCGATGGCCACGATAAGGATTCAACAACCGGCGGCATGCCTCTTCATCCGGTAAATATTTCGGCAAATTGTTTATCGGCATGGCTTTCCCTTTTTTACTTCTTCAGTCTTTTATTCCTCAAGCATGACCTCTCCTCATCCTTGTTCCAGGTACCGTCAAACGCATGCAATGCCACTCCGATCAACTTTCCACATTGTTGCCGTTTCTAATTGATCAATGCTCCGTATTCTTGAGCCTGTCCAGGAAACCCAAATAGGCTTTTGCTGTCATTCGCGGCTTTTCGAGGTTAACCATGTGACCGACTCCTTCCCACTGTTTGACCACCCTGGTTCCAGGGATATGAGCTGCGAGGTGGTCTAAACAACTCGGCTTCAGAACGCGATCTCTGGTGCCCCACACAACAAACGTTGGCTGGTTGATCTGCTGAAGATCTTCCTTAGAGAGAGACCCCTCCTCGCTGAGTTGCCGGAAGATCTTTCTGTAGAGCTGCTCTCGTACCAGCCCCTCTTGAGTCAAGTACGAGTTGACGAGCCGCACAAAGAAGTAAAGCGAGTTGGGGCCATTGGCAACATAGCGAACCTTTTCATTGGCGTTCCAATTGTCGGCAATGATGAGTGGATTGATCTCGCCTCCCGCATGGCCCTTGAACTCAGTGGTGTGCGGGTCCTCGAGACCCGCGGGCGCGATCAGGCCAAGGGAAAGGACCTCATCGGGATGGGCAATCGCATAGGTCATCGCGACGGCGCCCCCCATTGAATGACCGAGAAGATGGTGGTTCTTGAGCCCACATTTCACGACCAAGCGATGTACCCGCTCGGCTTGAATCACACGGCCGTATTCCCCGTCGCAGGCTGCGGAACTTCGTCCGTGCCCAGCCAGATCGACCCCGATTACACGATGGTTCTTGCCAAGGACTCCGATCATTTTCAACCAGGTTTCTTTATCGTCCGTAAACCCGTGAAGGAGCAGAATCGGCCTGCCTGGACGCTTATCGGAATGTGGCGACACCGAATCAAAGAAGGAGAGATGCTCCGGCCCAGCCTCGTCAGGCATATGGAGCACTCTTTCCTTTAGAGAAAGCCAGGCGTAAAGCCACTTGAGCCACCCTTTATACAAGCACTCCTGAACTGAGGTAATGAACTGCATCGAAGGGTCCCTGCCCAATTGGTGTTGGCGCTGAACTCAACCCACCGGTGGTGGGTGATGGAGAACTAATAAATAAATTGTATTTCAGCCGTTCCTCTGGGGCGCTTGAGACACCCCTCTCGCCGATAACCGGCTCCCGAATAACCTGCCTCCCCACTTAAGCATACTCTAATAGACGTCTTCTCCTTGTCAAACCCAAACAATGTGAATCGGCATCCAAATTTACCCCATTGCGCCATGGAGCCAGCGCCGTCGTCCCTTCACGGTTCGGATTTTTAATGTATTAAGTAGGGACGTGGCCCTTTTCCTGGCCTCAAACCAAGGATGGAGACAGTAGGCAGTCAAAAAAGAAACCGATCCAGAGGTGCTCTACGGCTAGAGGGTCGGCTAGAGGGTCAGGCTTGGGCTAGAGGGTCAGGCTTGACAAATTGACTTTCGGACCTTTCTGCACTACGCCCCATCAATCACAAGAAATTGGGGTCTGGCTTCCGAGTTGGTAAGTAATGTCTTATAAATTGTTCTATTAAATTTTACGGTGAAGATTAAGGTCAAAAGAAGTTTGTCTTGCAGACCCTGACATATTGGAAAAGCCCGCCAACTTCGCCTGGCGGGCTTTCGATATTGAAAGAAGTAGTGCTACTTGGGACAGCAGTGATTCTCTGGCCCGTTTTTTTCAGGTTCGCTCTTGGCTGATTGCGGGCCAAGTAATTGTGAAGCCGCAAGGAGCCCCGCTTTAACAATCAATTCAGAAGGGATGGTTTCATACACCTCTTCTTCCAACCCGACAGTTCGACAGTCGTGGAGGCCACAAATATCACAGCACTGGCTTTGGCCTGTTTTCCCGTCAATCCACTCCTCGAGCAACCTCCCATTGAGCCAAATCGTGTTGGATTGCAGTGTATCTATTTTGAACTCCTCGACAGACAGTTCGCCCTTTTCCAGAATGACATCGATGCCCAGTGGGCTGAGCGCTTGTTTGAGGGCATCCAGCGCTTTTTCAACTTCTGCCTCTGTAGCCCCGCATCTGGGACATGTTTGTCCATCAAACAATAGCCTCTGCCACTTGACGATCAGCGTCTTCCTGCTATCCATGACAACTCCTTTATGCCTTGATCGGGAACCTGTGCCGGGTGCAGTCGCGCTTGTTCAATATATCATCTCGCTGAAAATGACGGTGTTCAACTTCCCGCGAGAGGATGGTACCAATTTTCTCTGCATCTCAAGCATTTCCCTTAAAATATCGGGGAACAAGTGTACACTCAATACTTCGGAATTAGCCCCTTGAAAATGGAGGCTCTAATGAGACTGAAACGCCCCGTTATCGCATCTCTTGACCAGGTTCGGATTACCCGAGGGGAAGACGAAGTTCTTATCGAATACACCGATCCAAGCATTTCGCCCACGCACCTGAGACTGGGCGCCAGAGTTAAGCAGATGACCGACCAGGAGATTCTGGCCTGTTTTAACGAGACTATCGCGGCAAGAGAGCGTGCCCGCGATGAGTATGAGCACCTAGCAATTGAGATACCCCCCGGCAAGCCGCAGATCGAATTTTTCGACAAAGGGAATCAGTGGAATCAGTGGACTCCGAGAGGCGATGTCCTGCGCTGCATAATCAGCGACGGCGGTCTGAATAACGAGCCTATTATCCACATCGACGAACACGATCTTTCCTGGGAGGAGTTCGGCAGGCTTCTTTCGACCTGCGCCGGTTGGGGAATGCGCGTGGTCTTCGTTCCTGACGATGAAACCGACCTCATACCAACCATTGAAGTCCGTGAGCCCAGGAAAGGAGAGAGATAACGACCCCTACTATCGCCAGGTTACCAGGCGGACCATTTCAGCAATAAAAAGACTCGCTCAGTGCAAATAAAGCGCATCATGAGAAAAGCCCCCGATCCGCGGATTGAGGGCTTTTCGTGTTCTATAGGTCGTGATTTATCGGAAAGCGTTTTTCTACAGCCTCAACGTCGCGGATCACCGGCGCCGCGAACCGGCGTCCGCGTGCATGCGCTTGTTGAACTTCATTCTAGGCTGATTTTCAATCCATCTTCTTTCATTTGCAGAAGCGCTTCTGCGTTACCGCGAGCATCATCGACCGGGTGATGCGTGTGCTTCGTCTTTCGCAAATGTTTGAAGTTGGTGAAGGTGTCTTTCACGAGCCCCTTGTAGAGTGATCCAAGATTTGTTGAACTGTGACCAAATGGATTATTGCCCGTGAAGTGATGAAAGTACCAATTGATGAATTGCCAGTCGAAACCGTTATTGTCGGAGATAAAGAAGGGTCGACCATTGCTATTGTTCGAAATCCATGATGCGAACTGCTCCATCACAGTTCTCGGATCGTCAAACTGTAGTGTCTCATCGCGGCTGAACCCGCTGACGGCGAGTGCCTCGGGTACCCACTTGCCCGAGATCGGTTTGAGTTTTCTGTAGAAGGTCTTCTCAAGCGACGGTTCGACTACGATAGCACCGAAGCAGATCATCGAATAATCTCCCGGTGTCGGCCCGTCGGTTTCTACGTCCACCATGATGTAGCTCATAAGGCAACCTCTTCGAGAAATCGAGAAACCTCACGTCACGGATCAGGCGCGCCGGTACGCGTCGCCTGCATCCGCCGTGTTAGGCAAATACAGGAATCTTCGTTCTTTAACCGGGCTCAAAATCAAACCAATAAAAACAAATACCGATCCGAAGCTTGCAAGAATAAGTGCGCTCCAATTGCTCGTTTTCGAAACGGTGCGTGACGATCGCAGCGACGCGATCAAAATACCAAAAGGACACCATACTATCTAGTACTCAAAAAAATATTAGTTTTCCTACCGCAAAAGCGCAATAGATGATGTTCACGAGCACGACCGCCTCGGTGAGATGACCGAACGGGATAAACGCAGAAAGAACCACCGAGGCGATCGCCACTCCAACGGCCCAGGCAGAGCCGTAAAACCACCACACAACCGGCGAGACAAGGAACAGGAACGCCAATACTGTCACGAACAAGGTGATGCCTACGATGCCGTAGAATAATTCCAACGAATGAGATTCGGACGCATCCCCGTTCTGGTGTACCCCCTCTGATTCTTCTTCGACCCCTGGAGTAACTTCGATCAACTCCTCACGCTCTTGGTCCGGAACATTCCATGTAGAGTTCCATCCCACGCTTCCCGATAGCCGCTCTAACTCTTCCATACCCAGCGACCGTGCAGTCGAAGGTGAATTGGTAAGTAATGGGCCGCTGGTGACGTGCCTCCAGAAAGGTGGACAGACTTCGCCATACTCCGGCACAATCTCGTGGGTCCACTTGAAGATAACAACTTCAAGGGCGTCGTTGCCACGCCCCCGGATTTCAACCTTGTACCAGTTGTCGGCCGAGTAGAACTCTTCGATAACCTGCGTCATACATTAGCCAATGTTAGCCAGAATGCTTCGGAGAAACCGAGCCACATTCTTCCTCACCTATGCCCATAAGATTGCTTATTCGTTATGTGTGTTTTGATACAAATTCTGGCTCATTATCTTCAATTTCACGCACAGCTAGCCAACCAAAGTTAAGTTTATGCCAGGGTATTGTTATCATTGCTGCTTATCATCTTGGTTATCTCCATGATAGAAATAGCCGCTCGGTTTGCCCTTACTGAAGAATTGAACCCATAGTCCCGGAATCACGGTCCATGCAGCAGCAAAGCCAAGTACCCATATAGTCGAGATCCAACCCCAAAAGGAATAGGAAATCGCCCCTATCGTTGCGATAAGCGTCATCCAACCGAAGTGGAGAAAGGTGGTTTTCCTTCCTTCAAGTGACTGACCGATGCAATGAAATACCCCTGCTCCGAAAAATAGCAGCAATATCACGCCAAGGAACTTTAGTATCATCATAAAGTCATCCAATCAAGCGAGGTCAAAGGTACAAGTATATTCTATGATAAATTGAGTCAGTACAATATAGGTAAGCGATCACGGGAGAGGGGCGACCCTTCCCCAGAAACTGGAAATAATGGATTTTATGGGTAGAGTTAAGTAGCACTTACCTTGTCGAGTCTGACTCCCAGCCCTTGCCTTTTTCCGACCGAGGCCAATGACAGAATCAAATCAATGAATTTGGCGTCACTGATGAGGATTTGAGGAACACTCCTCCGAGTGTTCTCAATCTCTTGGGCGAGCTCCTCAAGCGCCAGCATAAGCTCGAAGTGGAAAATGCCTCGCTTCATCAAAAGGGTTCAAGGTCGCCATCAATCGCCTGGGACGACATCAGCCGTTACTGGTCTAATGGATGGATTAATTAAATGACATTGCATATAGTTGCTCAGAAATCTCAACAATCTTTGCTGAACTTTCAAGGCTTTGTATTTTGCTTTTGTCTATTGCATGATAGCCATTGAATGCACCCCAAATGGCGCCAGCCATTGCACCAATTGTGTCAGTATCCCCACCGAGCTTGTATATTGGGGTAAGCATAGAGTCATAAATTTGATTTCTATACTTAAGAGCGAAATAAATTGCGGTCACACAGGATTGAGACGCAGCAATGCCGTTGCCTAGTTTGCTTTTCAATGTTTTGGCCTGAACTGCATCTGACGCCTGAATTGATTTAATGCAAAATGCCATTTTGGTTTGATATTCATTAGATTTACACCAGGTTGGCAAAGTTTCAAGGATGGTTTCTGTAGTCCAATCATGCAGGGCGGCACAGGTCACAAATGCAATGAGTTTTGCACCTTCTACTGCCAGTGGGTGAGCATGAGTGATTTCGGAACATTTTTCGATATTCTCGTTTAATCTATCGTTATCTTCTGGAGAGCACATGGCCAATATTGGTGCCCTCATCGCAGCGCCATTGCCAAAAGAACCCTCTTTGAATTTTGCTCGATTTACATCTTGCCAATTGGCACCGTTTTTAATTTTCTTTAGTAACCAGGCAGCACTTGGCCCATAACCTCTTGACCAACGGTAGCTTTTAGCAAAAGTAGCCGCCAGATGTTCCTGGTTGACTCCCTTGTTTTGTATGAATGAGCTAGCCAAATCAATCGACATTTGGGTGTCGTCGGTATACCTGATCTTACCGTTTTTTGTTTTCCCAATTGCCTTCCAAAGTAATCGCTCAACAGGCCCGCCCTCAAATGGCGCACCACAAGCATCGCCAATTGCTAGCCCCAAAAAACAACCAGAATATTTATGTGAATCTATCATCAATCCTTAACCTGGCTTACCAGCTAACGTTTGCAATCAGCGTGCAGTATTCTGGTATCGCCCCACCTGTTCAAACCATGTATTTTATTCCCCTTTAAATGCCAGGCGAATACCAAATCCAGAAGAAGTTGTATAGATAAGGCATGGTTCGATTAATCGAGCATCATTTTTGACAGCTTCAACGCTCGCCTTATGCCCACCATTCTCACTAATCATCAACCACACAGCTTTATTTTCATCGTTATAGCTTGCACTAAAATTTAGTATGTCGCCATTCGGGAGCTCAAAATTATAATCATATAAGCAAAGATATACTTTTAAAGGCTCCAAATTCTTGGAGCACACCTCAAGACCTGCAAGGTCAGGATGTTTTTCAAGAGGGATACTTGTGAGAAGCTCCCAGTCATCATCTTCTTTATTATCATAACTAATGGTGACATTCATTTTTTTATCCATAGACAATACTACCCCTCACAAGGAGCTGGTCGCAACGAGAAACAGAATGATGATCCCAAAGGGGGCCAGTGCCGCCCGGGACACGGTCTAGTTGATCCTGTCCCCCCTTTCAGTGATGTCATAATAGACCCCTGCCGCACCGATGAAGGTGTCACCATCCATAATCGGCACGTAGGTTTCCACAACATCGGTGGTCAGTTGCGCTCCCTCCTGAGTTTTGTCAGGTTCAGCGGCTCCTTCAACTCGTCGAGCCTTCATGATGTTCATCGATATTTTTCAACATCAGGCCATCGCTGATGATGGTCCAGGCGAAAAAGTCCACGATCCGTTCGGCATCCTGTTCGGCGTTGTGAATAAGGACGTCTTTAAATGACGGCAGTATGTAGTAGATGCTGACCAGCGGAAAAAGGATCGCGATCAGAGAGGAAATGATGACCAGATATTTGGTTTTCGATGAATTCATATCTCTTCACACTTCACAAACAATGATTTGCGCCTGCAAACAATAGCGACAGGGGGAGGGGTTGTCAATGCGGTATTTGCAGGAGCCAATAAGGCATGTCGTGGTGAGTGAAATATGGTATGCGATCTGTTCAATAAGTTGTGTTATTGGAATTCGCGGGTAGGTTTGGTTCAATCTGTCGGCGGGTGTTGGGGTTGTTGTCGCAGCGAGCTACGTCATGAATAGAGATTTCGAACGTCCGATATGTTGTGTTATTTAAATTTTAAGGGGCCAGAGGCTAGAAACAGAATATTCTTACAAACCCTGCAAAATAAGAAAGGCCCGACCTGTTTTCCAGGTCGGGCCTTTTGGCTGTGCTAAATATCGTGATTTGTGACGATTAGTTCACGGCATCCTTGAGTTTCTGGCCAGCTTTAAACTTTGCTGCTTTAGAGGCAGGGATAGTAAGCGCTTCGCCAGTTTGAGGGTTTTTGCCAGTCCGAGCTGTACGTGATGACACACTGAAAGTACCAAACCCGATTAAGGCTACTTTGCCCCCCGCTTTAAGGGCGTCAGTAATCGACTCAAGTGTAGCGGCCAAAGCCTTAGAAGCATCTGCCTTACTCAATCCTGCTTTTTCGGTTATTGCGTCGATTAGTTCTGATTTTGTCATTTTTTCTCCTTTGTGTTGTTTTCACCTAGTTATTACTATTAATCGTGATTTATCTATCTTTAATTGTTGGAGTCTTTTTGTAGCTTTTTCTAGTTTTGAGACCTCGATGTATGCCTCAAAATGTTTTTCAATTTCAGCGATAATATCTGCTACTTCGCTGCGATGTCTTTCCATTGACTTTTTGAGCGCACGATAAAGAAGAGTCCGGCTACGCCCAGATTTTTCATAAATCGCTGCAAGACACAGAGACATTATGATTTCCTTTCTTGCTTTAGCTCGCCTTGGAAACTGTCCTTCGCTTAGCTTGAATGCGATATACCCTACAGTCTCCTTATTACCCTGCAATGCTCGGATGATATCTTCATGCTTCGTCCTCAGATATTGAATGAAGGAAAAAGCGAAAGAAATCATTGCTATTACAACTGCCACTGCAGCTATGGTATTACCAGCATCCCATGTCATCTTCAATATTAACCCTTTAATTACTCAATCTTTACACACTGGGGCGTTTCTATAATAATTGTAATTGTCTGACGGTAACTATAAATCACTATTGACGAATAAAATGTTTGAGTGAATGGGTAAACCTGACCTTTCCACCTTTCCTTCTTGCCACGAGTTAAACTTAGCAGATAATAAGATGTTTTCTTTGCAGATTTTGTCTATATTTTTACGTATTTTGTCAGAATTTAAAAAAACGGTCCTCCAGAAGGGAGGAAGGGATGTCTTAATTAGTGTCCATCCGGAAACCCCGGATATTTTATGCGCTGTGCTTTTAGCCATGATGCCCCATGACTGGGAAGGCAGGGTTCTGAATGCAAAAAGTTAAGAAGTAGCAATAATTGAGTCCAAATTCCTGTTTCCGGACGGACTACTCCCGTCAATGAGGAAAAAACTGCTGTTCGTGGCTGCTATGCCTTGGCCAGCTCGATTCGAGCCAAGACCAGCAGGTTGTACGAGACGACATTGCTCCAAACATAGCGCCGGAACCCCCGCCAACCGGTCCAGGTGCAGCGACTTAGGCCAAAGCGACGTTTAAGGGTCGAGATGTTCGCTTCGATACCGGCGCGGAAATTCTTGAGCTTTTTGTAGACCCAGTTGCTTTTGGCCATGTCGAGAACGCCGAGCCCACGGCGCTTGGAGAAGACCGCGTCTTTGACCTGATGTTCTTTGGCAAAGTCCAGGTTGTCTTTGGAGGCGAAGCCACCGTCCGCACTGATTTTGCGCGGCATGGTCCCATACTGCTCCTCATGACGGGTGAGAAGTTCTCTGTATTGGTCTGAGTCTGCTGGATTTCCGCGCGGGACGATGCAGTCCAGGATCAGGTTGGAGGCACCTCCAGTGAAAAAGACCTTGTGGCCATACTCGGTTTCTCGACGGGACTTGACGATAATGTCGCTATGGACCTCAAAGAGGGATATGATTTTTTCAGATGCCGGAACGGTTTCGCCCTTAAAGACGCGGCGCTCGGTCTGATCCACCACCTTGGTGAGAATGCGCATTGCTCTTTCAAGCCTCTGGGCCAGCAGATGGGCCGTGCAACCGTCCTGAAAGTTGCCGTTGTTGTATTTGCCCAAAACAGGGATGGCCTCAAGTGCATAGCCGCAGACCTTCTGGGCGACGGCCACTAAATCCCTGTAGGCATCAACGCGAGTCTCTTTTTTTCTGGCATTGAGGATCGTCATACTTCGTTTTTTAGCCACCCGGCGGTGGTCTGAAAAACAATAAGCAGGCTGGGGGCTGAGCTTATGCCCCTCAACCATCCAACGGGTCATGATACGGATTCCGTCCCAAAGCAGCGAGGAGTCAGTCGGGTAATGAATGTTGGTTTCAATGGCGGTGGAGTCGACCCGAATCTTCTTGCCATTCTCAATCTTGGCCCCGGCTGCATATTCCAGGATGAGCCGATGGAGAGCCTCCCAGGTGCTTTCGATCATACTTTTGATACTTTCCTGGAGGATCGATTTTCCGGGATAAAAACCCATTTCCAGCCGTGCAAAGGACCGAAAGGCTCTGGAATTTTCGAGATGAAAGGCCAGCTCCTCGTAAGTGAGTTCACGATATTGTTTGAGAATGGCGCACCGTAAAACCTGCTCTGCGGTCATCCCATTTCTGCCGGTATCGTCGCGCCGGCCTTGAAGCAGATCCTGGTGGACGGCATCCAGCACTTCGGGGGTATGGTCCAGAATTTCCGAAATAGCCTTCAGCTCTTTGGCAATGGTACTTTTATGCATGAGGTCAAACAAGGACATCTGCCGGTTCGTTTTTTCGCGCACAAGGCCTCCTGGAGACAGCAACAATCACGTAAATTCAATTAGTTAGAAATGTAGCATGCCAAAAGAGCGGTAAAAAGGCAAGGCCAAAATGCTGAATTTGAACGCAATTACAAGGACTTAGGGTTTCCGGATGGAAACTAATTAGTTGTGCTGAGATGTTTTCCAGCGGACTTCCTCCAATTTTTCAGAGATTCCCACAACCCCTGCATTATGAGAAAAGGGCCACTTGATCGGGTGATCAAAATGGCCCTGAAAATCTCTTCAAAATGTAATGATCGGGCCGAACACGGTCAAAAAGTGCCTGGTAGACGGTGACTGATAGGAAAAGTATCCATTGAGACTTGGCAACTGGGAAGCCCGCCCCCGCTGCCGTTTAATTTGTGCACCGAAGGTTCGTACAAAGATTGCTTGAGGGAGGCAGGGTTGTTAATAGTTGATTCTTACTCATATCTTCCCTGCCTCACCTGCGAAAATCTAAACCACTCTTTGAAAAGGGCGGTCCTGCAGTTTCTTCCGGGTTCCAAATTTCCTGGCCCGCCGCTTCCAGCCGAATTGGCCTATAAAGGTGTACATCCAACTGGGAACGATGGGTTTGGCCATGAGGTCCACCGGCTTTTGCGGCACCGCCTCGTCCATAGCGACCGCCTCAGCCGCAAGATCGAGGGCTCTGGCTGCATTGCGCGCCCTCCGACCCGCTTCGCCCAAAGGCTGGCCGTCCAGGGCTTCTCCGCCACCGAGCGACAGGCCTCCAGCCCATGAAAAACCAGCCTCCCAGGCAAAGAGGCGACAGATGTCCAGCGCCGTGTTGTTATGGTGCGCCTCGGGGAATCCGCAGTTTGCGATCGCCAACAACCGCTGCTGCCCATTCCCCCTGGCCAGCCGATGTTTGGCCACAAGCTCCAGGGCCTTGGTGACTGAGGCCGGCAGGCTGTCGATGTAGGTGGGAAAAGCAAGCACCACAATGTCGGCTCGATCGGTCGCGGTGAGCAACGTGTTGCTCCCTCCTTCGGTCCTCAACGACTTATGAATCAACAGAGTCTCGGTTTGGTAACCCTGCTCGCCCAGTCGTTCAAGGAGATAGCTGCCGAGCGCCCCGGAAGTGCTTCTGGGCTGCTTGGCACTTCCGATCAGCAAAAGAACCTTTCTGCGTGTCTTCATTATGCCACCTCCAATTGACTGAAAAGTTCCTTAATATCCTCGCGCATCCCATCAACTCCCCCGGTGTCGGGCAGCACTTTACTGACATAAGCAGGAGCATGCCAATTGATCGCATTTCGCTCCACCAGGGTGTTGAAGACCCGCCCGCTTTCGACATCTTCACGAGGTAGCAGCCCCACTCCCATGAGACGAGGATACCGCTCGTAGCGTGGTCGATGATGGATCTCTCCTCCGACTTTCATGAAAAAGGGAGACAGGATGCAGATGATTCGATCCAGGGCTTTTTTGAGTTCCGATGAGTATCCGCCGAAAGTTACCGGCGTAAGAAAAATGACGAGGTCACTCTGGATAAATGCTTTAGCAATCTCCTGGCCTGCATCCGGGATGATACAGACCCCGGGGGTCTGCATCCAGCAGCCGAAGCAGCCCGTACAGTATTTGATATCCAGGCTGTTCAACAGGAAAGGTTCAACCTCCCAACACCGTGTCTTGAGTTCGGCCATAAGGACTTCCTGGACCCGGTCCAGGGACTGGTCGCCGGATAATGCGCCGTTCAGGATAACCGCTTTCACGTTGGTTTCTCCTTTCAATGTCGTCAATGTTACCTTTTTGACCGGCCTTCCGCAGCTCAGTCGGGCCTTACCGGAACATCACCAGAATCGATTTGATGACCTGCCAGGTGCTCCCCTCCCCCAGCCCGGGCGAAAAAGAAGAAAACGGAAACTCTTCCACCCTGGCCCGGAACCGCTTTTCTGGGCTCCCAACCTCCCGACAGTGAAACACTTTGCTTTTCCATACGCTTGCTCGAGTGAAATCTTTACAGCCTGACCGAAGAGATAACATGCCAAATCTCCTTTTCTGATTTTTGTTTGCATTGGTCGAGGGGCCCCCAAGTCTGAGCAGAATCCCTAATTGTTCACAGGGGCCAATGTTACCACTGTCAACTTCAAGTCTCAATATAACGACGGATGTTGACAATGTCAACACCTGATGCTAAATTTTCTCAGTCAAGGAAAGGATTAATACCAATGAAATCGAAAAACTCGTATCATCACGGAGACTTGAGGAATGCTCTGCTGCAGGCCGGGGAACGTCTGCTGGCCAAAGAGGGAGTGGTCGGACTGAGTCTTCGCAGCGTGGCCAAAGAGGCCGGCGTGAGCCATTCTGCGCCTTACCGGCATTTCCGCGACAAGGGGGCGCTGTTGTCAGCCATAGCCCAGGCCGGTTTTGAACGCCTGGCCGAGGCCATGGATAAAGCGGAGAAACAGCACCCCGACGACCCCGCCAAGCAACTTTTGGCCGCCGGAATTGGCTACGTGACCCTCGCCGTGGGCAATCCTGAAACCGCCAACCTCATGTTCGGCGGTGCCATCAAACCCGACGAGAAGGACGCAGAGCTAATGGAGGCCGGGGATAGGGCCTTTCAAGGCCTGGTGCGTATCATTGAAAATGGGCAGCAGGCAGGAATCTACAAAGAGCGGGAAACCATGGAACTGGCCCTCGCGGCCTGGTCCTCGTCCCATGGGCTGGCCTTGTTGATCACGGCAGGCAAACTCAAGGATGCCGCATCTTCCGAAGAGCAGGTGACCCAATTGGCTGCCTCGGTATGCGAGATCTTGTCCCGGGGGATGTTGAAATAAGGCCTTAATCCAAAAATAACGGCAAAGTAAAACGACCAGCCAGCGATTGGCAGTGGCGTCTTATTTGTTGTTTCAGAATGTTTGCCCGTCAATTTTCTACTATTTTTCAACGATTCCTACAAACCCTGAGTGGTGGGTCTGGCCCTGAAGGTTCCTTTCCCCTGGCAGTTTGGTATTTCCAGTCCATGACAGATCTCCCCGATCCCTAGGGGGATTGATCCCTGGAACATGGCAAAATGGAAAGGG
>CALZIZ010000112.1 GCA_945787465.1 uncultured Desulfuromonadales bacterium
TGACAGGGGTTGGTAAAAGTTTTAAAATCGCCGTTTGCCGACTCAACGGGCGCAGCACCTGGTGTGCTGCGCCCGCATTAATTGTTCCCAGATCCGCGAGACCTTGGCGGCAAATAGCACAAGTCATTGACCTGCCTAAGGGATCAAAAAATCACCGATTAACCTATGGGTGAACCTCAGATTTTTTGAAACCCTTATTCAGGCCAAGCACTTACACTCTTTATTCACCCCGCTCCCGCGGATCTGGGTTGATGCAACGGAAGGAGCAAACATGAAAGTCCTGGTCACCGATGAAGTTTCTCAGGAAGGGCTGCAGCCCCTGTTGAACGACTCGCGCATCGAGCTCGACGTCAAGCTCGGCCTGTCGGTGGAGGAGCTCTATAAAACCATCGGCGCTTACGACGCCATTATCACCCGCAGCGGTACCCGGGTCGATGGGCCCCTGCTGGACCATGCAACCAATCTCAAAATCGTTGCCCGGGCCGGCGTCGGTATCGATAACGTGGACGTCGAGTATGCCAGCAACAAAGGCATTATCGTCGTCAACGCCCCCTTCGGCAACGTTAACTCGGCCGCTGAGCACACCATGGCGATTCTGCTGTCGCTGTGCCGCAACGTTACCGTTGCCAACGCAAGCCTCAAGGGCGGCGACTGGAAGCGGGCCCCCTTTACCGGGTCCGAGCTCAAGGGCAAGACCATCGGAGTCATCGGCCTGGGCAAGGTCGGAGGGCGCGTGGCCCTGCGGTCCAAGGCCTTTGAGGCCGAGGTGATCGCCTGCGACCCCTACATCTCAGAAAAGCGGGCCGATGACCTGGGAGTGCGGCTGGTGCCTCTCGAGGATATCGTCCGTTTCTCCGATATCATCACCGTCCACACACCGCTGAACCAGGAAACCCGCGACCTGATCCGCGCCGAGCACTTCGAAGGCATGAAGGACGGGGTGATCATCGTCAACTGTGCCCGTGGCGGCATTATCAATGAAGAGGCTATGCTGGCGGGCCTTGAAAGCGGCAAGGTCGGCGGAGCCGCTTTTGACGTCTGGAGCGAGGAGCCGCCCGCTACAGAGGTGCTGAAGAAGCTGATTGCCCATCCAGGCATGGTGGTGACCCCTCATCTGGGGGCCAACACCTACGAGGCGCAGAAAAACGTGGCCGTCGATGTCGGGCTGGAGATCATCAACTACCTCGACGGACGCCCCATGGGTAACGCCGTTAATATCCCCAAGTTCGACCCCGACCTCATGGAGCACATGAAGCCGTTCATGGTCCTGGTCAGCCAGATGGGCGAGTTTATCTCGCAACTGGCTCCGCCCAACCCGAGCAAGGTGTCCTTCTCGTATAATGGCAAGATCGCCCGCTACGACTGCGCCCCGTTGACGGTCTGCGGCCTGGCTGCGCTGCTCAACCGCCACACCGAGCAGGAGGTCAACATGGTCAACGCCCGCCTGGTAGGCAAGACCATGGGGATCGCCATCGAGGAGGTGCGTAACACCGAATCCGAATCCTTCTCCAACCTGGTGACCCTGGTGATCGAGTCCCCTGAGGGAAAACGCACCATCGCCGGCACCCTCTTCGAGGGGATTCCCAAGATCGTCAAGATGCGCGATTTCATGACCGATTTTCAGCCTGAAGAGCATATGCTGGTGATCAACTACGACGATAAGCCGGGACTGATCGGCAAGATCGGCACCATCGTCGGCGAGGCCGGAGTGAACATCGGCAGCATGAACCTTGGTCGCCGGGCCAAGGCGGGCGAGGCGATGGTGGTGCTGTCCCTCGATTCGCCCCTCGATGAGGCTACCGTCGAAAAAATTGCCCAGGCTGTTCAGGCACGCTTTATCAAGGCCGTGCACATGCCCAGGTAGGTTTCATCCGCAGACCTAAACATCTTGTAGAAAAGAAGAACCCCGCCACCTCAGGCGGGGTTTTTTTGTACCTGCCCTTTGCCATGCCGAGGCAAACCGGGACTTATCCCTTCCCCTGCGTCACTTCGTCTCCTTCTCCCTTATATAGATGCCAAATGCTTTTTTGGCAAAAGACGCCAGGATCTTCAGCTAGAGAAAAAAATGACTCGACAATTTTAGCCAGAGTGATATTTGCAGCGTTTCATTGAAAGCCCCGTCCTACTTCCTGCCGTTCATCTCCTTGGCGCCTGCCAAAATGAGAGCGCAAGGCCAAATTCCAAGCCTTTGAAAATATTACCAAGTTCAGAAGGTCTGACCATATGCCCGATGGCGTTCGGCGGTGGTCCGGGCAGGCCCTTAGCCCTTTCGGGAGTCTCATTGTAAAAAACCAATGACGGGAATATGGCCCTGCTGGAAGGGCTCTATTTTTTACCCAAAATAAAATTTTCCTTGACAATTCGTCGAGTTTTTTGTCTTGTAGCACAGGTCGGGGAAACAATGTTTGAGAAATAATGTTCTAAATGATGCGGTCCTGGTTTTTGTGTTTTCAGTCAGTTAAAGTCGATATGTAGGCTGGTTGGTCCCCCCTTGGGCGACCTTCCGGAGAATATTTTCCTTTCATCAGAGGGATGAGCGAGATGTCGAAAAAAGCGATTAAACCTTCACTGAAAAATCCTTTTGAACCGCCCGAGAAAGTCGAATTTACGATTCCTGGCGAAATTGCCGGGGCCAAAGGGGGCTATGAAGAGGCGATGCAGGCCGGTCATGAACTGACCGAGCGTCCGATCAAGTCGGTCAGCGTGGCGCAGATTGAAAAGCAGCACTTCAAAAAGCGCATGACCGTCTGGGAGCGCATCAAGGTCCTCACTCAGGATGAGCCGAACATCCACTTCCAGAACTGGGGCAAGAACCTTGACGGCGCTTCCCTGGTCACCGGCATCCTTAACATCGACGGTCGCGATGTGGCGCTCTACGGTCATGACTTCACGGTGCGCGCCGGATCCATGGACGCCACCAACGGCTCGAAGCTCGCCAAACTCTTCCAGATGGCCGGCGATAAGGGGATTCCCCTGATCGGCATGAACGACAGCGCCGGCGCCTTCGTCCCCGCCGGGGTCGGCGGGCTTGACGGCTACGCCGAAGCCTTCACCGCGCTGCGCAAGATCAGCGGCGTGGTCCCCTCGATCATGTGCATGTTCGGTTTCAACGCCGGCGGCGGCAGCTACCTGCCCCGTCAGGGCAGCTTCGTCATCCAGCCCGAAGACACCTTCTTCGGCCTCACCGGTCCGGGCGTCGTCAAGTCGGTGCTCGGCGAAGACATCTCTCCCGAAGACCTGGGCGGCCCCAAGGTTCATGGCGCCTCCGGCGTTGCGGATCTCACCGTTGCCGACGAAGTCGCCGCCCTGCGTACCGCCGTGCGTCTGCTCAGTTACGTGCCTGACAACAACAGCGTGATGGCTCCTTTCCAGGAGACCAGCGATCCTCTCGACCGCAAGACCTGGGAGATCAACACCCTGCTGAAGAAGGCCTTCAATTCGCCGACCGGGTTCAATACCCCGTTTGACGTCTCGATCATCATTCAGCAGATCTGTGACCACGGCGATTATTTCGAGGTCCAGCCCGACCGCTCCCGCGAAGCGGTCACCGCCTTCGGGCGCCTTGGCGGCAACGTGGTCGGCTTCGTCGCCAACAACAGTGCCGTGTCCTCGGGGCAGATCGACTGCGACTCGGCCGTGAAGATCGCCCGTTTCGTGCGCTTCTGCAACATCTACAATATCCCGATGATTTTCATGGAAGATACCACCGGCTTCCTCCCCGGGCGGGAGCAGGAGGCCCGCGGTATCGTCCAGGCCGGCCGCTCGATGCTCGATTCCATCGTCGACGTGCGCACCCCGCGCATCCTGCTGATTCTGCGCAACGCCTTTGGCGGTGCCTACGCTTCGTACAACAACTATCCCACCGGTGCCGACCTGGTTCTGGCTCTGCCCACCACCCGCCTGGCGGTCATGGGGCCTGCCGGTAAGGAGTTTGTCTACAAGGACGAGCTGCGCAAGCTGCGCGGTGCCATCCCCGCCCGCATCAAGCAGGGGGCCCAGGAGCGCGTTGTCGCCGGCATGGACGGCGAAGAGGCGAAGAAAGACGCCGAGAGGGAGGCCGCCGATTGGCTCAAGGCCGAGGAGGCCGCACTTAATCTGCGCTACGAAAACGAGCTGATGAACCCCAAAGAGGGCCTGGCCCTCGGTTCCATCTCCTCCATCGTCATGCCCACCGACCTGCGCAAGGTTCTTGGCGAAAACATGAACTTCTTCCTGCGGCACTACAAGCCTTCGCCGATGGTCGATGTTCAGCGCGAATTCCATTAATCTCACTGCAGGGTATGACTATGAAAGCGTTAAATTTGGATCTGAACCCCATGGCATTGGAGAAAATTCCCATGGCACAGAAAACTGACCTTTATAAAAACAATCCTCTGATCCACAGAGACCGACGGCTGGGCAAATCGTCTTCGGAGTGGGTCCGCTCCTTTTCCTGCGAAGACCTCAAGCCGCTGATCGTCTGCCGCGGCCCGATCCGCAAGGAGGCGATGGACGTCTACGAGGAGATGGGCATCAGCCACTACGGCATCCTGCTCTCCGAGAAGGACTCCATCGTTTACCCCAACGCCCTGGCCCCCGAACTGCGCCAGCTCACCGACACCAGCCGTGTCCACCGGGTGCCCGACTACACCGGTGCCAGCAAGGAAGAGCGCGTCGAGCGCATCCAGCAGATCATCCAGATCTCCCTGGACAATGGCTACGACTCGGTCTTCGCCGGTTACGGATTCATGGCCGAGGATGACGAGTTCGTGGCCGCCATCGAGGACGCCGGCCTGAAGTTCATCGGCCCCTGTTCGGCAACCCAGCGCGCCGCCGGCAAGAAGGATGAGGCCAAGCGGACCGCTCTTTCGGTCAACGTCTCGGTTACCCCGGGCATCGACAACGTCACGGCCCGCACCTTGGTCAAAAAGCACCCCAGTCGCGAGGCGCTGGTCGCCCTGGTCAAGGCCGAAGGGCTCTCCTGCGACGCCAAGGTGCTCGGCGACGAGAGTCTCTCCCTGGAGGATCTCGCCGACCACATCCTGTTCGCCTCCTACGACAAGGGGATCGACCTCATCTCCATCGAGGAGCTCGGCGCCCGGGTCGAGGCCGAGTGTGCCGAGATGTTCAAGGGCTACCCAGGCGCCCGCATCCGCCTCAAGGCCATCGGCGGCGGCGGCGGCAAGGGCCAGCGCATTCTCGGCGCCTCGCTGCTGACCAAAAAGAACCCCAGCGACGCCGACATCAAGAAGGCCACCGCCGATGCACCGGGCCTGGTGCGCGAGATTCTCAACGAGGTCAAGGCCAACGGCGTCGGCGACAACAAAAACGTCCTGGTCGAGCTGAACATCGAGCAGACCCGCCACAACGAGATCCAGCTGCTCGGTAACGGCGAGTGGGCCATCGCCCTGGGCGGCCGCGACTGTTCGCTGCAGATGCACGAGCAGAAGCTGCTTGAGGTCTCCGTCACCCAGGAGGGGCTCGCAGGGCAGATCGAGAAGGCCAAAGCCGCCGGCAAGAAGGCCGAAGCCAAAGCCCTCGAGAGCGACCTCAAGGTTCTCAAGCGCATGGAGGAAGAGTCCGAGCGATTCGGCCAGGCCGTTAGCCTCGACTCCGCCTCGACCTTCGAGTGCATCGTCGACGGCGACCGCCACTACTTCATGGAGGTCAACACCCGCATCCAGGTCGAGCACCGGGTGACCGAGCTGGTCTATGCCCTCAAATTCACCAACCCCAAGGACAAGAAAGACTTTTTCATCGTCGAGTCCCTGGTTGAGGCGATGGCTCTGCTCGCCCGCCACAAGGAGCTCCTGCCCAAGCCCGAACGCATCGCCCGCTGCGGCGCCGGCGCCGAGGCGCGTCTCAATGCAACCGACTGCTCCCTGTCGCCGAGCGCCGGGGGCGTTATCCGCTACTGGTCCAAGCCGATCGAAGGCGAAATCCGCGACGATCAGGGCATTTGCCTGCCCAATCCCGACACCGGCCTGTTCATGCGCTACAAGGTGGCCGGTGCCTACGACTCCAACATCGCCCTGCTCCTGACCAAAGGTGAGGACCGTCTAGACAGCTATAACCACCTCTCCACGGTTCTGCGCAGCACAGTGCTGCGCGGCACCGACCTGGCCACCAACCTCGAGTTCCACTACGGCCTGGTCAACTGGTTTATCGGCCAGAACGTCATGGCCAAACCGACCACCCGCTTCGTGGTGCCCTACCTCACCCTGGTCGGCAAGCTCAAGGAGGAGGCCAGCAAGCTCGACCCGGTCTACGCCTTCCTGCAGATGAAAAAGCACTACGGCGCGCTCTTCGCCGACGATCCCGAGGGGGCCAAGGCCATGTCCCAGGTTCTCGATCGCAAGGGCACCCTGCTGACCCGCCCCATCGAGAAGCTGCTCGGTGACCCGCACACCCTCTCGGGCTGGCTGAGCCTGAACCGGAAGAACTTCCGCATCGATAGCGGTAAGCTCGTCTGGCTGCGCAACCCGCTGGTCATTCTGGAAGAGACCTACGAGTACCTCAACATGACCTTCCGCGCCGATTCCCCGGCCGCCGAGGTGATCTGGGGGCACGACAACGAGCTGCTGCAAAAGGCGCTTAGCTTCTACGCCGCCCTGCGCGAGAAGCTCGGCCTGGAGAAGGACGATTTCGTCAAGCTCAACGACATCCTGGCCAAAGAGAAGGCCCCCAAGGGCTTCGACGCCGACACCTGGGGCGAGGTTCGTGCCGCCCACCTCGGTTTCGAGGCAGGCAACGAGCTGCTCGGCATGCTGTTCATGATCGCCCAGAACACCGACTTCTATGACTTCCGCGTGGAAGAGGATCTCGAGGTCACCATCCCCGATTACCTCAACGACCCCGATCTGCAGGCGAAGATGAAGAAGGTGCTGGTGCCCCCGCCGGCCACCAAGGCCGACGAGGTCGTCACCCCGGGTGGTGGCATGTACTACGGCCAGGAAGCCCCGGGCCTGCCGCCCTTCGTCACCGAGGGGATGCACTTCGAAAAAGGCCAGCCGCTGTTTATCCTCGAAGTCATGAAGATGTTCAACAAGGTCCCGGCGCCCTTCTCCGGTACCATCGACAAAATCATCATCGAGGGCGGCGACGGAACCATCGTCTCCAAGGGCCAGCCTCTGTTCAAGGTCACCCCCGACGAGAAGTTTGTCGAGGTCAACCCTGAGGAAATCGAGCGCGAAAAGCGCGCCTGCACCTCCGAGTACCTCAAGGCCGTTCTCTAAACAATCGCGACCGGTCAAAAAGGGTTTCGGCCCAGTAGTAAATCAAAAAACCCCGCCTGATTCAGGTGGGGTTTTTTGGTTTGCCGGCGCTGAGTCGGCTGCAGGGAAAAGAGCGGGGCGCTGGTCTAACGTTTATTCCCGTGGAGTTTTGGGACGAGAATCCGGTTTTAAAGCCTGGCCACCCCTGGATCCCCGACAGGAGCACTCGGGGATGACGAAGGAGCTTGAGGGAGGGGGGAGGCTCTCTGAGAGCTGCATCCGCTATTCAGGTAGAAAAAAAATGCCGAAGCGATCTGGAAAGTCCGACCGGCTCCGGCTTTTTTTGAGAGGGCAGGCAATGAAGGTGGGTGGTCAGGCTACCAGGCTGTAGTCGTCGCCTTCGACGCACTCGGAGAGAGCTTCGAGAAAAGACTTTTCCTGGGAGTCTTTGACGATTTCGGTCATACCGTGGTTGATTGCCCAGACGGTACCGCAGATGCTGCATTCGATAATGTCTTCGTAGAAACCATCGGAATGCAAGTCGATTTCAGTGTTTTCGTGGCTTTTGCAGACAGGACACCTCACGATAATTCTCCTTTCGCGCAATATGGTTAAAAATACTAAGAAGGGGTGCGAATTGATGTCAGTATATACCTCTTATTTTCACATGCAAGAAAAAATAAGCTTAAAAGGCACCATAAAACAGCATGTTAGGAAGTTTCTTGTTCTGCGCTGCAAACCGTTAGTTTAAAATCCGCCTTATCAATGACCTGACCCATTCTGCCTGGAACGTTCCTGTCAAGAAAAATCTTTCGGCCTTCAAACGACTCTTTGTTCGAGGCCCAGTCCCTTGGATGGGGGTCGGCGAGGCCTTGAATCGGCCTGGATGAGAGGTCAAGTTATTGAAATATTGTGGGAAAGTTATTATTGGGACCGTTTTTGACCTTTAATCTTTGGCTTTTCTAAGAGAGGCCTTTGACCACAACCTGGTGACGTGGCTGGCGGCAACCAGGAAAATAGACCGATATTTTGAATTTGAGGGAAGGAAAAGGCTCTTTTGGAGGGTATTATGGGAAAAAATTAACCGCCGCGATGCAGGAGCTGTGGGCAAAACCCGTATAGTTTCCTGGCACTTCATGCGGGGGGGCTTGAGCAGGGAAGACAGCGGCGGGTCAGCGGGCGAAAAGGGGAAGCTCGCAGGGGGGAATAAGCCCGCGGGCCTCAGCCCTGCTGAAAAGGGTCTCGATGGCTGTCAGACCCTCGTCGCCGAGATCACGGGAGAAGTCGTTGACATAGAGCCCGATGTGGTCAGCGATCACCTGGTCTGAAAGCTCCTGCGAATGACGCTTGATGTAGGCCATGGTTTCCTCAGGGTGCGCAAAGGCGTAATCGACACTCGCTTGCAGGCTGCGGTCGATGGCCTCGATGGTCTCGGCCTCGAGGGAGCGTTTGGCCAGAATTCCGCCAAGGGGGATGGGGCAGCCGGTTTCCTGCTCCCACCATTGGCCCAGGTCGAGCACCTGCGCCAAGCCATGGTTCCGGTAGGTAAAACGCGATTCGTGAATGATGACTCCGCCAGCGGCCTGCCCGCTTTGCACCGCGGCCATGATCTGGTGAAAGGGCAGGATCAGCAGGTTTTCAAAGCCTTCGCCGTGAAGCTGCAACAAGAGGTTGGCCGTGGTCAGGCTGCCGGGGATGGCGATGGTCTTGCCCCGCAACTGGTCCATGGTGCACACCTCGGGGGCGACCACCAGCGGCCCGCAGCCGCGCCCCAGGGCCCCGCCGCTGCGCAGCAGGGCATACTCATGGCGCAGATGCCCCAGAGCGTGATAGGAAATTTTGGTCAGATCGAGAGCGCCCTCGATGGCGAGGCGGTTGAGGGTTTCGACATCCTCGAGCCGTTCCTCAATGTCGATCCCTGCCAGGGGCACCCGGCCGTGGACCAGGGCGTAGAAGATGAAGGTGTCGTTGGGGCAGGGCGAGTAGCCCAGGCTCAGCTGGCGGTTCATGCGGGCTCCTTGGCCGAGTGCCACCCCTCGAGCAGGGTCAGCACGGCTTGCTGGGCGATTCGGGCGCCTCCCTTGAGGTCCCAGCGGGCAAGGTCCCGGTCCTCTGTCAGGTTGGAGATGCCACGGATCTCGAGAAAGGGGGTCGTGTAAAGGGCACACACCTGGGCCACAGCTGCCCCTTCCATGCTTTCGCAGATGCCCCCGGTGCGCCTGGCCAGGGTGCGGGCGGTTTGGTCGGTCCCCGAGCAGCAGGACACGGTGACGGCCGGGCCGAGGGCCAGGCGGCAACCGGATGCCGCCGCGGTTTGTGCCAGCAGGGGACGGGCCATTTCCAGCGCTTCGGCAGCGACGGGAAAGCGGTTGAAATACCGGTGGCCGTTCTTTTGGGCCAGGGCGAACCCGAGTCGTTCCATGTCGAGAAACCCCTCGGGGCTCTCGACCCCTTCGTCGCCGTAGATTTCTTCGCTGGCCAGGGCCAGGTCGCCGACTTGCAATTCGCTGCCCGGGTAGGCCCCCCCGCAACCAAAGTTTATAACCAGTTTCGGGCGCAGGGTTTCAAGCAGCAGTGTGGTTGCGGCCGCGGCGCTGGCTTTGCCCACACCGGCGTGCAGCAGCACCGTCGGTTGCTCGCAGACCGTCCCCTCGAACAGGTCGAAGGGACCACAGCCTTGGTCCTTGATCCTTGTTCCTGGTTTTCAGGGTTGAAACCAGCCTTCGCGGATCAGGTCGCGGCGCAGGCTGACTCCCTGGTTGCGGACGACGCCCAGGTACCAGAAGCGGTCCTCCTGGAGGGGGATCTCGCTGGGGGGATCGAGACGTTTGCGGCGATCGGTGAGATTTTGCTGAAATTTGCCGTCGGACTCGGCGATGATCTGCATGATCTTGTGCTGCAAAGGCGAGGGGACCCCCTCGATGATGAACTGGATCATGTCCCTCAACCTGAGTCCCTGCTGATACTCCCAGAGGCATCCATCAAAACCGATTTCGCATTCGTTGACGAAATCGTTCCAGTCGAAGAGCAGGCTGCCGAAATCGTCCTCGGCATACTCGGCGAACTCGGGATGGCAGTCCAGGCGTTCCTCGATCTGGTCCTGCTCTTTTTTCGACAGAAAGAACGAGAGGTTGTCTTCAACCGGGTACATATCGAGCAGTTGGGTGATCTCGTTGCAGAAATGGTCGTAGTCGAGGTCCTGGTCGCTCATCGAGGCGAAGGGCTCGGGCAGGGTGTGCCTGGGGTGACAGAGCAGCGAAAGGTGGTCGTGGCCGAAATCGGTGGGGTAGACCAGTCCCGGTTTGTGCTGCAGGTCCAGGCGGGCCAGCAGGTCCATGGCTCTGATGTGGTTGCCGGTAAAGCAGGTGAGGACCTTTTCTTCGGAGTAGAAAATCTCCATGCCGGCCCGGTTGTTGGCCAGGCCGAAGCCGACAAAGCCGTCGTGAATCAACCGGGGCAGGTAGGGCTCGAGGGTCGCGATAATTTCTCGGGTCGGCAGGTAGGGCGAATAGTAGACCGCCGGTGTCGCCTGCTCCTGGGGCTGGGAATCGTCGGTTTCCTGGTAAAACTCGAGGATCAAAAACGACTCTTCAGGCAGAGTCGTGGCAAAATTAGAGAAAATCCGGGGGACTTTGGTGGCCCCTGCGAGCACGGTCAGCCTGTAAGAGTCGGTGGTGTTTTCCAGCGGCGAGAAGGTGTAGCCTTCTTCCGGACGCTGAAAGCGGGTCAGCAGTTCGCTTTGCCACAGACGCAGGCCCAGCGGAAAATCAAAGGTGCAATGCGACAAGGGAGCATCCTTTTGTTTAGATAATTTGTTCAGGATTGAATGTGCACGGTTGATCCGGATGGAAGCAAGCTACAAAACTACTGGTTTTGCGAAAAAAAGTCAATATGGCAGGCGAAGATGGCAGCATCGGGCTGGCCCGCCAGGCCGATGGTTCTTTTTGTCATCCGGTGTAGGTAGTTGACATGCCGGCCAGAACCACTAAAATAAGATGGTTGTTTTTTTAAAAAACCTATGGAACTGCTATCAGGAACACCGACACTGCAAGGAGTGAACACCAATGGCTGAACTCAAGGGAAGCAAGACTGAAAAGGGTCTTAAAGAAGCATTTGCCGGGGAGTCCCAGGCCAACCGCACCTACCTGGCCTTTGCCCAGAAAGCCGACCAGGAAGGTTTTACCCAGACTGCCAAACTGTTTCGGGCCGCCGCGGCCGCCGAAACCGTTCATGCCCACGCTCACCTCAGAGCCCTGGAGGGAGTCGGCTCGACCATGGATAATCTCA
>CALZIZ010000113.1 GCA_945787465.1 uncultured Desulfuromonadales bacterium
CAGGGCCTGCTCGGCGAGGCCCTGGTTGAGGACGGCAAGCTCGCCGAGGGCATAAAGGTTTTGGCGCTTGCCTGCAAGCAGGCTCCCGAAGAACTGGACCTGCTCTTTACCCTCGGGGACGCCTATTTTGAGGCAGGCAAAGCAGGTGAGGCCCAGAAGTGTTACCAGCAGGTCCTCGACCTCGACCCCGGCCAGGAAGAGGCCTGGGTCAGCCTTGGGCTGGTGCATTTCAGTCAGGAGCGTATCGAGCAGGCCGAAGAATGTTATCAGAAGGCCCTGCAGCTCGAGCCCGACTCGGTCTTTGCATTAAACTCCCTTGGAGATGCGTGCTTTGCCCAGGGAGATAACAAGCGGGCTCTCGAGACCTTTCAAAAAGTCATTGACCTCGAACCTAAGGACCCGCAGGCCCACTACAATCTGGCTGAAATGTACTACGACACCGGTGATCTTGTTGCAGCTGAAAATGCCTGCCGTAAGGCGCTGAAGCTCGATGCCGGGTTTGCCTTTGCCTATCTGACCTTGGGCAACATCTGCCTCGATATGGACCAGAACAGTGAGGCGCTGCAGTGTTTCAAAGAGTTTCTGGTGCTGGAGCGTTCGCCTGGTTCCAAGGATATCCGCACCGAGGTTGCCGCTGTGGTGGAGGGGCTGGAAGCTGAGTTGTGATCAGAAGGTAAAAGGTAAAAGGTAAAAGGTAAAAGAGAGCCGAGGATCCCTGTTCCTGCTACCTCTCCCAGGCACTGACCACTGACCACTGACCACTGACCACTGACCAATGACCAATGACCAATGACATAGAGGAGGAGGGCTATGGTACGGGGCCTGGCCATTTTGCTGTTTCTGCAGTTTGTTGGGGAACTGCTGTCGCGGGGGCTGGCGATTCCCATCCCCGGCAATGTGCTTGGCATGGGCTTGTTGCTGCTGGCGCTGGTTGTCGGAGTGGTTCGTGAAGAGTGGGTTCAGGAAGCTGCAGAGTTGCTCCTTTCGCATATGGCGCTCTTTTTCGTCCCCGCCGGGGTGGGGGTGATGGTCTATTTCGATCTGATCGGCAAGGAGTGGCTGCCTATCGTGGCGGCCACCTTTTTGAGTACCTTCGTGGTTATGGCGGTGACCGGTTGGGTCGCTGCCCGTCTTGACAGGGGGAGGGGCGAAAATGTGGAATGAGCTGCTTGCCTCGCCACTCTTCGGGGTCGGGTTGACCCTGGTCGTCTACGCCCTGGCCCAGAAGCTGTATCTGCGTAGCGGCAATATATTGTGCAACCCTGTAGCCGTCTCCATTGTCGCCATCATCCTGATTCTGCTGGCAGGTAAGATCCCCTACGAAACCTACGCCAACGGCGGCAAGCTGATCCTGTTTTTGCTGGGTCCGTCGGTTGTGGCCCTGGGTGTGCCGCTTTACAGTCGCCGCCGGGAGATTCTGCAACGTAAGGCGCCAA
Organism: uncultured Desulfuromonadales bacterium; assembly: GCA_945787465.1. Taxonomy (GTDB): domain Bacteria; phylum Desulfobacterota; class Desulfuromonadia; order Desulfuromonadales; family Trichloromonadaceae; genus CALZIZ01. The sequence continues at coordinate 1,437 of CALZIZ010000113.1, forward strand.
TTCTCATTGGTGTGACAGCCGGTGCCCTTACCTCTGTTCTAAGCGCCTCGGGCCTGGCCTGGCTTCTTGGGGCAAGCCGCCCGGTGGTCCTTTCGCTGGCGCCAAAATCCGTCACTACTCCTATTGCCATCAGTATTGTCGAAAAAATCGGCGGCATCGCACCTCTGACCGCAGGGCTGGTTGTGCTGACAGGTTGCCTGGGGGCTATTTGCGGCCCGGAATTCTGCCGTCTGATCGGGGTGCGGAATCCGGCCTCCATCGGCCTGGCCGTCGGCACCGCCTCCCATGGCATAGGAACGGCGAGGATGCTTGAAGTGGACCGACTCGGTGGCGCCATTGCCGGCCTGGCGATCGGCCTGAACGGTTTGATCACGGCCTTTTTGCTGCCGATTCTGTTTGTGGTGTTCTTTTAGGGTGAGGCGGTGAAAATAAAAAAGGCAGACGCTCAGCGTCTGCCTTTTTAATCGATCTGTACCAGTCCAGCTTAACGGCCGGCGGCACGCTTCGAGGCTTTAAGGGGGTTAACCTTAGTCTCGACGTTTTCGATCTGAACCTTCTGGTGGGTGGCGAAGTTACACAGGCCGCCGGTCCATTTTTTGGCCGGGGAGGGGGCGACCGAACAAACCTGTCCGATGCTGCCCTCAACAATGCGCTCGCAACCTTCACAGGCTTCAACGACAACCTGGCAGCTGCTGGTTTCAAAAACACAGCCACTTTTAGACCAAAAGGTACACTCGGTACCGGGAAGAACTGTTTGACACTGCATGGCGAATGCCTCCTTGCTTTGGCGATTTCTCTTTTGTCAGAATCCAGAATATACGCTTATTTCTTCGCAGAAGTCAACGAAATATTTGCATGGAATCCAGGAGCGGCGTTTCTTTCTTGACCCCGACCAGGGCCCTTGGTTAACGTTGTTGGGGTGGCCATCGATTCTGGGCCGAATCCTCATCCTGGCAGAAAGGGACTGTTTTGACCGCTTTATCTGATTGGGAAGCCAAATGCCACCGTTGCGGCCGTTGTTGTTTTGAAAAGCTCGAATACCAGGGCAAAGTCTATTACACCGACGTCCCCTGCGAAAAACTTGATTCTGAGACACTTCTTTGTACTGTCTATGATAAACGCCAGCATCTGCGACCAGGCTGTGCGATCATCACCGACGAGGTTCTCCGTTGTGGCATCCTGCCGGCAGATTGCCCCTATGTTGAGGGCATAGAAGGCTACCCTTCGCCCGTATTGTGGGAACAAAGGCGCAAGCTCCCATAACTTATGACTTTTCTCCTCCCCCCAGCATGTGCAAACGCGCCTGTATGGTATGCTGTTAACTCAGGGCTGGTGAAACACAGCTGCTAAAGTTCTGTTGACCGATTTTCGCTTTCCCTGCCCGACTCTGAGCAAGAAAGAGAACCGGGCCTGCCATCAATGGTATTGATCTCACAGGAGTTGCTGCATGAGTCGTATTCGCTTTGGTACCTCTGGCTGGAGGGGGATTTTTTGTGACGACTTTACCCTCGACAATGTCCGGGTTGTAACCCAGGCCATTGCCGATTATCTGCGCGAGAACCGTCAGCATGAAGAAGGTGTGGTGGTTGGTTACGATGCCCGTTTCATGGGGCGTTACTTTGCCCGGGAAACGGTCCGGGTGCTGGCCGCCGCAGGAATTAAGTCCTTTCTGTGCAACCGTGATACGCCCACACCAGCGATCGCTTTTGAGATTTTGCGGCGTAAGGCCTCCGCAGGGATCAATTTTACCGCAAGCCACAATCCATATGACTACAACGGGCTCAAGTTCTCTTCGGCCTGGGGAGGGCGCGCCCTTCCCGAGGTCACCAGGGATGTCGAGCGCCGCGCCAATGCCATGTTGGGCGAAATCTGCTTCAAGGAGATGCCCATGGATCAGGCCTATGCCTCCGGGATGGTTGAGGACATTGACCCGCGGCAGGCCTACTTTGCAGCCCTGAAAAGACATATTGACTTTGCCGCCATTGCCAGCTCAGGCATGACCCTGGGTGTCAATCCCCTTTACGGGGCGGGGCGCGGCTATCTCGATAACTTGCTGCAAGAGGCCGGGGTTAGGGTGGCGACCATCAACACCCATCTCGACCCTTACTTCGGTGGATTGCCTCCTGAACCTGCCGAGGCCCACATGGCCGATTTCATCGAACTGGTCAAAGGCGACGATAATATTCGTCTTGGTCTGGCCACCGACGGCGATGCCGATCGTTACGGCGTCCTCGATGAGGATGGCAGCTTCGTAGAGCCCAATTGCATCCTGCCGCTGCTGGTCGACTACCTGGTTCGGGTCAAGGGGCAAGCAGGTGATGTGGCCCGCTCGGTTGCGACCTCCCATTTTGTAGACGCCGTTGCCAGGCACCATGGTATGAAGGTGTTCGAAACGCCGGTCGGTTTCAAGTTCATCGGCCAGTACATCGGCGAGGAGCGCATTCTGATCGGCGGCGAAGAGAGCGCTGGCCTGAGCCTGCGAGGCCATGTCCCCGACAAGGACGGAATCCTCGCCTGTCTGCTGGTGGCCGAAATGGTGGCTGTCACCGGCAGGAGTCTTAAGCAGCTGCTCGCCGACCTTTACGGCAGGGTTGGCGAATATCACACCCGCCGGGACAACCTTCGACTGCCCCCTGAAGGAGAGGACTCCCTCTGGGCCAGGCTGCAGGAGACGCCGGCTACATTTGCTGAGAAGAAGATCGCCGAGCTGATTACCATCGATGGCGTCAAGTTGGTCCTGGAGGACGGCTCTTGGGTGCTGTTTCGCAAATCAGGGACCGAGCCGGTACTTAGGCTTTACGGCGAGGCAGGCAGCATCAGCGAGGTAGACACACTGATGCAGGAGGCAAGGCGCTTCGTTCAGGCATAGGCGTGTCCCCATCGAAAAGCATTCGCCGCTGAAACCTCGCCTGCAGTAACGATTTTTTGTGGATTCTTGTAGGAGCGGTTTTAACCGCGAAGTTTCTTGATGTGCCCAAGGGCTGTTTTTGGCCACCGAGCAAAAAAAGAGGACCCTGGCGAGGTCCTCTTTTTGTGTTACGAAACGAACACCTGCCCCAAGGGGGAAGAGTCGATCCCTGCAATTTAGCCGAGTATCTCCTTGAGGGGATATCCAGAGGTTATCGGGCTTTGTCCTAACGTTCCGGGATAATTGATGTATAATGTTAAGCGATTGCGTTTTATCAACTCCAGATTTCTGCAGAGCTAAACAGTTGACCTTGGCCGAGGTCAAGACGATTGAGAAGGGGAAACATTTTTGGCAGAAACGATGAATTCCAATATGCGACGTTATTGGCTGATGAAATCCGAACCGGATTGTTTTTCTTTCGAGGACCTGCGTCAGGCGCCCCAACAGACCGAACCTTGGGATGGGGTGCGCAATTACCAGGCCCGCAACCTGCTGCGGGATGAGATCCAGGTTGGCGACGGGGTGCTTTTTTACCACAGCAACATCAAGCAGCCCGCCATCGTCGGCCTGGCAAGGGTGGTCAAGCCGGGATACCCCGACCATACCGCCCTCGATCCCAGGGCTGACCACTTCGACCCGCGAGCCAGCGAAGAGAACCCCATCTGGTTTATGGTCGACGTTCAGTACCTCTGGCCACTGCCCTTTGCAATGACCCGCTCGTTTCTCAGCGAACATCCGGTACTTAAGGAGATGGGGGTGCTGAAAAAAGGCAACCGATTATCGGTTCAGCCCGTTACCGCTGAGCAGTGGCAGACGGTTCTGGACGTTGCAGGGCTCGAAGATCCTCTTGAGGACCAATCATTAAAGAACACGCAAGGAGGCGTTCATGGGTAAATTTGGCAAAATTATTGGCATTCTCGTCGCGGTGGTGGTCGTTCTGGCCGTGGCTGTGCTGATTCTGGCCAAGGTGCTGATCACCCCCGAGCGGGTTCGGCAAACCGTACTGCCAGTGGCTGAAAAAGCCCTGCAGCGAGAAGTTCGGCTGGGCGATATCGAGGTCAGCCTGTTCTCAGGCATTGTCCTGAAAAACCTCGAAATCCTGGAACCGAAAGGTGAGGACACCTTTGTCGCTGCAGAGCAGGTGGTGCTGCGTTACCAGCTGTTGCCGCTCTTGTTCATGCGGGTCGTGGTCGATGAGGTGCGCCTGGTTAAACCGCAGATTCGTGTGACTCGGCTGACGGCCGACACCTTCAATTTCAGCGACCTTATGGCGTCCAAGAAGGCGCCTGAAGCGGCCCCTGCGGATGCGGAGTCTGCCGAACCCAAGGAGGGGCAACCCCTTGACCTGTTGGTTTCTGAAGTGGGGATTGACGAGGGAGAGGTCCTTCTGCTGGACTACAGCATGAACGCCAAGGCCCCTTACAGGTTCAAATTGAACAATCTGAATGTCAATGCCAGAGACATCTCATTAAGTCGCAGTTTTCCATTTAATCTTTCTGCCCAGCTTAATGGCTCGACCCTCAAGATTGACGGCCAAGCCGACCCCTCAAGCCAAACCGGCCAGGCCCAGGTTAAGCTGAGCAATCTCGATGTCGCCGCTTTTACCCCCTATTTTCGCCAGGCACTGCCGGGAAAACTCGGCTCTCTGAAGCTCGACCTTGACCTGGTTGCCGAGGGGGGAGCGCGGGCGATTACCAGCTCCGGCCAGATTGCCCTTAAGGACCTCGACCTGGTGCTCGATGCTATGAAAGATGCCCCGCTTGAGAAAGCGAACCTGCGCCTCGATTACGGGGTCAGAACCGACCTGGCCGCAGCGCGGGTCGATATCGACAAAGCCGATCTGGACTTTAACGGCATTGGCCTGAAGGTCAAGGGGCGGGTCGAGAACTATTCGAGTAAACCGCTCCTCGATGCGGTTGTCGAAACCGCAGAATTGAATATCCGCTCGGTGCTGGCAGCGGTTCCCCAGGCCCTGGTCAAGGATCTGGGCCCCCTCGATCCCAACGGTGTCGTCCATGCCCGCCTGAATCTGGCCGGTGCTGTGGACGCTCCGGTGAAACTGCTCAAGGACGGCACAGTGCAGCTCAAGGATGTGCAGGCCACGATGGGGGAGCTGAGGCCGGCCCTGACCGGGACCATCAATTTAAAGGGCGATAGCGCATCGGCCAGCCAGCTGCAGCTCAAAGCCGGCGAGAATCTGGCCTTCATCGATTTTACGGCCAGCAACCTGCTGGGCAAGCCGATTGCGGTTACCAGCCAGATCAACGCCGAACGCTTTTTGCTCGACCCGCTACTAAAAACTTCGGCGGCCCCTGCTGCCGCTACCGCCAAGGCACCCGCCGCCCCGAGCAAGGGCAAGGCTGAGGAACTGGGGCCCTTCGACCTGCCCCTCAAGGCCGACGGCAAGGTGCGAATCGGCAAAACGATCTACCAGGGGCTCAACATCGACAACTTCGCCCTCGATTACCGGCTGGTCAACAACGTCCTCACCGTTGACCGGTTGACCGGAAATATCGCCGGCGGCTCTTTTAACCAGACCGCCCGGGTCGACCTCGGCAAGAAGGGGCTCGACTACAAGACGAATCTCGATATCCAGGGGGTGCAGGCCGACCCCATGCTCTCCGCCTTCTTGCCCAAGGCGGCCGGGGTCCTTTTCGGGTCGCTCAATCTGAAGACCGACATGAGCGGCACCGGGACCATGCCCGAGGCCCTCAAACGCAACCTGTTCGCTAAGGGCAACCTGGTGTTGGGCGAAGGCAAGCTCACCGGCGCAGGGCTGGTCCAGGGGCTGGCCGATTATCTCAACCTGCCCGAGTTGCGTGAGCTCTACTATTCCCAGGCCAAGGGCAGCTACACCATCGAGCAGGGCCAGGTCCGGGTTTCCAGCGATTTCAGCGGCCGCGATGTGAGCATGGCACCCAAGGGCACCCTGGGGCTCGACGGCTCGGTGGACCTGGCGCTGAATCTCAAGCTGTCGCCGAAGCTGACCCAGAAGCTCGACAGCAGGGGCAAGTTCGGGCAGTTTTTAACCGACGCCCAGGGCTGGGGAGAGGTGCCCCTGAAGGTGACCGGCACCGCCACATCGCCCCGCTTTGCCCTGGACACCTCGGCCGTGAAGGGCAAGGTGGAGCAGAAGGCCAAAGAAGAAATTCAGAAAAAGCTGCAGGAAAAGGTCTTCGACAAGTTGGCCCCCAAGGAGGGGGAACAGCAGGATCCTAACAAAAAACTCCTTCAGGATACCCTCAAAGGACTGTTCGGCAATTGACAGCCTTTGCGGATTTGCGTTAAAAGTAGGGCAAAATTTAATTCGTTTCCATCCGAAAACTATGGATGGGGCTAGCGTAGTTTCTGATTTGGAAACGAGCAATTTTTTACAAGGTCAAGGAAATCAAGGGATTGCGCGGAGACGTACATGGTACGTCGCACAAGTAATCCCGCAGATTGACGCAGAGATTGTGAAAAAGGGCCGTTTCCGGACAGAAACTAATTCAGGAGTCTGATAAATGACAGGTTTGGAAGATTACAGTGGTTTTGAAGTCATCCGGGCGGCCATGGAAGTCGAAAAACGCGGTCATAAATTTTATGCCGCCATGGCTGAAAAGGCCAAGAGCGATATTGCCAAGGAACTTTTTACTTGGCTGTCCCAGGACGAGGTGGAGCATCTGCGGACCCTAGAAAAGCTCGAGCCCAAGTACGTGGAGGGCGCTTTCTGGGACGATGAGGAACAGTTTTTGCCTTACCTGCGCCGCTTTTCCGATAGCGAGATCTTCCCCTCTGCAGAACGGCTGGACGAAGTCCTGAAGTCCGCCAACTCGGACCTGCAGGCTCTGGATCTGGCCATCGAGGCAGAAGAGAAGTTTGCCGAGTATTTCCACCTGGCGGCCAAAAACGCCCGTACCCAGGACGGCAAAGAGGCCTTCACCTGGCTGGCTGCCGAAGAGGATCGCCACGCAGCCGTTCTCAAGGAGCGCAAGGGAAAGCTCCTGGCCTCTCAGAAGGGCTGACCCTGAACTCTAATCAAATTGTCGCAACTCCTAAAAAGGCACCCTCCGGGTGCCTTTTTTGTTGGCCCATTGGCCAGAACAGAAGTTGCTCTAAAAAACCGGATTCTTTCCACGAAGTTCATGAAGGCCACGAAAATTAATCAAAAAGGCCCCTTTCGTGGTGCTGAGCCTGCCGAAATTCCGGTTCGTTCAAGCTTTGACAAACGCGTGCTTCGACAGGCTCAGCATGAACGGGTTGTGCACCAGAGCAGGGAAATTTCCGTGTCCCGTTCGGCCTGAGCCTGTCGAAGGCCCGGTTCGTTCGAGCTTTGACAAATGGCATGCTTCGACAGGCTCAGCATGAACGGGTGCCTTCCGACCTCCAAGGTCCCTTCTTGACAGGCCCTTCAGCGGGGATACAGTGGTAAAAATATCCATGTAGCCCCCGAGAAAGGTTGTGGCCATGAAAAAGCTGCTGTGGTTGCTGCTGTTGTGCACTGTTGTGGTTGGTTCTGGCTGGGGCCAGGAGCCCTACCAGGTCGCCGATGCCGTTCAGGATGCCGACGGCATTCAGAGACTGAGCGTTCGGGCCGACAGCTATCTTTTTGAGCCCAACTATATCGTGGTCAAGGCCGGCTATCCTGTGGAGCTGTCCATCGTGCGGGACACCTTGCTGGTGCCCCACGATTTCGTGCTGGAGATCCCCGAGTCAGGCGTTCGCATCGAGCAGAGCATCAGTACCAGCGGCACGCTGGTTTCATTCACCCCGACGGCGCCCGGCAAATTTATCTTCTATTGCAGCAAGAAACTGCTCTTTTTCGAAAGCCACCGGGATAAAGGGATGAAGGGGGTGCTGGAGGTTAAACCCTGATGTTTGCAAGCTCGAACTGTGGCAGAGCGAGGCGATGGTCCAGGAAGCATTCATTTGAAAATAGCCCAGTTTCTTGATTTGCTGGAAAGGCTGGCAAAACAGTAGCATGCAGCTATTTTTCTCGAAAGAGCCTGAAGGTTCTGCCGGTTGGAATGGAGGGCAATCGGCTAAAGGATTCTCCCAAGGGTGCAGTGAAATTTCTAAAAATGTAATCGCCTCTGTGCGCCAAACGAGATTGCTTTCGCAGCCCCCTTGTGTTGATCCCCTTCTTCGCCGGGTCTGTTGACAAATATCAGAAGCGGGTAATAGTTGATTTGTAGAAACTCATCGGAATGGCAGTGTCCCGTGCGGGTAGTCGTGTCAAATAATTCTGAGACATTTTGCTTGGTGTCAAGGCGCGCCGACGCAGGCCTAGCCTGTGTTAAGTCAAGGAGGCGCAACGCAGACAGCGGAGCGGGCAAAAGGGCCATAATTAACAGACAGGATTATCCGCACGGGGCACTAGGAGGCTGTCCGACAATAAGGGCCGAAGCGAAAAGCCAGAAGCTTGAGAACAGATTTTGGCTCGTTTGAGAGCTCATAGCCTTAGCTATGGGCCGAAAAGGAGCTGAAATATGGGCCAAGCAGCTGGGTTTGTAGCCGGTCATGGATTGTCGGACAGCCTCCTAGATTTCATTATACATTTCATAAAACAGGAGAGGGCGGCGATGAGGTTGGCGGCACGATTCTGGTTGTTGACCCCGAGGGGGAAAGTTATCTTCAACGTCTGAGTCTGAACGAACGCCTCAATCGCTGCTGCCTTGTTCACGTGCCCTGGGCTCAGCAGGCCTGTCAGTTTTTCCTCTCCAAGCCCGTCGACCTGGTTTTGCTCGCCCATACCAACCAAATGCCCTGTTTTGACCTGTTGTCCCTGTTCAAGTCGAGTCGGCCCTCGGTGCCGGTTCTGGTCCTGGCTGCCCAGGGGTCAGAACAACTGGCCGTCGAGATGTTTCGAATGGGGGCCAGAGATTATTTCGCAAAACCTGTGCGGGTCGATGAACTCGCCCTGGCTCT